>JASHPL010000411.1 GCA_030038125.1 Candidatus Sulfotelmatobacter sp.
GTAATCGCGAACATGTGTGATTCTGCTTGGCCGGTGGGAACTGAGCCGACAATCTTCAAAGTCTTGGGATCAATGATCGTGATCGACTGGTTCAGCTCAGTCGACACGTATAACAGCCCATTTTTCGGACCGAGGACTGGCAGATGCGGGCGCACGCCTTTTCCAAAGTCGACATTACCGACGACCTTGCGCGCACCGAGATCGATGACCACGAGATTGCTGCCATCCGTACCCGGTTGTCCGACACCGGAATTTCCATAGATCGGCACATAAGCAAGCTTTCCGTCACGTGATGCTACGACCTCGTGGCCGGTAACTCCACCTTCGGCGACCTCACCGATCTGGCGTCCGGCAACCGGATCGATAATGCCAAGAGCATTGTCGCCCTTATTGGCGACCAATAAGAATCCCCTACTCGTGGACTTTGCCACCGACCGGGACAAACCACTCACGCAAAGCATCCCTGCAAGTAGCAAACCGAGTGAAAATTGCAATCGACGCATATCGAGCTCCATGGGGGCGTTTCGAAGTTCGAGAAACTGGAATCAAGGTGGACTCGTTTTGGAACTTTGGGTCAATCATACTATCATAAGTTTTTAGCATGAGAGAAAAAGGCCCTGCTCTTTGGGAGTTTTTTTGAAAACCTTGACAGCGTGCCTATTTGTACTATCATATCAGCCATGAAGCGGAGCCTTTGCACTCTCCCCGTTGCTTTCCTGGCTTTCACGTTCGCGGCCCAGGCCGCCGGAATACCCGCCGGAGGCTTTGCCGGAACCTGGACGGCAAACTTTTCGAAGTCCAAATTTCCTGGTCCGCCGCCGCAGGTTGACATGTGCATTATTGACGCCGACGGCACGGTCACAGTGAACGAAACCAATTCCGAAGGCAAGAGCACAAGCTGGCACTACACGCCGATCCAGGGCAAACCGGTCCAGGTCATCGGCAGAGACAATGTGACAGTGACCGTAAAGAAGATCAACAGCCACGTCAATGTTCACACTTGGAACATGAACGGCAGACCCGCCAAAAGTAAATCTGTCTTGTCGAAAGATGGAAAAACCACGATTTTCACCATGGATGGCGTCGACAAGGACGGCAAGCCGTTTCACGAGATGGTAGTGTACGACAAGCAAGAATAAAGAATCACGGCAAGCGCTGTCGTTTCCTCCAAAAACACGAACTCACCGTTATTCCATCTTCTTGCGCGCGTCCTCAAGAACTCGTCGCGCGCGCGCCGGGTTGAACACGCCGCAAGAACAGAAGCGAGCCAGATACGTGACGGCTTCGGTTGGAGTGCGCCGGCCCTCCTTAACCCAGTCGATCATTTTCTTAGCCAGGCTCGCCGAAATCATTCCATGCCCGCACATGGTCGTAATCTTGAGCGACTGAGTGTTCGGTAGCTTCTCGGTCGCCCCTTCGAAGCCCAATGAGTACCCGACACTGTGCCGAGTAATGCCGACGAACCGACAACATTGCTGTGCGCCTTCAACGGAGGTGGAAATATTGACAGAGAGGCCGAGATCAGCCTCCACGACGGCTTTCAGAAATTTCTCGGCCGCCTCCTGACTGTCGAAAATCGCGGCCACTGACGCAGGTTCGTTGATGCCATCGATGACTGCGCGGAAGTCTGGCTTCATATCACGGTGCCAGTTCGCCAGAGTGGTCAAGTGAGGTGAGGGCCGAAGCGCACCACCGTGAGCGGGATCGCCCATGTTGACCGGACCGAACGGCAGCGCCAGTTCGAGAAACTTTTTCAGCTTGGGTATGCTGTTGACTTCGTTGTTTCCATTGCTGGGGCTGGCGAATACGATGTAGTCATCGTAGAAGCTCTCCGCGTCTCCGTAGCGATGTAAAGTATTGGTCATCGAGTCTTTCCAGCCAACAGAATCATCATCGATCTCCGCTCCAACGCGCGTCTGCGTGCCTCCGCAACGTAAGCACGGACGGACTTTTATTTCCCGCTGTAAGTTACCAGCCAAATCGAACCCGAAGCGTCGTCACTGACCAGCAACGAACCGTCGCTGGCGACAGTAACTCCCACTGGCCGTCCCCAAACGCTGTCGTCATCCACCACGAAGCCAGTCAGGAAATCTTCGTATTCGCCGCTTGCATGTCCGGACTGATGCAAGGGCACACGAATCACTTCGTACCCCGCCCGCGGAGACCGGTTCCAGGATCCATGTTCAGCAGCGAAGATGTCGCCCCGATACTCGGCAGGAAACTGCTTGCCCTCGTAGAATGTCATTTCCAGCGAAGCGTTGTGGGGCTGCAAGATCACATCAGGCGTGATGACTTTGTCTTTTAAGTCGGGCCTCTTGTCAGGGAACCTAGGATCCTGACGCCCACCCATGTACCACCACGGCCAGCCATAAAATCCTCCTGCCTGCAGGTGCGTGATGTAATCGGGCACGAGGTCATTGCCAAGCCCGTCGCGTTCGTTCACCGAACACCACAGCTCGCCAGTCTCGGGATCGAACGCGATACCGACTGCATTACGAATACCCGAGGCATAAACCTGGACGCCGGAACCGTCAGGGTTGTATTCGAGAATGTCGGCGCGATACGTTTCTTCGGGTCCATCACTCACATTCTCGTGCGACCCGACCGAGACATACATCTTCTTGCCATCCGGAGAAAACTGAACATCTCGCGAACGATGGTGGCCGCCGCTGGGCAGATCATCCAAATGCTCCGGCGGGCCGGTACTTACCAGATCGCCGTT
The DNA here is from genome assembly GCA_030038125.1 of Candidatus Sulfotelmatobacter sp. Taxonomy (GTDB): domain Bacteria; phylum Acidobacteriota; class Terriglobia; order Terriglobales; family Acidobacteriaceae; genus Sulfotelmatobacter. Next base: position 2,723 of record JASHPL010000411.1, read on the forward strand.
GTGATACGGGAACCGCAGCACAGCATCCATGTCCGCGACATATACCCAATGTGGATCGGGTCCCGGAGGATAGAAGGCAATCCCAAACGGTGTGTTCAATCCTGCTGCGAAGACCTCGACTTGTTGCGGTTTATGGTCAGCCGTGATCCCGCGAAAAACTTTAATGTTTCCGGCGCTGGTTTCCGCCAGAAAAATGTCACCATTCGGTGCAGTACGCATCAGGCGCGGATTGTGTAGGCCGGTCGCATATAGGTCCACTTCGAAACCCGGCAGCGCTTTGGGCCAGGCTCCAGCTGGGCGCTCTACGATCTTGGGGCCATTGGTTGCAGACTGGGTGGCGTAAGGCTCGGGAAGATCTTGAACGGTGATGTGTCGAACTTTTCCTGGTTCCTCAAAACGGTAATCGGTGAAGGGTGGTTTAGGAGGCGGCGCGTTCGACTTGACTACGGTTCCCGCAGCGGCTGGCAACGCTAGGGAGGCGCCGCCCGCTTTCAAAGACTTGATGTAGGAAACGACCTGCCAACGCTGGTCCTCTGATAACGACTTCCATGATGGCATGCCGTTATCTACGTCACCTTTGGTGATGTACCAGAAAATACTGCCCTCCGGAGCTGTCTGTACCGGCCCGGTCACCAATGATGGAACGTTGCCCATCCCCGCACCCGCAGGTCCGTGGCAACTGGCACAGCTTTGCGCAAATATGGCCTTGCCGGAATCGATTGCCTGTGCCTCTCCTGCATAAGGGTTCTTTATCGTTTGAGCCGAGGCTGGCGCATTGTGAAATGCGGTATCTTGCGCGTGCGCCGTCATCATTCCCCCGGCCGCTAATACCATTGCCGTTCGGAATAGAAACGAGGAATGGCAAGACGATTTCTTCATGGGATCACCGGGGCGAAAGGGCGAATCGTTGCGTCAATCCCTTCGAACGTTGATTATATTATATGATGAATGGCAAGCTGTACTCTTCATTTTGGCCGTTCCACACTTGCCAGGCCTCATTTTTCCACAGGAGCGAACTTCAGACAAACCGGAGTGTCCACCTTGATTTGTTGGCCAGTCGGCAAAAGCCGACCTGTGCTGCTGTCAATGCGGAAAATGACGATGTTGTTTGTGAGCTGATTGGCCGCGAGCAGGAAGTTCCCTGTCGGGTCGATCTCGAAGTTCCGCGGCATGGTTCCTCCACTCAACACTTGCTCGACTGGAGTTAGCATCCCGGTCTTGGAGTCAATCGCGAAAACTCCAATGGTGTCCGGTCCCCGCACCGTTTCGCCCTGCGTACGGCGATTGGATTCGTACAGAAATTTTCCATCGGGACGCACTGCAATCTCGGCGCTGTGATTACCCCCGAAAAAATCATGGGGCACGGTTTGCACCCGCTGAACCGGAGTCAGTCGCCCGTGTGATGGATCCCACGCGAACACGTCGACCGTTCCCCCCATCTCGGTGAGTTGATAACCAAACCTTCCTGATGGATCGAATGTGAAATGGCGCGGACCCCCCCCCGGATACACGGTAACGAAAGGAGCGTCTGGCGGCGAAAGCGCGCCAGTTTGGACATCGAATCGAAAGATGAGAACTTTATCGATGCCGAGATCACTCACGATGGCGTAACGATTATCGGGCGAGACCACTACCGAGTGCGTGTGGGGCTCAAACTGGATGGCGCGATCCACACTATGCCCAACGTCTTGCATAAATGCCGTCAGTTCGCCGAGCGATCCATCGTCTCGAGTGCGGATGACCGATGTGCTTCCGCTTCCAAAATTTGACATCAGCACGTATCTTCCGGTCTTGTCCATCGAGATGAAGCACGTGCTGGTTCCGCTCGCTGGGGCCGTGTTCAATAGGCGCAAGTGCCCTGTAGCGGGATCGATCGCGAACGCACTTACGTAAGAGGAATGATCGAGTGGCGGTCCGAGAGAATACGGATCTTCGCTCACCGCATAGAGGAATTTGTGGTTGGGCGAAATGGTCAGGAATGACGGATTCACCATCTGCGCCGCCAGTTCGGGCGCGCTCAACTCGCCGGTCGCAGCATGAAACCGGCTCACGTAAATTCCCTGGCTATGGCTCTCTCCAACGCCATAGGTTCGGCTGTGGTGCACATACGTGAATCCTGTATAGGTGCCAACATACAGAAAAAAGTCGCCCTCCTGTGCCATGGCCGGAACTCTCAAAAAGGTTGCGGCCACGAGAGCGAGGGCGAAACATACTGCACTTCGAATCTGCTTCATAAAAACCCGAATCTCCCGGACTCTGCGCTAAAGCCAAGCACCGCCAAACAACAAATGAAGGCCGTGGACTATCGCTGCATCGGCACAAACTTGATGCACACTGGTACATCGATCTTCAGTACCGTCCCGGTGGGGGTGAGCCGGCCGCTGTCGCTGTTGACGCGGAATACCGTGACCGTGTTGCTCAACTCATTCCCGGAAAACAGATAAGCCCCGGTTGGATCGATGGCGAAGTTGCGCGGCATCGTACCGCCGGGTGGAACCTGTTCGATCTCGCTAAGTTTGCCGGTCTCCGGGTCAATTGCAAAAACCCCAATCGTATCCGGACCAAACAAGTTTGCTCCTCGGAATCGACGGTTCGATTCGTACAAAAATTTTCCGTTGGGATGAATCGCAATTTCGGCGCTGTCATTCGCGCCGACGAAATCGGACGCCAGCGTCTTCGCATCTTCTACTGGGGTCAGAGCGCCTTCCGCAGGATTCCATGCGAGAACCGTGACGATACCGCTCATCTCTTTCAGCGAGTAGCCAAACCTTCCGGCGGAGTCGAAGACGAAGTGGCGTGGCCCGCCTCCCGCTTCCATCTCTACCGACGGCGGATCGTGCGGCGACAGTTTCCCCGTTGAAGCGTCGAACTGGTAGATAAATACCTTGTCCACTCCCAGATCAGACACGATCGCATAGCGATTATCGGGCGAGACGTCGATGGAATGCGGATGAGCGCGGTCCTGAAACGACGGATCTTTCCCATGTCCGATATGCTTCATGAACGAGGTCTGTTCGCCGAGCGAACCGTCATCGTTTATCCGCAACACGCTGACGCTGCTACTGCCAAAGTTCGCCAGCAGCGCGTAATGACCGGTCTTGTCGATCGAGATGTAACAGGTGCTCGTTCCACCGGTCGGACGAGTATTCAACAGCCGCAGCTTGCCATTCACGGGATCGATGGCAAACGCGCTCACAAAGGACTCGTGATCAAATTCCGGTCCCAGCGACATCGGATCCTCAATTACGGCATACAAAAATCGCTGGTTTGGGTGAATGGCGAGAAACGACGGGTTGGCAATCTCGGCTGCTAATTCCGGACGGCTTAGCTCGCCCGTAACCGGGCGGAAGCGGCTTACATAGATCCCTTTGCTGTGGCTGACTCCCGCCGGCAAGCCTTCATTCATGTAGACGAAGCCGGTGTAGGTTCCGAAATAGACGAAGTACTCTCCATTGCCGGCAGTTTGACTCCACGCCGCAGGAATCAACAGCACCGCCGAAAGAAAGAAAATGAGACGATATCTCGTCATCTTTGTTCTTATTGCCGAGAAGCTGCTGAGATGCAATTTTTCCTTACTTTCGTACTTGTGGGGAAGTAACAGGATGAGTGTAGTTCTCCCCCTCCGGAAACTTCGCGAAATAGAGAAATTTTGCGGGCTGCTCGCCGACATTGATATTGGAGTGCGTGGTTACAGCATCCGGCGGCAGCATGTACGCCATGCCCGGCTTCTGAACCCGCAACTCCGATCCCATCATCAGCAGGCTGGAACCTTCAATCGCAGCCCAGATTTCTTCCTGGCCCGGCCGATGCGGATGCGGTTCGCCCATCGTCAGCGGATTAATCGTTACCGTGATCACGCTTTGTATGGTAGCGAGTCCATCTGCTGGAGAGAACAATTCCTTGACTATGTGAGCCCAATGACCGGAGGCTCCTCCGACTATATAGGGATCGTCTGCGGCTGGGGTCCTGCGTCGCGCAGACGCTTCATCTTTTGCCAGCATGTCGGCTCTGGGATGAAATTCGTTGGGAACCGGCTCATTAATCACATACATCGTGAGTGCTTCATCGCCAGTAGATCGCATCACGAACTCAATGCCTTCAGGCATGAACACAGCGATATCTTTGTGCAGTTTCGCGGTCTGATCTCCGGCAGTGATCTCGCCCTCGCCTCCGAGAATGTAGTAAACCTCTTGCTGCCCTGCAAGCTTGGAAGGTGTAGTCCAGGAGCCCCGCGGCAGGCGTCCATAAGCTAGAAAATTCGCGTAATGCAGAGCTGCGCCTTTTTCGGGCGGAGCATAGTTATCTCCATGAGTCAGAACGTCCCGCAGCACCAGCGACCCGTGCTCGAAGCGCGGAAGCGATCCCTGCCAATCGCTAATGAACAGATCGATACGCCGGTCGTGCGCGGCCCGCTCTGGATACTTCACGAATTCCGGTCCAGGATACGAATTGATTCCGTTGATCGCGTTCTTCGTGCCACTGCTCGGCGGCGGATTCTGCCCCTTTGCCACCGACCACATGCTCAGCACCATCGCTGGAGCGATCAGAAAAGCGAGCGTGCAACGCCCCATAGCCAAGGCTTTCTCCCTTCTTTCTATTTCCTGGTTTCGTGCGGATGATAGCGCGCAAAGTAGAGAAAACTGACTTCCTGATCTTCGTTCTGGTTGATGTTGCAGTGCGGCGTTTTGTTATCGGGAATGTGGTAAAACGACATGCCCGGAGTTTGTCGGCGTAGTTCGTTGCTCACGAACGCAATACTTGTCCCCTCCAGCGCGGTCCATACTTCTTCGATATCGTCGTGGTCAACGACGTGCGGCCGCCCCATGGTAAGTGGATCGAGCGCGACTAGGATCACGGCTTCCAAGGTGCCCAGCCCATCGCCAGTCGTGAAGAGCGGCTTGTCGATATGAGCCCAGTGGCCGCTGCTTGAGGCAATCGGAATCTTGTTGCCGTCTCGTACCAGCATATCGGAATTTGGCCGAAAGCCTGGTGGAGTAGGCTCGCGGATCAAGTACATTTCCAGTGGCGCGTCGGCAGTGTTCTTGATTGTGAACTCCAGGTTCGCCGGCATCAGAACGGCGACATTACGAAACAGATCTGCAGTCTGCCCGCCAGCGTTAGCAGTGCCATGACCCGACGCAACGAAATAAATCTCCTGCTCTCCATCGAGGCGCGTAGCATTGGTGGAAGCGTGCGGCGCCAGCGTCGCATAGCTATAGCCATTGATGAACCGGAGGACCGCCCCCTTTTGTGTGGGATTGTGAGGATCGCCCCGCGTGTAGATGTCGCGTTCCTCGAGCGTGCCCTGCGTAGTGTGTGGTTTGGCGTTATGCCAATCGCTGAAGTAAAGATCAATGCGCGTGCCTGTCGCTTGTGCAATAACAAGCGGCATGAAGCACAGAACGAAAATTAACGCTGCGAGAATTCGTCTCACCATCAGACTATCTCCTTAGACGCACTCCCAGTTTTCCCGACTGATTCGCGCGGGTTGAGCAGGAGCAAACTTGAAGGCCACATGTTGGGAAGCT
>JASHPL010000412.1 GCA_030038125.1 Candidatus Sulfotelmatobacter sp.
AGCCCTACCCCGATCCCGGTTACAACTACGATTGGCGACCTCCCATAGCCGGCAATCAGCAATCCAATCCCCGCCGTGAAAGCCGGAATTGCCGTGTGCCACCGCCGCTCGCCACGGCGATCGGAGTGCATGCCCACCAGCACCATGGCCGCCGTGGTCACGACAAATGGAACCACCGCCACCACTCCGGTCCAGAAATAACTCAATCCCGATAAGGCGCGGATCACGCTCGGCAGCCAAAGCGTAACCCCGTACATCGTCGTCGAGACCCCGAAATAAACCAGAGAAAGCAGCCAGATCCGCAGGCTGAACACGGCACGCCAAATACTGGAGTCGCCGCCTGGCGTAGCGTTTTGTTCCCGCAATAGCGTGTCCAGCAGCCAATTCTTTTCCTCACCTCGAAGCCACTTCGCATCCTGCGGACTATCCGCTAAGGTCCAGAACACGATAGCCCCGAGGACGATAGCGGGCATGCCTTCCATTAAGAACATCCATTGCCACCCCTCCAGCCCAGAGCCGTGCAGATTGAGCAATGCCCCGGAGATGGGGCTGCCGACAACGCCCGCGATCGGATTCGCCGTCATGAACCACGCCACCGCACGCGCCCGCGCTCCAGCCGGAAACCAATTCTTCATGTAAAGGATTATGCCGGGAAAAAATCCAGCCTCGGCCGCGCCCAGAAGAAAGCGCATCACGCAAAAACTCACTGGACCGCGAATGAAGATCATCAGGCAGGAAATAACGCCCCAGGCCACCATCAGAGCTGAAATCCAGCGGCGTGCGCCAATCTTCTCAATGATGAGATTGCTGGGAAGCTGAAAGAAGAAATACCCGGCGAAGAACATGCCTGCCGCCCGCCCATAATCACGGTCCGTGATGCTCAGTTGCCCTCGCATCTGCAGAATGCCAAAGCCCACGTTGATTCGGTCCAGGTAAGCAACGATGTAAAGCAGAAAAAGGAAGGGCATCAGCCGCCAAATCAAGCGCGAGACCACGGCGGATTCGAAAGGCTCGGAAGATGTAAGCAAGTGGATGTTCCGTAAATGACCTTGAGGAGTGCTCCAGGATTCTACTTCAACCCTAGCTGTTGTCGAATAGAGCGGACGATTTCCTGCGGTGTGCGATCGATATCGACCGTCACAGCATTCTCGGGTTCTTCTAAATCGGCGAGTTGGCTGGCGAGAATGTGTTCGTCGGCGAAGTGCCCGGTGCGCATGCGAAGACGGCGCGCGATCAGCGCCGCGCTTCCTTTCAGGTAGACGAACCGAACTTCCGGCCCAGCGTCCAACTCCTGCCGATACTTGCGCTTTAAGGCAGAGCAGGCTAGAACGACATTTTGTTTGTAGACGATCCAGTCTGCGATCGCCACGCGTAATCGCGCCAACCACGGACCGCGATCTTCATCGGTGAGTCCGATACCGTGACGAATTTTCTCTTTGTTTGGTGCTGAGTGAAAATCGTCGGCGTCAGCAAACTGCCAGCCCAGTTCCCCGGCCAGCAAAATTCCTACAGTCGTTTTGCCCGCACCAACGACGCCCATCAGAATGACGACCAGAGTTTTTCCTCAATTGCCAAGTTGGGTGGGTTCGCTGCAATCCACGACGTATGTTAGAGAGCCTGCTTTCAATACGTCCTAACTGAGATTTTAACTATTTCCTTACATAGTGCTTCTCTTCTCCCGTGCGCGCATTGGTCAGAGTAAATGAACCATCTGACTCTGCGACAACTTTAAGGTACTTGCCCTCGCAGTTCTCTTTCACGTTGGCGATGCGATCTTCTGGAACGTTGTGGTCACGATCGGACTCTTCTGCATAATGTAGTTGCCAGAGATCCTCTAATCCTGGCGAATCGTGCACGATCTGCCACGCTGCCGGGCTACCGCCCTTGCGCGGTCCATTGTTCATCACCGCGACTCGCGGATGCAGCGCCCAAACCAAAGCCTTGGCATTCGAAACATCCAATCCATGATGTGTCACCAGAAAAAGATCGACGGTGCCGATCATGTTGTTCGGACACGCCAGCTCCAGCTCTTTTTTCTTGGTCAGATCACCCAGATCGAGGAATCGAAACTGGCCATAAGTAATCAGCACTCCCACCGAACGTGCATTCTCCGTGTTGTCCACCGGCGCAACCGGTTCCTTCGCGCAATAGGGATTTGCTTGTCCAGCTCCCGGCAACGGGTCGGTAATGTGATCTCCAGCGGCGGTAAGCACGCGAACTTCGATTCCTTTGATTGGAAGTCCCCACCCCGCTTTCACGACCACATGGGCGTGACCCGCGATCGCCTTCTCGTAGGCCGCGTAGTCCGTACGCGTGACCTCAGAATCTTCGAGGTTCGGACCGTGATCGATGAACGTGCCGACTTTGATTCCGTCAACCAACTGCGGCACACCGCCGACGTGGTCGCGGTGGTAGTGCGTAATGAGCACATAATCGATCTGCTTGAGCCCCGCCTCGCGCGCCGCAGTCATGATGCGATCAGCGTCGCGCCCGTCGTAGCCCGGCCAGCCGGCATCAATCAGCAACGACTGGCCGGACGGGCTTACGATCAGCGTCGATTGCCCGCCTTCCACGTCGATGAAGTAGATCTGAAGCGGCTTTTCAGTGGTACCGCTCGCGGGGAAGCAGGGGAATAAGAGACTCATGAAACACAAGGAAACGGCAATCAACAGTCGTCGCATAGATTGGTACCTGATAGGGAAACTCGCAGGGGATTATGCCACGTCTCACCGTAGAAACAGACGCTCTTTGTTTCACAAATTCCGCATTCCTCTCCGCAGGGCGATTTACCTTGACTCCGACGCCGGCGTGGCCTTCTGTTCCTACTCGTATTTCCCTCGCTGGGGCTTTAGCAAGGACCTGTCCAGCCCTAATCGCCACTCGCTCATCGTAAAATGCCGCGTGGCCGAAAACTTGAATCTCGCTGAAGATCCCCACCGCAGGCTCAACCCTCTCACCAACGAGTGGGTGGTGGTTTCACCTCATCGCGCCAAGCGCCCCTGGCAGGGTGATGTGGCGCCGTTACCAGCGAGCGTTGAACCCGAATACGACCCCAACTGTTATCTCTGTCCAGGAAACGTGCGTGCTGGAGGGATTCATAATCCGCACTACGCATCCACTTTTGTGTTCGACAACGATTTTGCGGGGCTGAAAACCGATATCGCTTCCGATCGTTTTGATCTGGATCGCAAGCGATTGCTGGTCGCCGAAACCGAACGCGGCATTTGCCGGGTCATGTGCTTTTCCCCGCGCCACAACCGCACACTGGCGACCATGTGCGTCGATGAGATTGAGCTTGTGGTTAGAGCGTGGATGCAGCAATTCCGCGAACTGGGAGAGATCGACTTCGTTCAATATGTTCAGATCTTCGAGAACCGCGGCGCGATGATGGGAGCCAGTAATCCGCATCCGCACTGCCAGATCTGGGCAACGCAGTCGATTCCGCAGGAACCTTCAAAAGAACTGGCTTCTCAGACCACCTATTTCAACACACACAACCGCTGCCTATTGTGCGACTATCTGGAATTGGAGCGGGGACAGAGCGTTCGCGTGCTTTGCGAAAGCGCGCGCTTCATCGCTTTGGTACCTTTCTGGGCGGTCTGGCCGTTTGAAGTGCTGATCTGCAGCCGTCCTCACATCGGCAGCGTGAATGAGTTTACGGATGATGACTCGCGACAGTTCAGCGCGATGTTGAAGCAGGTTACTTCGACCTACGACAAAGTTTTCAACGCTCCTTTTCCTTACACCATGGGATTCCATCAATCCCCGACCGACGGTGCTGAGCATCCCGAGTGGCATTTTCATGCTCATTTTTATCCGCCGCTCCTGCGTTCCGCGACAATTCGCAAATTCATGGTGGGATTTGAGATGCTGGGCACGCCGCAGCGGGATATCACACCCGAAAGCGCGGCCGAACGCTTGCGTGCGCTCGTCCAAGGATGCTCATGATGTCATTACGGTGGCCGGCTGTCCGGCGGGGCGAAGCTCAGTGGCAAAACCGTGCACACTTGGGGCTGGCAATCGCAGCTGTGCTGGTGTCCGGCGCCCCTTCGGCCCTCGTCGAGCAAGCCGCTCCGGTTCGACTAACCGCCGAACAAGACCATCAGCGCATTATGGACTTGCTGCACATCAAGTCTCTGCGCCGAGGGCCCGACGGCGATCCCAAATCGCCCAATGCGGCAAACTTCGACGAATCGAAAGTTCACCCCTATGTCCTGCCCGACCCTTTACTGCTTAAAAACGGCGCGCGGATCGACACAGCTGAAGCCTGGTGGGAACTGCGCCGGCCAGAAATCGTGAAGGATTTCGATCGCGAGATTTACGGCTTCGCTCCGGCAAATACTCCCAACGTCGCCTGGGAGCTAAAACGTACGAAGCGGGAAATGGCCGGAGACGCTCCCGTGCTGACCAAGGAACTCGTCGGTCATGTCGATAATTCCTCTTATCCCGCAGTGACTGTCGACATTCAGTTGAGCCTGAGCGCTCCAGTTAATGCGAAAAATCCAGTTCCTGTCATCATGGAATTCGGGTTCAGCCCTGAAGTTCGCGCGGCCCTG
>JASHPL010000413.1 GCA_030038125.1 Candidatus Sulfotelmatobacter sp.
TGGCGCCGAGGTTGTAGTTGAAGCCCATCACATCCAACTGCTCAGGAAAGCTTGTCTGGTAACTTTGATTAACGGCGGCGGTGCACAATCGTGTCGGGTCCAGTTCGTGGGTTCGGGCGATCATATCGTCGATTACGCGCACGCCTTGCGGCTGCGGCATCATGATCCATTCTTCGTTGCCCATCGACCAGAGAATAATGGAGGGCGAGTTGCGATAGCGTTTGACCATCGCTTCCAGTTGCGCCATGCCTTCGGGATTGGAACTCATCTGCCGCGTTTCACACATCATGAGCATGCCCATGCGATCGCAGGCCTCGACCCACTCCGGCGTCGGCATGTTGTGCGAGGTGCGAACCGCATTCGATCCCATTGCTTTTAGCACGGCGAGGCGATACGCCTGGAGACGGTCGGGAAGCGCCGCACCCACTCCAGCGTGGTCCTGATGATTGCAGGTGCCTTTGATCTCGACTCGCTTGCCGTTGAGGAAAAATCCCTTGTCGGCATCCCATTTGATATCGCGCACGCCGAAGGTAATGCGTTCGGCATCGCGCAGCTTGCCGTTGGCGACTGTCACGATGGCCGAATAGAGACTTGGCATTTCGGGAGACCACAGCGCAGGGTTCGGCAAGGTTGCGTCGCCCGTGACCACCATCGACCGGTTGGGGGCGACCATCATTATTCCCGCGTCCGCCCTCGCCACAACCTTTCCGCTTGGTTCCACAATCTCCCAGCGCACAAAGCAGCTGTCCGGTTCTGAGCCATCGTTCTGAACGACAGCTCCAAGTTTTAGTCTCGCGGTCTTCCCTTCGATTTCCAGACGAACATAGCTCTCCCACTGTGCGAGGTGCAGCGTGTCGGTCTTAATCAGCCAGACGTGGCGATAGATTCCTGCTCCTTCATAGAACCAGCCGTCGCCGAAGCTGGCGTCCATGCGGACGACGAGATAATTCTTGCCGCCATAATTCAGAAAATCGGTGAGATCGAAGCAGAAGGGCGCGTAGCCGTTGTCGTTGCGGCCGATGAAATATCCGTTCAGAAAGACTAACGCGTCGCGGAAGGCTCCGTCGAACAGGACGGAAATGCGACGGCCGGCATCTTCCTGTGGAATGTCGAACACGCGCCGATACCAGCCGACGCTGGTTTCCGGATATCGCCGGCCTAATGGTTTGTAGCCGTGCGATTGCTGCTCTTCGTCGTGAACGAAAGGCAACTCGACCGCCCAATCGTGGGGGAGATTCAGCGAACGCCATGGGGAATCATCAAATTTCGCGGTGGAGAATTCGAACGCACCCGATTTGTCGAAGTCACCCTGCCCCATGCCGAAACCGAGATCCCGCGCGGGATCCGCCCCGTTTCCCAGAAAGAATTTCCATCTGAAATCAAACAGAAGGCGCTCGCGTGGAGCAACTGCACTTTGCTCGTCGGAGTTTGGGCCGTGCGGTAACCCAGCCAATAACGCCTGCGCACGCTCAAAGGGAGAGCCCGCGATCAGAGTCGATGCCGAAACGGCCAGACCGGAGCGAACCAACTCACGACGAGTAAGAGGTGACATGCAGACCCTCGCCAAGGTTTTATGAAAGCAATCCAGCGGAATCGGGCAGGGGAGCACCCAATCCGGGACGTCGCATTATAAGCAAAGCAGAATGCGGCATAGAAATGATGAGCGGTTACTTCTGCTCGACTGGACCGACTCCGACGATCTTGGCCGAGGTGCGGAATTTCTTGTAGTCGCGGTAGGTCTGCTCGCCATCCAGCTTGTAACCCTTGAACAACGCGACCCGCGCGTCGACTTTGAACGTCACATGCTGGGGCAGCCAGACTTCATCATTGACGCGGGTCTGCTCCAGCATTACGCGGGTTCCTTTGTGGACACGGGCGACGACCCAGCCGATGGAAACCGTGTCGATGGCTTCCACATCCAGCTTAGCCAATTGCAGATCGTCTTTATCGATCCAGACGCGGCCATGAAACTTGGAGAGAAATTTCGAATCCTTCATGTGCGGCACAAAACCCGGACGCGGCTCAGCGTCGATTATCCAAGCATCGCGCCCGTCAAGTTTATCTGTGCCGACCAGGGTAAAGTTGTAGGCGTCAGCGATTTCGGTGACGAACTTGCGATCTTCCTCCCGCTCCTTTTGTTCTTTTTCTTGCCGCTTCTGGCGGTCGGCCTCGGACTCGTTCTCGCGCTTGTCGATGATCTTTTGAATTTTCTCTTCCTCTTTGGCCGCATCTTTGGGGTCGAGGGGTTGATCGTTATTGGCGATCAAGCGCTGCACTTGCTCTCCATAGAGGTCGAGAATTTCATAGGTCTTCACTTCGGTGGACTTGGCCTGCCCATTGCCATCCAGCTTGTGGTCGACGTCGCGCTCGACGTAGGTGTAATCGCGCTCCAGTTTTTGGTTCTCCTGATCTTTGTCCGCGACTACACGAAACAACTGCTGCATCTGGTCCTGCGAAAGCTTGCCATTCGGGTCAGGAGTGAGATCGAGTTTCGGCATAGCCGCCGGAGTTGATGCTGGAGTGCGCGATCCCGCACCACCGGCCGGATCGACTGGCGCAACGCTGGTCCCCGTTGCGGCCGGGTGCGAGTCGGGCTGCTGGCTCCAAGCTGGCACAGTGGGGATGAGAAGCAGGAGGGCAAGACTTCGGGACTTCATCTGCTCATTTTACCTGCTGGGAACAGGTATGGGTTTCGCTTGCTTTTCAGGCGAGACTTGATGTCTGGGGAAAACGAAGAGACTGTTCCACCGCGAGCTCTCGGCAGGTTCGCGCGATCAGTTCGTGCGCGGAATCGGACTCCAGAAATTGAAATCCATAACGAAACGCATTCCGCTGTCGAACCAACGCATGCACTTCAACCGGTCCCAGGGGCACGGTGAATTCGAGGCGAACAACTTCATTTAGAGGAACCTCTTCCCGGAGCATGGCGCCAATTCCGGATTCGCTGATATCCACCGTATAGCCCCGCACCACCGGTTCATTGCGCGGGTACACGCGAATCTCGACGTCCAGCTTGAAGCGCGGATGACGGCGGGCATCGAAGAATTCGGAAGTTGACTCGATCCGGGCATGATGGTTGAGATCCATGGACTATAGTTCCAGCCGGAACTCGGTGTGTATCTGAAGTCCGGTAGGCTCCGTTTGAACGTAACGCCGATTTGGCCTTCCAACATTAGCGCAGGAAGCTATCCATTGTTATCGGCAATTATTGTTGGCAACTTCAGGGCAGGTTAGAGAAGAAAATTCTTAAGAACAGTTCATGTACGTCTTGCGTGAAGGCACGTACTCAGTCGCGGATGTTGTAGGCCTTGCCCAGGCACTCCGCCTGAAACAGTCTTTCATCAACCCGGTGCAGGCGCTTTTCTTGTCTCTTTGTCAGCAGCGGGTAGTGCTTGATCTCAAATAAATAGTCGACAATAAACCAGAGCGGCTTGTCGGTGGTCATCCATGACTGGCGGTCAAAGCGCTTGAGGTTCACCGGACGCGAATAGCGTCGGAGCGTGCGTTCACGCCTCAGATTGAAATACAAATTGAAATAACTGAGCGTCAGCTCACGCAGGTTCCGGTATACCGGCTCGCGCCAGCGGCAGCCCGCGTAATTAGATTTCGCGATCGCACCCCAGCAACCGTCCTCGCGGAAAATCGCGATCACGTGGTCGGTGTCATGATCCGCTTCAAAATCGAGTAGCAGCGGAGGATACCCGTTCATGCGGAGAGCCGCAGCGCCGAAGATGGCGCCTTCCAGGCAATGGGCAGACTGTTCTGCCAGCACTCGCCGCGGAGACCAGGCAGTGTCTCCGAGGTGGTAGGGCATGTCATCGATGAATTTCTGGATCCCGTAAGGCGTTTTGAGGCTACGCAACTTGCGCAGCTCTTTCGCCGTGAATCCAAAATTTGACTCGAAGTGGTTAGAGTTCATTCTTTTGCGCGCGCTTTCGATGCGCACTTGAATCTTAGGTCCCAGCGATTCAACTTTCCGCCGAAGAGATCGCGAACAGCTCTACCAGCTCTCCCGGTGTGTCCACAACCACATCTACTGGTTCGGCCTCGAGCGTTTGCGGCGCGAATCCGTAGGTTACGCCGACGGTGTACATGCCCGCATTCAGACCAGTACGAATATCCACGTGCGAATCACCGACCATCACCGCCTGGTCGGGTGGAGTAGCGGTTTCTTCCAGCAAGATGAGCGCTCCTTCGGGCTCAGGCTTCTTGGTTGGGAAGCTGTTCCCACCGTAAACCTGGGAAAAGAACTTGCCCAGTCCGAGCGCTTCGACGATCGCTCGCGACGGATTCACGGGCTTATTGGTGAGCACGGCCATTTTTCGCGGCATGCCATTGGCCGACTGCTGAATCGCCGCGAGGGCGTCGATCACACCCGGATACACTTTCGTGTAATCCAGCTTGTGTGCTCGGTAATAGGAAAGAAAAAATTCCAGTCCCTGGCGCACGAGCGCGTCATCGTTCGCCTCTGCGCCTAGCGCACGCTGAATCAAAATCGGGGCGCCATCGCCCACGTAGCTGGCAATCACATCGTTGGGGAGTTCGGGACGGCTGATGTGGCGCAAGGCAGCATTGACTGAGTGCACGAGATCGAGCTGGGAGTCGATTAGCGTTCCGTCCAAATCGAAAATAACCAATTTGATTTTGTCAGGATCAAAAGCGCGCCGGGTGCGAATCATGTGCTCTTCAGAATAGCACCCAGCGGCCAGCACTCGGTTTTTCAGCATTCGGAAGCCGCCGCAAAGTGCAGAAATTTTGCCCGGCGCGGCGGCATCAAAGATCCCATCCGAAAACCGGGCTTGCGCTGCTTACTATATTTCCGGTAGTATAGAAATATGGCAACAGGTTCGAAAGCGCCTGCAACCAGGAATTCCGCGGAGGGTGTCGCCAGGTACGCTGACATGTTTTCTGCGATGGGAACCGAGCCGCGCCTGCGCATTATGCAAATGCTGCTTTCAGCGCACCCGGAAGGCCTCGTCGTCAGCGAAATTCAGGGTGAATTGGAGATCCCTAATTCGACGCTCTCGCATCATCTGGATAAGTTGCGGAATGAAAGGCTGGTGCAGGTCCAGCGCGAAGGGACTTTCCTTCGCTACACCGCGAACTGCGAAGCTTTGCAGGAACTGCTGCAGTTCCTCTACGCCGAATGCTGCACGCGCAATAAGGCGCTGCGGCCGCAAGACATCGTGCAAATCTGCAAATAAGGAGCTGTCATGTCCGCCGAGATAACGAACATCAAGGAAGTCGTGAAACAGAAATACGGTGAGGCTGCCCTGCGTGTGCACTCCGGAGGAAGTTCCTGCTGTGGTGGGGTGTCAGCTACGGCGTGCGCCGACCCGATTACCACGGATCTCTACGATGCCTCCCAGATTGGGGAAATCCCGGAGGAGGCGCTGCTCGCCTCTCTTGGTTGCGGCAATCCCACGGCTCTGGCGGAGTTGAAAGCGGGTGAGACCGTTCTCGATCTGGGTTCGGGCGGGGGCATTGATGTACTGCTTTCCGCGCGTCGCGTCGGTCCTGCTGGTAAAGCCTATGGACTGGACATGACCGACGAGATGCTGGCGCTGGCCAACGAGAACAGAACCAAGGCTGGCATCGACAATGTGGAATTCCTCAAAGGCGAGATTGAAAACATTCCCCTACCCGAGAATTCTGTCGATGTCATCATTTCCAATTGTGTCATCAATCTTTCGGGCGACAAAGACAGAGTTTTGCGGGAGGCCTTCCGCGTGCTCAAGCCGGGCGGGCGATTTGCGGTTTCTGATGTTGTGAGTCGCGGCGAAATCCTGCCGCAAATTCGCCAGAGCATTCTGGCCTGGGTGGGGTGCATCGCGGGAGCTCTCGAAGAAAACGAATATCGTCAGAAGCTCGCGGCCTGCGGCTTCGAGCAAATTGCAATCGAGCCGACGCGCATTTATTCCGCCGAAGACGCGCTCGAATGCATCACTGGCCAAGAAATTGACATGAACGCCGGCGCAGCTCAGATCGGCGGCAAATTCCTGAGCGCTTTTATTCGAGCGGTAAAACCAACTCTCACGCAGGAGTCTTGTTGTGCGGCGACCTGCTGCCGCTAGTCGCACCCGGAGATGAGAATGCCCGCGCACCACAACGTTTTGTTCCTCTGCACGGGGAACTCGGCGCGCTCCATCATGGCTGAGGCGATTATGAACTACAAAGGCCGCCCCAATTTCACCGCGTTCAGCGCGGGCAGCCATCCGGCAGGGAAGGTGTGGCCGGAGGCGCTGCGACAGCTCGAAGCCGCACATCTTCCCACGACCGACTTGCGCAGCAAAAGCTGGGACGAATTTGCCAGACCTGGCGCGCCGGCGCTCGATTTCGTTTTCACGGTTTGCGACAACGCCGCCAACGAGATTTGTCCGGTGTGGCCTGGCCAGCCAATGACGGCTCATTGGGGTGTGTCCGACCCTGCCGCCGGGCGCGGAGACGGGGGACAAGTCGAGAAGGCCTTCCGCGAAGCCTTCTTTTTGCTGGATCGCAGGATTGGTCTCTTTTTGAGCCTTCCGCTTTCCACTC
The DNA here is from genome assembly GCA_030038125.1 of Candidatus Sulfotelmatobacter sp. Lineage (GTDB taxonomy): Bacteria > Acidobacteriota > Terriglobia > Terriglobales > Acidobacteriaceae > Sulfotelmatobacter. The sequence goes on from JASHPL010000413.1 coordinate 6,535, forward strand.
TCGATCGGCTCGCGCTCAAGAAGCATATCGACGAGATCGGACGGTAATAAATGCAACCCAGTGCGGACGCGGAAAAGAATGACATGAATACAAGCATTTCGACTCGCCTAGGCTTCCTGGATCGCTATCTCACCATTTGGATCTTTACCGCCATGCTGGTGGGAGTGGCGGCAGGATGGGTGCTGCCTGGAGTGGTGGCTTTGCTGAGCCGCTTTAGCGTGGGCACGACGTCCATTCCGATCGCGGCAGGTCTCATTCTGATGATGTACCCTCCCCTGGCAAAAGTTCGCTATGAGGAAATGGGCGAGATCTTCCACAACAGGAAGGTTCTCATTCTGTCGTTGGTGCAGAACTGGGTAATCGGTCCGGTCCTGATGTTTGTTCTCGCCATTGTGTTTCTGCGCGGTTATCCCGAGTACATGGCGGGATTGATTATGATTGGTCTGGCTCGCTGCATTGCGATGGTGATCGTCTGGAACGAACTGGCCCGAGGAGATACCGACTATGCCGCCGGGCTGGTTGCCTTTAATTCTGTCTTTCAGGTGCTGTTCTATTCGGTTTACGCCTGGGTTTTCGTCACCAAACTACCCCAGTGGTTCGGGCTGCGTGGTTCGGTGGTAAACGTTTCAATTCGCGACATCGCCAAAAGCGTTTTCATTTACCTTGGCATCCCATTCCTCGCCGGCATCTTCACGCGCTTCACATACTGCGCGCCCGTGGAAAGCAATGGTATGAAAACAGGTTCATCCCGCGCATCAGCCCTCTGACCCTGATTGCGCTCCTTTTCACGATTGTGGTGATGTTCTCGCTGAAGGGCTCATACATCGTTCGCTTGCCGCTCGATGTGGTACGCGTTGCGATCCCGCTGCTGATCTATTTCGTTGTGATGTTCCTGGTGTCGTTCTACATGGGACGCAAGCTGGGAGCAGACTACTCAAAAACCGCGACTTTGTCGTTCACGGCGGCCAGCAACAATTTTGAGCTGGCGATTGCGGTCGCCGTCGCAGTATTCGGAATCAACTCGGGCGCGGCGTTTGCAGCCGTCATCGGACCGCTGGTGGAAGTTCCTGCTCTCATAGGACTCGTCGGTGTCGCCTTGTATTTTCAAAGGCGCTATTTTGTCCTGGACTCGACCGAGCCTACTGTGCTCGACAAGGAACACTCTCTAGCAGAATTCTGAATCCAGTTCGGTCCAACTCCAGACTCTGTTCGGGATTGCTTTTTCCCCTGCTTCCGCAACTCTTTTCAAACTAAAGTTTTCTTTCCCAACCCCCGGTCACCGTTTACAATGCAACAGGTTCAGCACGAAAATGCGCTGACCTGTAGGGACCCGCGATGTTCTAAAACCGAGGCCCGGCCGCGAGCATCCAATTAATGTTGGCAGTGAAAAACGGCCAGGAAAGAAGATCCCAAAGGATCAGACAACTGGATGGCGACCACAAAAACTGACCCCAAGCTGGCCCTGGCGGCCAACGGAACAAAGAAAAGCAGATCCTACGAAGGGTTCACCCGCGAGGCGCTCATCCACGCTTATCGGCTGATGTACACCTCCCGCCGTATTGATGACCGGGAGATTCTGCTCAAGCGTCAGCAGAAAATCTTCTTCCAGATGTCGGGAGCAGGCCATGAGGCGATTGGTGTCGCGGCGGGCATGGCGCTCAAACCGGGCTATGACTGGTTCTATCCTTATTACCGGGATCGCGGATTGTGCTTGGCCCTGGGCGTCGAGCCTTATCAGATGTTTCTGCAGGGAGTCGGCGCCGCTGACGATCCTAGCTCCGGCGGGCGCCAGATGCCTTCACACTGGAGCTATCCCGCGCTCCACATCGTTACGCAGTCGTCTCCGACAGGCTCCCAGATTTTGCAGGCTATTGGATGTGCGGAGGCGGGACGCTATTTCGCGCAACATTCGAAGGCGGCGGAAATCCCACTTCCTCCAACAGCAGGGAAAAACGGGGCACCCGACTATCGGTACTTTAAAAATGTCAGCTTCCAAAGCGATGAAGTCACCTACGTTTCTCTCGGCGATGGCACCTCGAGCGAAGGCGAATTCTGGGAGGCGATGAACGCCGCGGCGCTGGGCAAGCTGCCGGTGATCTTCTGCGTTGAAGACAACGGCTATGCCATCTCGGTTCCGGTCGAAGTGCAAACCGCAGGCGGAAGCATTTCACGCCTGGTTTCCGGATTTCCCAACTTCCACTTCGAAGAGGTCGACGGCACCGATCCGGTGGCTAGTTATGGCGCGTTCCAGCGGGCAGTGCGCTATTGCCGCGAGGGGCACGGACCGGCTTTCGTCCACGCCCATGTGATTCGGCCGTATTCACATTCGCTCTCTGATGATGAGCGGCTCTATCGTCCCGACGCCGAGCGCGAGCGTGACGCGGCTCGCGATCCCGTCAGTCGCACCCAGATGTTTCTTCTGCGCGAAGGCATTCTCGACGACAAGGGGATCAACCAACTGGAGAAGGAAGTTGAAGCCGAACTGCAGGCCGCAGTCGATCGCGCTCTCGAAGCCCTGCCGCCCGCGCCGGAATCGATCACGAAATTCGTTTACTCTCCGGACATCGATCCGACTTCGCCGGCATTCGAGACGCAGCCCGTAGTTGAGGCGTCGTCCGATGTCAAGAAGCCGGCAGCCAAGACCATGGCCGACCTGATTACGGCCACGCTCCGGGACGAGATGAAGCGCGACGAGCGCATTGTGATCTTCGGCGAAGACGTGGCCGACGCCAGCCGCGAACAGTACGTGAAGCAGAAGCTGGTCAAGGGCAAGGGCGGTGTTTTTAAGCTGACCGCCGGATTGCAAATGGAGTTCGGCTCCGACCGCGTGTTCAACTCGCCGCTGGCCGAAGCCAACATCATCGGCCGCGCCATCGGGATGGCCGCGCGCGGGCTAAAACCAGTAGTC
>JASHPL010000414.1 GCA_030038125.1 Candidatus Sulfotelmatobacter sp.
CCCAACTGACCGATGGCGGGCAAATCTATGCTACGGATTGGTTAGGCTCGGGCCTGGGATCGGGAGCGGCGCCGGAACCGATCGAGGGAACTCAGATCGGCCAATGGATGCGCAAGACGCTAGTCCCGCATGCAGCTCCCGGCGAAAACATCAACCGGCTTAACAGCATCAATACCAACCCCAACAATTTGGCCAACGTGGTCAGCGCCTACAATACGCATTTCGCTGGCACCTTGACCCCTGCCGGCCATTGTCTGCTGGCGGACGGCAGTTGCCCCGGTCTTTCCGGCATTCCCATAATGACCAGCACCGACATGGCGGCTCTGGGTTGGGTCATGCCTACCATCCCGTCGCTTAGTTCCACGGCAATCAATGTTCCGTGGCTGAAAACCTTTAATCTGCGGGCCTCCTGGCCGGTCACGATCAAAGATCGATTCACGGTAGAACCCAGTGCGGCGGTCTTCAACGTCCTCAACTTTGCCAACGCCGGACAGCCGGGAAGTTTATTTGGCGCCTCTCTGTACCCCGGGCCAAATCCGACGTTTCAAACCAATGGGGCGCTCGCACCGAACGTGATTGGTGGGATTACGACGGGAACGCTGGCGCCTCTTCGCACGGGACTGCAATCGGGAAACTTCGAGATGGGGGCGCCGCGGCAAATCGAATTTGGGTTGCGGGTCACCTTCTAGGCGAATCGATCCCGTGAGTTCAACTCAAGACTGGCACCCATAAGGGCCTGTGCGCACGGATTCAAGACCTGCCTTTGTGTACAATGCCGTCATGTCGTTTCGTGCTCCGCAAGGAAGTTCTGGAGGCAAACGAGGGCGAACGCCTCCTCCGGAAGAGACCTTCGAAGAAGCATCTTTTCTGAAAACACTTGGGGAAAAACAGAAGCCAGTCTCGCTCAAGCTGATGGACGGCCAAGTGGTGCGCGGCTGGATCGAGTATTACGACAAGAACATGGTGCGCTTGACGCGTGAAGGAGCACCCAATCTGTTCATCTTTAAGCACGAAATCATGTATATCGCCGAGGAAAGCGGAAGAAAGAAGTGAACCCTGGTCGATGACTTCCTCTGCTGTAGCCTCCGAAAGCTTTCTGCCGGCCATGTCCGCGATCGCCCGGGAAGCGGGCGCGCTTCTGCTCCAATACTTTCAGCAGAAACTGAAAATCGAGTACAAAGGCGAGGCCGATCTGGTTACGGCGGCGGACCGGGCTTCGGAAGCTTTGATTCGCCAGCGTGTGAGTACGCAATTCCCCTCGCATGACGTCCTCGGCGAAGAGCAGGGATTGAAGGACCGGGGCAGTGAATATCGCTGGTATGTCGATCCGCTCGACGGCACCACCAACTTCGCGCACGGCTATCCGGTGTTCTGCGTGTCATTGGCGCTGGAACACCGTTCGACTTCAGCCTGCAGGATTGCGGCGGTGGTGTATGATCCCACGCGCAATGAACTTTTCTCAGCCGAGCAGGGAAGAGGCGCGTGTTTGAATGGCCAGCCTATCCGAGTCTCGAAGATTACCCAGTTGAAGGAATCGTTACTAGCCACCGGTTTTCCCAGCCATAAGCGACATCAGAATCCGAACATTTACTTCTATCACCAGATCACGCTGCGAACACATGGCGTGCGGCGGGCGGGATCGGCCGCGCTCGATCTGTGTAATGTGGCTTGCGGGCGTTTCGACGGCTTCTGGGAATTCAATCTGAATCCTTGGGACACCGCGGCAGGCGTGCTCATCATTGAAGAAGCCGGGGGCAGAGTCACACGCTTCGACGGTTCGCCATTTGAGATCGACAGCCGAGAGACTCTGGCTTCGAATGGGCTGGTGCATCAGGCGCTGGTAGGAGAGTTTTTAACAATCTTCAACGGCCGCGGCCTGGAGCCCCTACCCGACCCACGGGAATACGCCGAGCGACGTCGAGCGAAGCTGTAGGGTCGGGTGCATTCGTCCGCGACGCTCGCGAAGCGAGGTCATTAACGGCGTAAAATACTTGTGTGGGATGTTCTGCCGAGCCACTTCAATCACAGTAACGCAGGCTTTAGTGTGATCAACTCTCTCCTGGAACGTAAAATCGAAAAGCGCCCGGACAATGTCCGGCTGCAGGGACGCATTCTCTTTCTCACCGAAGATCCCGAATTGATCAAACGGCAGTTGACTGGCGAAGACTTGCCGTGGGATACAAGAAATCCGGCAAATAACCCCAAGCTGCGAGACGACATATCCACGGACGAGATCACTCCCGCGCACTACTGTTTTTATTTCGATGAGACGCTGGGCGAAATTCCATACCTGGGATTGAGATGCGGGAATGTTACCCCCATCGGACGCGGAGACGTGAAGCGTGGCGGATTTGTTTGCGCTGTGAGCGGCAAGCGCCGGGGCAAGGGGTCGAGCCGCGAACAATCTCCCTATGCCGAGATGTGCGCCGGCATTCGCGTCGTGATCGCGGAAAACATTGAACGCATCTACAAGCAGAATTGCCAGAACCTCGGGCTGCTGACTTCCACGAATTTTTCCCTGATGGATCGAATCCGGGGCGGGGAAGAAATCGCGCTCAGAGAATTCACGGCGGGAGAGGATGAAATCACGCGGCAGGTGATCGAATACGGCGGGCTGTTCCCGTTCAATGTGGCTCGCATGCAAGGAAAAGTTTTTCTGCCGCCGATGAAAACAGAAAAGCGCCCAATGACGCTGGCAGAAAAAATCTTTGCCCGCCATATGATCCGCACCACGGATCGTGTAAGGGCGGACGCGTCCGTCCGCCCCGCCGAGCGGAGCTCGGCAGCACCCGAAGTCGGCGTTCCTGCCGTCAAGCCGGGTGATACGGGCTTTGCCCGTGCCGATTTGCGATTCAGCCACGAATACGTCACGCCCATGGCTGCGATCTTCTTCGAGCATTATGTCGGCAAAGATGCCAAGGTCAACGATCCTTCGAGCATCATCTTCTTCCGCGATCACCTGACATTTCTCGATGAGGTGATTTCCGAAGAGAAGAAAAAACTCGGCCTGCTCGACCTCGCCACACAATTGAAACTCAAGCAGCAGGATTTCGCCAGGAAACAGGGAATCAAGTTGCACGGCGAACTCACCGACCGCAAAGGGTCGGAGGGCATCTGCCACTCCATCGTGCTGGAAAGCTACGCCTTGCCCGGCCAGCTCAACATCGGCTCTGATTCCCACACGCCGCATGTGGGCGCGATCGGCTGCGTCGCTTTCGGCATCGGTACGACTGACGTTTTCAACTCGTGGATCACGAAAGACGTGCGGGTGAGGGTGCCGGAATCGGTGAAGGTCATCATTCGCGGCAAGAAGCATCCCAATGTGACCGCGAAGGATTTCATCCTGAAGATTCTGAGTCTCGATTATGTGCGCAGCGGGCAAGCTCTGGCGAAAGTGATGGAATACGCGGGCGACGCGATCGAGGAACTCAGCGTCGATGAACGCGCGACCATGACCAACATGGCGGCTGAGATCGGCGGATTCACGGGCATCGTCGCGCCCGATAAAAAAACCGTCGACTTCCTCGTAGAACGGCGCGGGATGGATCGCAAGCGTGCCGAAACCATGATCGAGGGTCTTTACAGCGACCCCGGTGCGCAGTATGCGCATGTGATCGAACTTGATGCGGCTGAGATCACGCCGATGGTCGCGACTCCGGGTGATCCCGGCAATGGCAAGTACATTCGCGATTTGAATACGCCCGTGCCGGTTGAGATCGCCTATGGCGGAACGTGCACGGCGGGCAAGAACGAAGACATGGATATGTACGCGCTCGTTCTTGCCGATGCGCTGAAGCAGGGCAGGCATGTCGCCGACTCGGTGAAGTTCTACATTCAATTCGGATCGCAGGAAACGCGTGACTACTGCGTGCGCCACGGATATCTCGATGTTTTCCGCAAAGCCGGTGCCCAGGTGATCGAGCCCAGTTGCGGAGCCTGCATCAACGCTGGACCGGGAGTTTCCACCCGTCCCGATCAAATCGTGATCAGCGCGCAGAATCGCAATTTTCCCGGTCGCAGCGGTCCCGGGCAGATGTACCTTGCCTCGCCGTTAACCGTAGCCGCGAGCGCCGTCGCCGGCTACATCGTCGAGTACGAGCCCCGCGAAAAGAAGGAATTGGTTGGCGCGTAAGACAGCCGATCATTCCCAAACACTGCCTGACGTTTTCCATCCTTGGAAGAACTTTCAACCGATGCCGCCGCAGCCGGAGTGGCGCAAAACCCCGTGGCTCCGTTTTCTGCGTCGTTTGCACAGCGTCGCGGCCCGACTTGTAAATGGTTGAAAACAACCACCCTGGCTGAAATGAACCATGCCGATTTCCGAAACTTTTTTCCCGCTGCGATGTTCAAATCAGTAGGCGGTGAGAGGTAATGAAAGGGCAAACAAATCACGAACAGCGAAGCTCCTCAAGGGTGAGCACAGCTGGTCGGGTTTGGCAAACGGAGGTGGTTATGAAATACACAAAGTATCTGGCGTTGATTGCGGTGCTGGCGATTCCGATGGCTTACTCGCAGGCGCAGGTTCGAGTCGGGGTGGGGATCGGCGTAGGTCCGGTCGGAGTTGCTGTCGGACCGGCTCCGGTCTGCACGTATGGATATTACGGCTACTATCCTTACGCTTGCGCGCCGTACGGGTATTACGGTCCTGACTGGTTTGTCGGAGGGCTCTTCGTCGGTGCAGGACCCTGGTTCCATGGTCCGGGTTGGCTGGGACACTGGGGCTGGGCGAACGGCTGGCGTGGTCGTCCATGGGTCGGTAATCCGGGCTGGGCTCGGGGCTGGTATGGTCACCCAGGTGCGGGCTATCGCGGCGGCTACGCAGCGCGTGGCTATGTTGGACGCGGCTCAGTAGGACACGGATTCCGCGCTGCGCCGGCTGTGCACGGTGCGTTTCATGGTGGTGGGTTCCATGGGGCACCCGCGGTTCATGGTGGCGGATTTCACGGTGGGGGCGGGTTCCACGGCGGCGGCGGATTTCACGGAGGTGGTCGCCGCTGAAGGAGACGCATAGTGAGTGAGCCGGCAGCAGCAAGCTGCCGGCTTTTTCCTTTCGCAAAAAATCGCCGTTACCAAATTCGAAGAAATTGAAAGATACGTTCGACATCGGCTGTACCGACAGCCTCCATTCTTGTTAGAATGGCCGCTCGTTGCACTGCCGTAGGAGTAAGATAGAAGCAAACCTTCAGGAGACTGACACTGTTATGGCTTATGTGATTGCTGAGCCCTGCATCGGGACAAAAGATACGGCATGCGTCGACGCCTGTCCCGTGGATTGCATTCATCCCAAGAAAGATGAAGCCGCTTACGCGACCGAGGAATTGCTTTACATCGACCCGGTGGAATGTATTGACTGCGGCGCCTGTGTCCCTGTCTGTCCAGTTTCGGCTATTTTTGCGCTCGACGATCTTCCGGAGAAGTGGAAGGACTTCACCGAGCGCAACGCCAAGTATTACGGCCGCTGATTGAGCCAACGGTCATCCCTATTTCGACCGGCTATTGTGGTGTGCAGGGGGAAGTGTTCGCACTGCAGCCTTTCTTCAGAACTTGCTCCAGATTCCGCCCCGGCGTTTGTCAGCGTTACCCAGGATTTCAGCGTCGATTCCGGTGTGCGACTTTAGCGCGTCCAGGATTCGTATGTGATTTCGCGATGTCATGCGCAACATGAGGACCTTGTGCGCATCTCCCTCGCGATAATCGATTTCCAGCCAATGAACTTTGGCTTCAGCGAGAGCGACGGTGCGTTCGTCGGTATATTGGTAGGCGCATTTTTCTATATTGCCATAGGGAATATTCACGGGCACGAGCTTGGCGGGCCGAACATTTATGGTTTTGTCCGTGTCGTCGAAGATCAACACGGCCTTGGCTTCTTTTCCTTTCAAGTCGGGAACGCTTACCCGGAAAGCGTCCTGGGCCGCCGCACTGATCGCAGCAGAAAGAATAAGTGAGAGCACAACCGGTGAGATAGTTTTCACGTTGCTGAGATTATATCGGATGGCCATATGCGCGAGCGGTCATTGCACAGGCGCAGAAATCAGCGAGAAGCGCCGCAAGACTGGAGATGCGGCGAAATGCCGGGCGTCGGCAGTAATCGGCAAGCGGGGCTTGTCCCTCCGTAACCTGCCTGACAATTGACGACCCCTGTTGGCCTCGGTAGTCTGAAAGTAATCTGGAGTCCAAAAGCATCGTGGCAGTGAATTCCATCCAACTCGGACAGGTCTGGCGCAGTGACGTCGACGGCCAGGATTATTTGGTCACCAAGCTCTACAACGAAGTATTCACCCAATACGCCATGCTGCGTCTGGCGGGCATCACCGCTCCCGACGCGCCCACGATACGAGTGAAAGTCGCCAAGAGTCCGCAGGGGGCCACGCTTCCGGGTTACGCGTTTACCCAGGAAGGGTCGTTCTAGGCGCCAGGTTTCAGGGCTAGACGTGGGGTTTAAGAAACTCACCACCCAGGATTCTCGTCTCCGCCGCTTTCCATTAAACTAAAGTCGTCTCCGGACGCAGAGTGGTCTGAACCCCTATACCTAGGCTCTGGTCTTTGCCTCTCAATGACTGAAAAGATCCTCGCCATCATCTTCATCTTCATCAAGTCTGTAATGGCCATGGCGGGCTACGGCGGCGTTGTGTTGCTCATGGCGATCGAGTCAGCCTGCATTCCGCTGCCCTCAGAACTGATCATGCCTTTTGCTGGATACCTGGTCTTCGAGGGGACATTCAAGCTCCTGGTAGTGGCCACAGCGGGCGCAATCGGCTGCAATCTGGGCTCGCTGGTCGCGTACGAGATTGGATGTTATGGCGGACGTCCGCTGGTGGAGCGCTATGGCCACTGGATTCTGATGTCGCGCCGCGAACTCGACTGGGCCGATCACTTCTTCGAGCGCTGGGGATATCTGGCCGTCTTTGTCGCCCGCTTGCTGCCGGTGGTGCGCACGTTCATTGCGCTGCCGGCGGGCATCGCGCGCATGCCGCGGGGCCGATTTCACATTTACACATTCCTGGGATCGTGGCCGTGGTGCCTCGCGCTGGCCTGGTTCGGCATGAAGCTGGGTCAGAATTGGCGGGCCCTGGGCAAGTACTTCCACAGATTTGACGTTGCGATCCTGATTGTCCTCGTGGCCGGAGCGGTGTGGTTTGTGTGGAATCACTGGCAGAACCGCATCGGCGGCCAAGGATCGGTGATCACCGGCCAGTAGTCAGGGGGCAGGATCGGCACTCGGGATGAAACCCATAAAGTGACGGTTCCAGGCCTGCGCCTTGATTCACTTTTACTGCGCCTCCGTGAATGAAATCAGCCAGCATCGATCAGACGAGATTATCGCGGGCCAACGCTTGATGCGAACCAGTCCTTGGTGTACAAGCAAGGACGATTCCGCGAAGGGGGTTTCTATGCGTACCGCTGTCATTCTGCTCTTTCTCGCTGTCTCCACACCGAGCCTCTTGTCTGCTCAATCCCCGAGCACGTCGGACCAGCCCTTCGTGGTCGAATACTACTACAAGGCGAAGTGGGGCCATGCCGACGAATTCCTGACGCTATTCAAGAAGAATCATTATCCAGTGCTGAAGAAAGAGATCGAAATGGGACGCCTCCTCAAAGTCTGGATGGATCAGCCGCGCTATCACATGACCGAAGACGCCCGTTGGGATTTTCGCGTGACCATCGTTTTCAAAAATGCCACGGTCGCCAACGAACCCGTTGACGAGGCTGCCCTGCAGAAACAGCTTTATCCCGACCAGGAGACGTTCCATCGCGAGGAGCAACGGCGCTTCGAGATTCTCGACTCGCATTGGGACCTGCCGGTGAGAAGTGTCGATCTCGACAAATAGCGCCGGGTACCGTGTACTGAGTTGTGCGCGGCCGGCGCGGCGGTTTCTTGCCATTACGGAAATTTCAGCCGGAAGAACTGTTTAGTGGCACAATTAAGAGCGGACCAGTTGTCGCGTGCGCACACCTCGCGTGTGTCGAGGAGGTCTTATGCTGGCGACACGATATCGTCTGCATCGCAATCCCTACTTCCACTTTCATCCATTCCATACCCTGTTCTCGTTGGTCGGGGCCCTAATCCTGTTTGGATTGCTAGTGTGGCTCTTAGCGGTACCGGCGCGATAGGCCTCAGTCTGGTGGAAGTCCGCGCGATCGGCCCCTCGTTGCCCGTGATCACTCCGGGAATTCTTTATCGCCGCCATCGAAATTTGGAATTAGACATGACTGACGCCGATCGTTAGGTTTAGTTCGTGGACTACTTAACTTCAATTGAAGACTCGCAGGTTGATGTCCTTCATGAAATCGGTGAGCGCCTGGGCATGGCCGACAGTTTTCATGAAGTGCTGCATCGCGTGGTGGAATTCGCTGCTGCTCTGGTGAAGTGCGACTCTTGCCTGGTGTATGTGCTTGAAGGCGACGAGTTGGTTTTGCGCGCTTCGAAAAATCCCCATCCCGACGTAATCGATCGGCTGAAGTTGCGAGTAGGGCAGGGAATTACCGGATGGGTGGCGGAGCATCACGAACCGGTCACGATTCCCGAGAAGGCCACGCTCGATCCTCGCTTTCAGTTTTTTCACGAATTGCCGGAAGACAGCTACGAGGCATTTCTCTCAGTACCGCTGCTGTGCCGCGGACGGGTGGTAGGCGTCATCAATCTGCAGCATTGCCAGCATCACGTGTACCGGCAGCGCGAAATTCGAATGATCTCTACCATCGGATTTCTGGTGGGTGCCGAAGTGGAATTGGCTCGGCTAGAAGAGGCCAATTTAGTGCTTACCGAGCAGCTCGAACGACGAAAGTTGGTGGAACGGGCCAAAGGAATTCTGCAGCGCGATCTGGGGCTGGATGAAGAGCAGGCCTACCTTATGCTGCAGCGGCAGAGCCGGCAAAAGCGTCGTCCGATGAAAGAAATCGCCGAAGCGATCATTCTTAGCGATGAAGTGCGGGGAACTACGTCGACGACGGCCTCATGAAACGATTGGTCCGAATTTCATGAAGGTCATCCAGCCCCGGACACCTTCGTCCGGGGTTGCGCACGAAGCGCGCAATGAAGGCGCCGTCGCACTCGTCGCTTCGCGACTCGGGGCGGACGAAGGCGTCCGCCCCTACAAAATCTTCCCACGCCCCGTGTTCGCCGTTATATTCGGCTCATGCCAATTGACCGACGGAAAATTCTCGAATCCGTAGGCGCGGTTACGCTCATGTCCGTTCTGGCGGACTCACAGGAAGGAAGCAACATGTGGGGAATGATCGCTAAGATCACGGTTCTTCCCGGCAAGCGCGACGACATGATCGGAGTTCTGAGGGGGAGCGCGGCTCATATGCCCGGATGTTTGAGTTATATCGTCGCCAAAGATGCAGCGGACGAGAACGTCATGTGGGTGACGGAGGTTTGGGACAGCATGGCGAGCCACGACGCATCTCTCTCGTTGCCCCAGGTGAAAGAGGCGATCCCTCGCGGCAAGGCAGTGGTCGCGAATTTCGAGAAGATCGCAGTAACCGCGCCGGTCTGGGGCGTGGGATTGCCTTCCGCGCATTAGCCAAGGCTTGGAACCCGGATGCGCTTGTCCGGGGTTGCACGCTAAGCCTGCATTGGAGCGCGCAATTCAAAGAGCGAAAGAGCGGCCGACGCAAAAGTGCGGAGATGATTTGCAGACCTCTCCCCGGTACTGCCTGCACAGTCGGTGGAAGTAGCTAAATTTTGGCGCAACCTTTGACGAGACTCCAACTCAAAGATCCATAGGAGGGAGGGGTGGGCTTTCTCGGCACTTCGAGGTACAATTCTCGCGTCTTTTATTCCGCGAAAGCCGCTCCCAGTCAACTCTCCAAGGCTTTCCGCAAGGAGTTCCTCTATGAGATTGCATTTCCCCTGCGCTCCGTTGGTGTTTTCGGTGGTTGCAATGGGTTGGATAACGCAAAGCGCCGCGCAAAGTAATGATGGCAAGGTCGCCCTTCACGTCACTCCCAAGCAAGCCTATGTATGGGTCGATGGACGGGCCATCAGCGAGGCCAGCAAGCACCACTCGTTAAGTTTGCCAGCCGGGGACCACAAGATCGAACTTGCGAATTACGGATACGCTCCGGAAACTCGCACAGTTACGATCGTTGCCGGCAAGACTGAGGCTCTGGATGTAACTCTGCAACCCGTTTCCGGAAATGTTTCGGGGCCGTTCGGCGCGATGACCATTGAACACGCGGATCGCGACGCGGTTCTGTTGAATGGGAAAACGCCCGGCTACTTTGTTGGCCATGGCGACGAGTTCGATAACGACTGGATCTGGAAGCAGGAACTCGTGGTTCCTCCCGGGACCTACCAAGTCACCGTTCAGAGTGGCGACAAAGACGCCTGGTCCGGATCGGTGGAGGTTGCCGCGAACAAGCGCGTGGTGATTGATATTCCGAAGGGTGTGCGCAAGACTGTGGATTGGCCACGCGGGTCGAAGCTGACGTCGATCCCGCGCTTCACCGTGGGCACGGCCAGCGCGACCGTCGCGGTAGCGAAGCCAACCGCGCAGCTTTCGTCGACCGTGGCGCAAGTGAATTGCGGGGATTCCTCGCAGCTCAAGTGGACCACGACAGACGCTCCTGGTGTCCAGATCAGCAATGTTGGAACGGTTGCTGCGAGTGGCGACCAGAGCGTTCAGCCCAAGCAGAACACGACATATGAGCTTACGGCGACCGGACCGGGTGGAACCGCAACCTCCACTGCGACGGTAAATGTCAACAGCGCCATTCAGGCCAACCTGCAACTCTCGCCGGCGGAAGTTCATTACCGACGGATCGGCGACAAGGTCGTGCAGGATGACAGCTCGGCTTTGAGTTGGTCGGCGTCCAATGCGTCGAACGTGTCTATCGATCAATTTGGAAACGTCGACGCCAACGGCAATCGGCCGCTGCAGATCACTCCGAAGCAGACGACTCCCGGTAACATTGATGAAACGATCAACTACACCCTCACGGCTACAAACGGCTGCGGCGGATCAGAAACCCGCACGGCGGCGCTGCATATCACCGGCACGATCGAAAATCCGGAACTGGCTCTGTCGCGCAGCGTGTACTTCCCGACAAATCGTCCACACAATCTAAAGTCCGACGCAGCCTTGCTGCCCAGCGAACAGGATGCTCTGAAGACGCTGGCAGAGTCGTTCAAGGCTTACCTCACCGCGGTGCCGGATGCGCATCTGGTGCTCGGGGGCCACGCCGACAAGCGCGGCCCTGCCAGCTACAATCAGTCGCTTTCCGAGCGACGTGCTGAGCTCGCAAAGCGTTTTCTGGTGGAGCAGGGAATCCCGGAGGCCAATCTGGAAACCAAAGCCTACGGCAAAACGGACAATCTGACCGTCGATCAGGTGAAACAGTTGCTCGAGCAGAATCCGAATCTGACGGCAGAGGAGCGGCAGAAGGCTCTGGCGAAGATTCAGACCGTGGTTCTGGCCAACAATCGCCGCGTGGATATTACTCTGAGCAAGACCGGTCAGGAGTCGGCGCGGCTGTATCCGTTTAATTCACCGGATTACGCGGCGCTGGTCAATCGCGGCAAGCCGCTCGAAGCAAAGGTGCTCGAAAATGCCGGGGAGAAAGAGAAGATGAAGAACTAGGAGCCCCAATCTGCATAGCCAAGGGCGGTGAGCTGAACTTCACGAGCTCAGCTTGCCGCCCACGCTATTTCTGGATCACCGGCCGCTAGGGTTCGAAACCTGCCCCGCATCGCAGCCGCCAGAGCCAACACCAGCCCTACGGACTCTGCCGCACAGACTTCAAGTAGCCAACCACTGCCTGTGCATCAGCTTCGTCCATGCGGAACGGCATCATCGGCAACCGCAGCGGTTTTCCATCCGTCCAGATCCCGGTGGTCAGCAGCTTTACCATGTCCTGATCGCTGGCTGGAAGATTCCCGCCAATTCTCGGCGCCTGCAACGGCCAATTTGGATCGGGACTCGGAGGTTGAAAGAACTCCGAAGCGCCGTCGAGTGGACGGTTGGGATCGAGCCGCCCGTCGCTCAGGCGTGGTGTATGACACTGCGGGCACATCGCGACCTTTTCCACGATGTACTTGCCTCGTTCGATTTCGGCTGGGGTGCTGGGCAGAGACGGCGCAGACGTGTTATCAGCTTTCTTCTCCGCACGCGGAGGAGCTTGCGCCCGGGTGGCGACAACCAGAAAAGCCAGTGGAAGCAGTATTATCAACAGACTAACGCATCGCTCGGTGTTCCGGCGAGCAGACACTAATGCGTCGGATTTTAGCTTTTTCATGCGACTTCCCTCACAACCTAGCGTGAAGCAGAGACAAAGCGAATCAGCAGAATCATATCGGCGCTCTGTTGAGCTCTATGATCCTGCCTCATAATAACCTGCTTGCGATTGAACAGGCATTTCCTAACGCGGCAGTAGTCGCACGGTTTAAAGTTTTGGCCCCGGCGGCGTGTCGCCTTTGCAATTCCTCGTGCATTGTGAAAGGATGACATATTCTAAGTGGCAGTGACGGTGGCTAGCCACCGTCACCAAGGAAAGGAGTCATTCATGTATCAGAAGCGACCGGGAATTTATATGGCCGATTGGTGGGACGCCGACGGCCGACGCCATCGCAAGCAGTTCGCGTCCTCGCAGGCAGCGCGCGAACACGAGCATCGAGAGACCGCGCTGGCGCATGCTGAACGAGCCGGTCGCGAGCTTAAGCTGGCTGGCCGGGGTGGTATTAAGCGCCGTCCGGCGGAGACGACAAACGGCACCCTCGAACCGGCCAGAGGCAAACTTGGCATCATGATCCCCGGCATGGGCGCTGTAGCCACGACCTTTGTCGCGGGAGTCGAAGCCATCCGCAAAGGACTCGCCAAGCCCATCGGATCGCTCACGCAGATGGGGACGGTTCGCTTGGGGAAGCGCACCGAGGGACGGTCTCCGAAAATCAAAGAGTTCGTGCCGCTGGCCGGGCTCGACGATCTGGTCTTCAGCGGATGGGACATCTTCGAAGACAACATGTACGAAGCGGCCTCGAACGCGGGGGTGTTGGAACAGCGCACGCTCGATCAGCTCAAGCCATTTCTGTCGTCGATCACGCCACAACCGGCAGTTTTTGATCATAACTACGTGAAAAAGATCGACGGGCCGAACGTGAAAAAAGGGAAAACGAAGATGGATCTGGCCGAGCAGCTTCGCGCCGACATCCGCGAGTTCAAAAAGACGAGCGGCGCGACGCGCCTGATCACCATGTGGTGTGGCTCGACCGAATCGTATATTGAGCCGACCGAGGCGCATCAGTCGGTGAAGTCGTTTGAGAAAGCACTACGCGACAACGACGAGATGGTCGCGCCGTCGATGATCTACGCCTACGCATCCCTGATGGAGAGTGTGCCCTTCGCCAATGGTGCGCCGAATCTGACGGTCGACCTGCCCGTCATGCTGGAGCTGTCGCGGAAAAACGAGGCTCCAATCTGCGGCAAGGACTTCAAAACCGGCCAGACACTGATGAAAACCGATCTCGCCCCGGCGTTCAAGGCACGGCTACTCGGACTCAGCGGATGGTATTCGACGAATATTCTGGGTAATCGGGACGGCGAAGTGCTCGATGATCCCGGGTCATTCAAAACCAAAGAAGAATCGAAGCTGGGTGTGTTGGAACACATTCTGCAGCCGGGTCTATATCCTGAGCTGTACGGAAACATATTCCACAAGGTTCGAATTAACTATTACCCGCCTCGCGGTGATAACAAAGAGGGTTGGGACAATATCGACATCTTTGGGTGGCTCGGCTACCCCATGCAGATTAAGGTCGATTTCCTCTGCCGCGATTCGATTCTGGCTGCGCCGATCGTGCTCGATCTGGTGCTGTTTCTCGACCTCGCGCATCGTTGCTCGGACCTGCGCGGATTGGGGATTCAGGAGTGGTTGAGCTTTTACTTTAAGTCTCCGATGACGGTGCCGGGCCTGTATCCAGAACATGATTTGTTCATTCAGCTGATGAAGCTGAAGAACACGCTGCGGCATTTGAAAGGTGAAGAACTTATCACGCATCTGGGGTTGGAGTATTACGATTAGGGGGCCTCAATTCCTCAACAGTCCGGGTCGGACGCGCGCCGAGCCGGGCTCAGCCTAGACGGGTCAAGGAACATGTCCGGCCCGAAGATCGGTGGCCGACAAAATGCCTAGCCGGATAACCCATGGTGAACTCTAAGCGTCTAAGTGCGAGACAAAGATTTGACCTTGGTGTCTGCCGACCGGGCGTATAATCTCCCCAAGGAGTACCCTATGCAGGTCAGATGGCTGGCGAGCGCGGTGGCATTGCTGGCGTTCAGCGCGAGTCCCTGGATGCTGGCACAGACGCAAACTTCAGGACAGAGTCCGCAGCAGGTACCAACCAACGATCCGGATGCGGGGCAACCGAAGGCCGGGGATGTACAGAATGCTCCCGCCCAGCAGCCCGCATCGTTACCGACCAAAGACGACGATCAGATCAAGCATGACGGCGGCATTAACGACGTGGATGCTGTGGGCAACCGCAATGTGGGATGCGGCCGTGGCGTGGGGAATTGGTATTCCATCGAGACTCAGGTCGCGCGTGGACGGCAGTACGCCCAGATGGTCGAATCGCAGGTCAAGCTGATCAACGACCCGGTCATTACTGAATATGTGAATCGGGTCGGCCAGAACATCGTGCGCAATTCCGACGCGCAGGTTCCGTTCACGATCAAAGTCATCGACTCCGACGTGGTCAACGCGATGGCATTGCCCGGCGGGTTTTTCTATGTGAATTCCGGCCTGATTCTTGCCGCGGATGAAGAAGCGGAATTGGCCGGCGTGATGGCGCACGAAATCTCGCACGTGGCCGCCTGTCACTATGCCCGGGAAATGACGCGCGCCAACCTCCTTCAGATGATGTCGCTGCCCGCCATCTTCATGGGCGGAGTGATCGGCTATGCCGCGTATGAAGGCATGGGATTAGGCATTCCGCTAACCTTCCTCCACTTCTCGCGTGCGTTCGAGGCGCAGGCGGATTATCTGGGTATCCAGTATATGTATCGTGCCGGATATGACCCATCGGCCTTCGTCTCATTCTTCGAAAAGATACAGGCGATGGAGAAGAAGAAGCCGGGAACGCTGTCGAAGGCTTTTGATACGCATCCGCAGACTCCCGATCGCATTGAGAAGTCGCAAGAGGAGATTCGAAAGATTCTTCCCTCGAAACAGGAGTACATCGTGACCACGTCGGAGTTTGACGAAGTTAAAGCCCGGCTGGCGTCGATTGAGAACAAGCACAAGCTGCTCGACCAGAAGGACGCGAACAAGCCGAGCCTGCGGCGCACTTCGAATTCGGGGGGCGACAACAACGGCAATGGCCAGAGCGACGACGATCGTCCGACCTTGAAGCGGCGCGACGATTCAAATTAAGCCGTCGTCTCGATTGCATTCAGCTTCCACCGGCGGCCTCGGCCGCCGGTTTTGTTTTTACCGGAGTTCGGGCTCAGTCACAGGATTTTGTGATTCTAATCACAGATTGCTCTTGAGAAGCAACATACGCTTCGCTATGTTGGATTGCTGCGCAATTGACCGGGAGACGCGCTCATGCCTGAGAACACGCTGACCATTACCGATAATCGCACCAACAAAACCTATACCGTTCCCATCGAGAACGGAACCATCCGCGCCATGGATTTGCGGCAGATCAAGTCCAGCCCGGACGACTTCGGGGTCATGACCTACGATCCCGCATTCATGAACACGGCGTCATGCAGGAGCGCCATCACCTATATTGACGGCGATAAAGGAATCCTGCGCTATCGCGGGTATCCCATCGAAGTTCTGGCCGAGCGCTGCAACTTTCTGGAAGTCGCATATCTGCTCCTCTACGGCGAGCTGCCCACCGAAAAAGAACTGAAGCAGTGGATCTATGACATTACCCATCACACGATGCTGCACGAGACCACGAAGAAATACATGGAAGGCTTCCGGTACTCGGCGCATCCCATGTCGATGTTCGTCTCGACGATTGCGGCATTGTCGAGCGTGTATCCCGATGCCAAGCTGGTACGCAGCCAAGCCGACCGACTGCATCAGATCATCCGGCTCATCGGCAAAGTGCCGTCGATTGCGGCTATGTCGTATCGCCACAATGTCGGCTTCCCGTACGTCTATCCCGACAATGATCTGAGCTATACCGAAAACTTCATGAATATGTTGTGGAAGATGGTCGAGCCGAAATACGTGGCGCATCCCGCGATTGCCCGAGCGCTCGACATTCTTTTCATTCTGCATGCGGATCATGAGCAGAACTGCAGCGCGAATGCCATGCGAGCAGTAGGCAGTTCCGAGACCGATCCCTATCTGGCGGTGGCGTCGGCGGCCTCGGCGCTGGCGGGTCCATTGCATGGCGGAGCCAATGAAGAGGTCTTGAAGATGCTCGATGAGATCGGCTCGAAGGACAAAGTGCCGGCCTATATCAAGCGAGTGAAAGAAGGGCAAATCAAGCTGATGGGCTTTGGTCACCGCATTTACAAGAACTACGATCCTCGCGCTAAAATCATTCGCTGGAGCGCCGAGCAGGTTTTCGAGGTCACGGGGCGTAATTCCAAGCTCGATATCGCGCTGGAACTGGAACGGATCGCCTTGGAAGACGACTACTTCGTGAAACGTAAGCTGTATCCTAATGTGGATTTTTACTCTGGAATCATGTACCAGGCAATGGGATTCCGTCCTGAGATGTTCACCGTGCTATTCGCCATTCCGCGCACGGCGGGATGGTTGGCGCAATGGGAAGAGCTGATGAAAGATCCGGAGCAGAAGATCGCGCGCCCGCGGCAGATCTATACCGGGTACGGTGAGCGCGAGTTTATTCCCATCGACAAACGAACCCCAGTGCCGATTCCAGCGGAATACCCGGCGCGCTAGTTCTGCCCAGAGATCCCCGACTAAAATGCCTCGCCATTGGCGAGGCATTCTTTCTATTCCCAACTGAATGTTCCGCGTCTGGGAACTACGCGGCGTGCTCGGCGAGTTCCGCTAAATGCTGGCGATAATGCTCCGGTGATGTGATCACCTTCATCTCCTGCCAATCGTAGGCAAGCTCTTTGCCACAATCGAGGCACGCGACATAGGTACCGGTCAAAGCGGCAGCCTGGGGGCGGCGTCCGGGACGGCGAATCGTAACAGGAAAACTATAACGTGTGTGCCTGCAACCGAAAACCGCGTCATATAGTTTGCCCAACATACCACCTCCCACCCCGGGTTTGCGTTCGTCCGAACCTGATCGACTGTAAGTTTGAGATCTTCCAGAACCGGCTTTCGCCAATTCACATACTTAGATTCAGACCGGGGCAAAAGGGTTTCGGATTTCAGGGTGGGGGCGCTTCCGAAGGGAATCCAATCGGGAAATGTCCATAGCTACAGGTACTTGCACGTAGGAGTATAAAGTCTCACACGCTCTGTGGACCGCGCTTTTTCTGCTGCTGACACTTGGTCATGATCGCGGAACGCAGCCGGGAGCGCAGGTCTTCGGGCAGTTCATAGAGTTGAGAGTCGCGATAGATTTCGATGGTTTTCTTGGTCGTGTCGCAAACTACGTAGCAGTTGTGGCACCAGGAAAGATGGTTTTCCAATTCGACTTTGGTCTTGTCGTCGAGGACGCCGTCCAAGTAGTTGGTCAGCTCGTGCAAAAATTCAGCGCATTTCACTTGTTGCCATCTCCACTCTCGCGTTTCTGGAAGTACCGTCCGAGCCGCTCCCGCAACTGCAGTCTTGCGCGCAACAGCCGCGATTTTACCGCGGGAACGCTTAAATCCAGTGCAGCTGCCGTTTCTTCCGTCGACAGCCCCTCCACGTCTCTCAGCACAAACACCGTCCGAAAACCTGGCGGCAAGCCCTGGATGGTTTTGCTCAAAATCTCACGTAATTCGGCTTGCGTGTACTGCTGTTCCGGATTTGGGCTCCAGTCTGCGATCTCGCGAGGAAGGGAATCATCTTCGGTCTTGATGTCCTCGTCCAGCGAAACCGTACGTTCCGGCCGCCGGCGCCGCAACTTCATCAGCGCCTCGTTCACTGCGATCCGGACCAGCCACGTATAAAACTTCGATTGCTCCTGAAACTGCGATAAATTTCCGTACGCTTTGAGGAATGCTTCCTGGACCACGTCTTCCGCGTCTTCGCGGTTTTGCGTGATGTGCTGCGCGATCCGAAAGACGTTGCGGTCGTAGCGACGAACCAGCTCCTCGAAGGCTGAATCGTCTCCCCGCTTCGCTGCCTGTACCAGCGCTAGTTCGTCACTGACAGGCGTACTCAGTTTGTTTTGGATGGCTCCCATTGTTGTAGCGATTCAGTATTTTGCCGGGATTTTGACCTTTTGATCCGGCGTTACTCCAAGCCCAAAAAACAGGCCCACGCAGTCATGACCCACGCTGTTATTTTACTTGGTAACCGGCCACTTTGCCCAACTGCTTTGGCGTAGGCGAGAGTGGAAGGTTTGGGGTAGATTGCAAATGTGTGGCTTCGCCGGCAAACGTCGCGTGTCCAGTTACCATCGTACCGTGATGCGAGTGCTATGCGCGCCCTATAATCAGGAATTGAGCGCAACCCTCCTGTAGGTAGTAACTTTGATGGAAACACTTTCATTGAGAATGGTTCTCTAGGAATGGCGGAAAGCAAGGAACTCGAACAGATTATCGAGAGAGCCGTCGCCCAGGTTTTCGAGCGTCAACTCCCGAAGTTGCGGGCGGAGTTGGTGGAACGCGTCCTCGCCGAATTGCCCTCCGGGCTGGCTGGTTCCGGGGCGACGATAGTCGAGGCCACAGGGAGCTCGAACCAGGCAAGTCTGGCTCAAGCCGTAGCCAGCATTCACACTGGCACCACGCAGAAAGAAATTCTTCGCGCCCTGCTCGATGCGAGTAGCGGAAGCGCGGCGCGCCTGGCCCTGTTCGTAGTGAAAGCCGGAGCTGCTACAGGGTGGCAAGGCCGCGGTTTTGGCGACGATGAATCGGTCAAAGATTTTCCTTTGGAAATGGGAGCCAGCCCGGTGGCTCACGCTTATCAGAATCGGGTGGCAACGCCGGCTAACATCGCAGAAATGGATGGCCGCTTCGTGGAGCGCTTCGGCGCGCCGGATAACGAACAGATCCTCGTGCTTCCTCTTCTGCTCAAGGACAAAGTTGCAGCCTTGCTCTACGCCGATGGCGGTTCTGAGGGAGCGCTCGAGGCATCGGCTTTGGAAATTCTCGTCATGGCGACCAGCGCCTGGCTGGAGGTTGCGTCTCTGCGCAAACAAGCGCAGAAAGAAACGACTGAGCCGGCTGTAGCCTTCGAGCGTCCTGCGGCGGTTCCGGTGCAGACGGTCAGTTCCTTTGCCGATCCATTTGCGGGACACACTCCCCGTCACATCACGACGAAGCCCGCGGAACCCGAACCGGCCGCGGAAGTGGTTGAGGTTGCCCACGCGGCGTCCGCTAGCGCAGCGGCATCAGCACCAGCGGCAGCCGCAGATCCCTTTGCCGGATTGTCGCCTGAAGATGCCGACACTCACCGGAAGGCGCAGCGCTTCGCTCGTCTATTGGTCGACGAGATCAAGCTTTACAACCAGGCCAAAGTGGCGGAAGGACGGCGCCACAAAGACCTCTATGATCGCTTGAAAGATGACATCGAAAAGAGCCGGTCCACCTATCAGAAGCGATATGGGAGCACGGCGGCCGCGACCGGCGATTATTTTCAGAAGGAAGTGGTTCGTAGCCTGGCAGAGGACGATCTAACGGTAATGGGATCGAGCTTTCACCCGTAGTGGAGGAAAGTCTGATGCGGTGAAGGCAGGGCCCAGGGTTGCATGACCGAGCAGAATTGCCAATAAGTGGCAACTCTGCTTCGCTCAAGCCAAATCAGGGTTTCGTTGGGCGGGAGAAGTTTACTGGACAGGTTCTGGTGTTCGCGTCTCCGCGCGAAAAACAATAAGGTGCCTCGAATCAGTTTCAAGTTGTGTTGGGTGGTCGCATTCTCATCCGTGTGCGGTTTTTCGACATGGGGTCAGAGCGCGAATTCGACCACTCCTGCTGCACAAACTCCAACGCAAGCTGCCGGCGAATCCTCACATCCGGCAGAGCAGTCTGCTCCGGCGAAGAGCTCAGCGGAGGGATCCGCGAAAACCTCCGCGTCGGGTGAATCGAAACCTGCCAGCCTCCCTTCCAGGCATTCCGCGCAAAAGAAGACTTCCAGCAAATCGCGCACTCTCACAGCAACGGCGAAAAGACGCCGACGTCTTATGTCGCCGCGGGTGCGGCGCATTCGCCAGGCGTTCGTGGCGTCGGCCAACCTGCGTCCCATGGCGCAACAATTAATTTTCGATCGAACCCCAGCCGGCTACGCTGGGGTCGAAACCTACGCCCGCCGCCACTCTGGGGAAGACGCGGGCGCGCTGGCGTGGCTGGTTGTCGGGTATGCACACATTCTCGATCACGATTACGCGAAAGCCGTCGATCCCTTGAACCGCGCGAAACCTCTTGCGGGAGACCTGCGCGATTACGTGGACTATTACTTGGGAACCTGCTATCTGCAGACTGGCCGTCAGGCGGAAGCGCTGGCAACGCTCGCCAATTTCGCCGCTGCGCATCCGGATTCCATCCTCGTTCGCGACGCGGACGTAAGTTACGCCAATACGCTTTTAAGCGAGGGCCGTCCCGCCGAGGTGGTCGCGGTGTTGGAAAAAGACCGGCTTCCGGCGCGCTCCGATATCGAACTCGCTCTCGGTCGTGCCTACGCTGCGTTGCATGAGGACGCCAAGGCCGCCGAAGCGTTGGCCAATGTCTATTTCAATATGCCGACTTCGGCTGATGCCGAAACGGCCAATGCTGAACTCCGAAAATTGCCGCTGATCCCCTTCGGTACTCCCGCGGAGCTCAAAACCCGCGCCGAATTGCTGATCAAGGCCCATCGTTACAACGATGCCGCCGACACCTATCGCGAACTGCTTAGCCAAGTGTCTCCGGAAGGGCGCAATGCCGTGCAACTTGATCTCGCTGATGCCCTGCACCATGCTGGCAGCGATCATGAGGCCAAGAACGAAGTCACCCGACTTTCCGGCCTCAACGGTGATGAAGCCGCGCAACGGCTTTACATCCTCGGGGAGATTGCATGGGATTCTGGCGACAACGATACGTTCTATCGGAGCGTCGACGAATTGCGTCAAACCGCGCCGACAAGCACTTGGCTCGAATCGGCTTTGCTCTCGGCGGCGAACCTGCACCTGGTACATCATGAATATGATCAGGCGCTCGACGCCTACCGCGAAGTCCAACTTCGTTTTCCCACGGGAGCTCGCGCTTCCTATGCACATTGGAAAGCGGCGTGGCTCACTTTTCGCCAGGGACGCAATGAGGAAGCAAAGAAACTCTTCGAAGAACAAGTAGCTCTCTATCCTTCAGGAAACGAAACTTCAGCTGCGCTCTATTGGCGCGCCCGGCTGGCCGAGGAAGACAATGATCCCACGATGGCCCGTGCTTTCTACAATGCACTTTCCGAGCGTTATCGCAATTACTACTACGCGGAGTTAGCCCGCGAGCGCCTGCCGAAACTTCCCGCGGCGAATGACCCTCCCGGAACGTTTCCATTGCTGGATCGGATTCCTCCACTTGAACACGGAGACAAGATCGAAATCTCAGAGGTTCCCGCTGACGATCTACATGTGCAGAAGGCGAAGCTGCTGGGCAATGGCGGGCTGGTCGATTTCGCGGTGCGGGAATTGCAGGCCGCCGCCTCCGTGGAGGGTGGCAGTTGGGCGCCGGCCGAAACGGCGCAGCTTTATATCGATACGGGACATTATGATCGCGCCATTGAAGTGATGAAGCATTCAGTGCCCAGCTATTTCGCGGTCGATTTTCCCAATCTGCCGCGGGAATATTGGGAAGCGCTGTTTCCGCGACCTTATTGGTCGGATTTGAAGAAATTCTCTGTCGCCAATGGCTTGGACCCTTATCTGGTCGCGTCGCTGATCCGCCAGGAATCGGAGTTCAACCCGCTGGCGGTCTCGCGCGCGAACGCCGTTGGACTCATGCAGCTTCTGCCGCGTACCGGCAAGCTGGTCGCGCACCAGGAGAAACTCCGGCACTACAATTCCACGCTGCTGTTTTCTCCCAGCATCAATCTGGAACTGGGCACGCATTATTTTCGCGGCATGGTCGATCAGTTCGGTGGGTCCTTTGAATACGCGCTAGCAGCGTATAACGCCGGCACGGATCGCGTGCAGGAGTGGCTTAGCGACGGCAAATATCGCGATGCGCAGGAGTTCGTGGAGTCGATTCCGTTCACAGAAACGCGCGAGTATGTGCAGGCGATCTTGCGGAACGCCAGCGTGTACCGGCAGCTGTACGCCGCCCAATAGCTACAGTCCAAACCAAATTTCTTGGCTTTGCAGGGAACGAATCGCTCCTCGCTTGCGTATCCCTCCAGCAGGATGGAGGTGTGCCCATGCGAACCACGCTACTCGCCCTGCTGTGCCTCGGAACTGCTCTGGCTGCCGCGCAGGATGTGAACCTCGATCGAACCGGCGATACTCAAGTGGAGGCCAAGTTTCAGTCCGCCGGACGCATTCGTATGGGGTTGTGCCCGGGCGGGATCGAGTTGGTCGGCATCGACGAACCGGTGTTGCGCGTTTCGGAGCTCTCCAGCGAAGCACGGGTGCGGATCAATGTGAGCGGCGATCGGGCCGATCTCAGGCTTAGCGATTGTCCGCATGCCAGTTTTCGGGCTCGTGTCGAGGTGCCGAAATCGGCTTCGCTCTACATCCGCATGTTGGCTGGACAGCTGGATGTCCGCGACGTCACGGGCGATAAGAATATCGAGCTGAGTTTCGGCCAATTGAACATCGATGCGGGTCACTCCGAGGATTACGCGAGTGTGAATGCGTCAGTGAACAGTGGAGCGATCGATTCCTCTCTGTTCGACGTGCACAA
>JASHPL010000039.1 GCA_030038125.1 Candidatus Sulfotelmatobacter sp.
GACGAACTGCGCTCCGCCGTTCACAGCCTGATCGACGAGGGCAAGAAAAAAATCATCCTTAACCTCTCCGAGGTCGACTACATCGACAGCTCCGGGGTCGGAGAACTGGTCGGCTGTTTCACCACGCTCCGCAAGGCCGGAGGCGAACTCAAACTGCTCAATCTCACGCAAAAAGTGCAGGACGTGCTGCATGTCACCAAGCTCTACACCGTCTTCGATATCCGCGACGACGAATTCCACGCTGTCAAGTCCTTCGACTACTTCTTCGCAAAATGATGTGTTGTGTAAATTTGCGGCCCAGCTTAATAACATGCGTGCTGGTTCTTGCAACTGGCGCACACCTCTCGGTACGACAACAGTCCGGGGCGCAAAAACCAGCAGAACCCTCCTCACCTCGTCCCGCGTCAAGTCAGCCCACGACAATATTCAAGAGCCAGTCTGATCTGGTTCTGGTACCGGCAGTAGTACGCTCGAAAGGTAGGTTCGTCACGGGGCTGCCGAGAGAAGCGTTCCGTCTCGAGGAAAACGGAAAAGAGCAGACGATTTCAAGCTTCGAGGAAGTTCGCTCTCCCAGCGGCCCTCCGGCTGTTTCAGCGGATCGCAGTTACTCAAATTTTCCCTTCGACAATGCTGGTGACCTTCGCCTCACCATCATTGTTCTCGATCTTTTGAACACTAGCCCACTGCAGCGAGCTGACGGCAGAGACGTGATGGTCAGATTTCTGGAGAACGATCTTGGTCCCAACCAGTCAGTCTCTCTCCTGTGTCTTACGATGAAAGGCCTTAAGCTGGTTCACCCGTTTACCAGCGACACTAAGGCTCTAGTTGAGGCATTGAAGAAATACCCGCTTGGACCTGAGACGGTCACTGCCCGTGAAAATCGAGTTTTCATTACGATTCGCGAGCTGAACGAACTCGCACAAGCCTACTCTGGTATACCAGGGCGCAAGAGCATGATCTTCGCCGGGAATTTTCTGCCGGAGATTGTTCCTGAGAGCGGGATTCTGGAATCGAGTCCCTACGCTGCCGATCTCCACGGAATGTGGAGTAACCTGATCAACGCGAATATCGCCATTTATCCCTATCGCATCATGGATTGGGCTCGGGACCCGGATCGTGGCAGACCACCCCTGCACACCATTGCCTTTGCTGAGGCCACCGGCGGCAGGCTCTGCGTCGAGTCCAATGAGCTATTGCGGTGTCTAGCCGACGCCATCGATGATTCGCGCGCCTATTACATGCTCAGTTTCGTGATTCGGCCGGAGGATCGCAAACCCGGCTGGCACGATCTCAGAGTCAAAGTGTCCTTAGACCATGCAGACGTTCGCGCTCGCGGTGGTTTCTATTATCGAAAGCCTCCTAACGAGGATCCCAAAGCCGCGCATGAGGAGATCCTGAAGGCTCTTGCCTCTCCTGTGCCCTACAGCGGCGTTCCCATGTTCGTGAAGGTGCTGTCGCAATCAAAGCCGGTTGAACCTGCCGCGAGTCCCAAAAGCACCATCGAGTTCCTCCTTACGCTTCCGCTCAGCGGCATCGACGTCGATTATGTGCGTCCAAATCCGCTCGATCTCGAAATCGGGGTTATCGCGCTCACCAACGAACCCCAAGAAGTTGCCGAATTTTCGCATGACGTTCGCGGCAGCCCACATTCCGGGGATCTTGAGCGTTGGGCGCACGACGGCATCGTCATCAAAGAACAGCTCGATTTGCCGCGCGGTTCTTTCGATCTGCGTTTCTTCACCCGCGATAACAATGCTGGCCAGACTGGCACGGTCGTTTTCCCGCTGGAAGTTAACTGAGACGGCCCTTTCGCCCACGCCGAGGTTCCCGAATCGCTTTAGGCACGCTACAATTCGCTGTTTTCCAGCTATGATTCCCCCAGAGCTGCTCACGCGCATTTGTGTCCAAGGAGCCGCGGGGCTTATGAAAGACGAACATTCCAAGCCCACTGCGAGCCAAAATCCCGCCAGAGAATTGCTTTGGACGATCGAGCACCACTTTCGCGGATGGACGTGTTCGCAATGTGAATGGAAGGAGGCTGTCCCCACCCTGCTCAACGATCCTGACGCTAAAACTGCATTCGACCGCCTTGCCATTGCCAAATTCCGCAAGCACAACTGCGCGGACCACGCCATCCGGCTCCCCTCCTCCGGCGCCGAGAGTTTTACGGCCCGCATTCGCAAGCTCGTGTCCAAGGGATTCAAGCCGAAAGACGCCGTTGAACTCGTTGTGCAGGAAGTCTCGATCGAGTATGCAGGCGATCACACAGCCGTCGCTCAGGCACAGGACGAAGGTGAAGATTTTCTTCGCCGCCTCCGCTCCGGCCTGATCTGAACCGAACGACGAAAAGACCAAGAAACAATACAGTGGCGGAAGTCCCCGTCCGTCAGCAAAGAAAGCGTGGGGTCCCCCCTGTCCATACGGTTTGTGCGGAGCCCGGGAAGAATTTTTCACCCTCCGGCCGTCGACTCTGTGAGCCTCTGCGCCCTCTGTGGCAGCTTCTTGACTGCAACCATATTGTTCTTTATATTCAGTCAGTACTGAAATATATTAATACTATGGCAGAACTCACCGCCGTTCAAACGCAGTACATCCTCCATTGGGGAGAAATGGGTACGCGCTGGGGCATCAACCGCACCGTGGCCCAGATTCATGCGCTGCTCTATCTGTCGCCTCGTGCCCTGCCCGCCGAAGAGATCGCTGAAACTCTCAGCGTGGCACGCTCTAACGTCAGCACCTCGATCCGGGAACTCGAAACCTGGGGCATCGTCCGCGCGGTTCACGTGCTCGGCGATCGCCGCGAGCACTACGAATCCATGAAGGATGTCTGGGAGATGTTTCGCCTCGTCATTGAGCAGCGCAAACGCCGCGAGATCGATCCCACGCGGGAGGTCCTGCGCCGCTGCCTTGCCGACCTCCCTCCCAAAGAACCGGGCGTTGCCTGTACGCGCGAGCGCCTTGAAGCCATGGCCGGATTCTTCGAGGCCGTCATCGAGCTTTACGATCAAATGAAGGGCTTGCCCACAGGTACGGTCCGCAAACTCCTGCGCATGGGAACCAAAGTCAAGCGCGCGAAAGCCGGCTAATTCTTAAGCTCGGAAGACGACCGTTCTGCCGCATCCTTCACGCAGCGAAAGCCGATGGCTCCCGAGCGGTCGAGGCTAGGCGCCATCAACAAGTATTTGCTGTGCTCCAAGAGCTTGTACGCCTGCGGGAAGTACCAGTGTGAACCCCGCGGCTGATAGTGGCTTCCTCCGCGGACGATCGCCGCCCGCGTGTGCTCGTCCACATACTCGTCGGTCCACTGCCATACGTTGCCAATCAGGTCCATGACTCCGAACGGGCTCGCGCCTTTCGGATGACTCCCCATGTCGCCGGCGCTCGCCATCTCACGCCCAGTATCAGGTGTCGGGACTGCGTCATCAGCCCAATCGTTGCCCCATGGATAGACACGGCTATCCAGTCCCTGCGCGGCATACTGCCACTCCCATTCATGTGGCAACCGCTTGCCCGCCCATTGTGCATAGGCGCGCGCATCTTCGAGAGAAACCCACGTCACGGGCTTTTGTGCCCAACCTGCTGGATACGTGCCGTTCTTCCAGTCCTTCAAAAAGTTGTGATCGTCAGGCGGATGATAGTGCTTCGCGTCCATAAATGTCTTGAACTCGGCATTCGTGACTGGATATTTGTCGATCCAGAAAGTGGGAATGTGAATCCGGTGGGCATGATAGCGCCGCGCCGAGGGCTCCCATGGGTATTGCACGTCGACACCCTCATCGTTCATGCCTTCAATCTCAATTCCTGTAACCTCAAAAGTGTAGTCGGCAGCGGGAATCTTGATCATGCCCGACGGCTCTGTCAAGGCGGGAGCCGTTGACGCGATGGCAACCTGTCTCTGCGGAAGTGTCTTCCATTCGCGGGAGAAGGTCGACAATGGCTTCCCCGACAGCACCTTCATCCTCGCCAACAGTTCATTGAGCCTGGCGTCAGTGCCATCCGAAGTTTGCAGGATCGCGCCGTATCCATCGGCTTCGAGGTTAAACTCGATCACCACTTGATCGCCTTCTCGTCTGGGGTTGAGTTCAGTCCCGTTCCAAAGATCAAAATAGCGAACTCCAGGCGTGAACGGCATCAGCCACTGACGTCCCTCGACCGCGTAGTGGTTGCGATTCACCGCGGTCCACAGCACTTCCTGCTTGCCGGGAAATTCGCTGGCGAAGACACCGAAATGTGCGGTCGGAATGTGCGGCACCCATTCCGGACTTATCAGCAAGCTGCTGAACGCGCGTTCGATGGTTGCGATCCTTCGGATGGTTTCTGCATCGCGGGGCGTGATTTGATTCCAGATACCCCAGATGTTTTCCCAACTCTCAAAGCCGACCCCGTTGAAGAGGGCCTCTTGCAAGTCGTCAAGGTGATCGCGTGCCCAGCGGTCGCAGATGTTCACCATGTGCCGCGACTCCAGCCATTTGTAGCGACTGACAGAGGGAACAAAATCGTATTTCCAGTATCCCCAACTCAGGTTGTTGTAAGCGAGCATCTCGTCGGCTGCGAGTTGCACTTCCGGTTCGAGAGCGATCGGGTAGTGAACCCTGTCGGCCGCGCGCCGGAACGACGCCGGCATTCCCTCCTGCGTATCGCCGTTGACTCCGTCGGCCCCAACCGACGCGAGTTGACGGGCGATCGCGTCGGGATCTGGGACACCTTCTTTGTGAGTGCCCTGATCCCAAACCATTACCGGGAACAGCACGCGCACCCCGCGTTTATGAAATTGGCGAACCATCTCGCGCACTCCCTCCATTCCTCCCGGGAGATCGCGAAACAGATCGTACTGGTTGCGGCTGTCGACGCCCAAGTTCGGGTACGTATGCCAGATGAGCACGCTGTCGATGCCGCCGTAACGGGAGATGAGGTCATCGAGATAGCGGTCGACCGTATATTGCCGCGTTTCCGGATTGTAAAAAAAACGATCGTGGACCATCATTTGGGGCTGGATAAAGCTGGACTGGGTCCACTTCAGATCGGGCCGATCGTATTCCGCGCTGTCATATCCCATGCGGATGTAGTGCTCGCTGCGCCAATGCCGGATGTCTTCGAGCCAGGCATCAATTTCTGCTCGGGTGCAGGTCTTCGGTTTGTTTGGCGAGTCCCCTTGGGGAACTGATGTGCATGTAGGACCTGGAATCTGTTCCTCTACCGGCGGGTAGGCCGTATCCTGCGCTTGAATGACAGCTGCTGGGATTAACAGAATGAGGATGGCCGCCACATTTTTCCCGAAATCCCTGATACGTTTTCCCATGGTTAGAATTCTCGAACACTTTTCTGTTTCTGAATTACCTCCACCAGAGAAGGCGCAGCATAAAGCTTTTGGCCTCTCGTGTACAGCTTAGATCAACCTCCGCGACCGACTTCCGGCAAAAGATTGCCTTCGACGACCAACAAACATGCTTCTGGGAGTTCCAAGAACCACGACGTGCCCTTTCCGCGAATTTCCAGCGAGGAAAATTCGATAAAATGACAACTTACGGGTCATACCGCCATGCCTGGGGCCGAAACCAATCCGAATAAGATCTGGGTCACGCTCACCGGCTTGCCGCTGGCCATTCGCCTCGACTGGCCATTTCGGACATCAACCTCCGGGTCCGATTTTTGGGTGCTCCACGGGGATATCCGCCTTGAAGGTTCCGGCGGGCTTCACGCGCCGGTCGCCGTGAATATGTCGCAAACCGTTCGCGAAGTCTTGCCGTCGCTCGATCCCGAGAACGCTGAAGCTCCGGTCATCAACGCATTGCGCAAGGAAGTCGACCGCCGCCAGATCGAATTCCTGCGGTCGGGAAAACTCTTGCCCGTGCCTTTTTCTAGCCGCCACTACGATTTCAAACGTCAGCAATGGGTCTTCGGCAAGGCCAGTGACGACGCCACGGCCGACTTTCTTCAAAAAAAGGTCTTCTGGGATACGAGACTCGGCTCCCGCCCCGCGCCATCTCAGTCGGCTGCGCCAGATGAATCGAACTCCGAACCCACTACACGCGTTTGGATCGCGGACCCTGCCGAGGCGCAATATCTGCAAACTACTCCCCAGCACCTGGTGGATATCGCCGGCCGACTGGTCGCCCCTCAAGGATTGTTGCGGATCGAGGACGAGGATTATGCGATAGCCACATCCGCCCTTATGGCTCAGGCCGACCGCTTCGAGAACCTGCGCCTGCAAGCGGTGGACGAACTGGAGAAGAAACACGCCTTCGAGCGCGGATAGATTTTCGAGGGCGGGCGATTCCCGCATACACTCAGATTCAGAGCCCATGCTCGATCACGAAGCCTTCAAATCGGTTGCCCAGCAACTCCTGACGAGTGCCCCAAGTCGTCATCGACGGTCGCTCTTCCCGCGTCACCCGCACTGGCTCCCTGCGGCTTCGCACCACTCGCTTCATAATCGCGGGACACGAATATCAAGCCATCGAGCAGAATGCCTCCAAGCCGAGCCACTGGGGCAAACTGGCGCACGCCGGCCATCGAGTCGTCCAATTCCGCGATCTCAACTCCCAAAATTACGTCGCTGTCTCCGTCGATGGCGACATTCGCGAGTACCTGAACAACGACTAGGCTCTCACGAAAAAGGGCCCAACCGGCGAAAGCTTCGCAAGCACAGATTGGTCGCCGATGTACCTCGCTAGCAACTTGCGCGATCTTTGCAGCGCGGCGATTCTACAAAATCGGTCGATTGGCCCTTATGCTGAATCATGACATTCGTATCGCCAAGGTGCAGAAAACGTTGCGCTGGTTTGAGCAAGATATTCCTCTGCTCAACATGCGCGTGAAAGAGCTTTCGAAAGAGAGACAGGAATCGGCCCGCAAGTTTGCTGCTGCGGTCATCCATCAAACACGGGCGGAGCTTGAACGGCTGCTGCAAGAGCGGACAGCAGATCTCGATAATCCTCGCGAACCGCCGTGCGAACCCGCGGATTGATGCCGAGCCGCGCGCA
>JASHPL010000415.1 GCA_030038125.1 Candidatus Sulfotelmatobacter sp.
AACGGATCGGGCTGAAGTTGCTGAAAAGCGCTCACGTTGAACCATTCCTGCGGAGCGCGCGGGCCGTTGTTGGGATTTCCGATCAGGTTAGGACGATTGGCGGAAAAGCCGGTGATCTCTGGCGCTTGTCCCTGGAGGGATACGTCGTTGGAATCGAAGACCGTGAAGGGCGTGCCGCTCATGAGTGTTGCGATTCCGTTTACTTGCCAATTGCCCAACGCATACTGATACCAGTTCGTAGGATGGTTCCAGAACGGCAGGTTCCACTGATAGCTCAGCACCAAGCGATGGCGTGCGTCGAACATCGAACGGCCTCGCTCCGCGGCTAAATCAAAAGGATTCTGAGCCAGATCATTCTCTCCAGCAACGGGCTGCGACGCTGAGCCGGTAATATTGAACGAAGAAACGTCATCGATCGACTTGGAGTACGTGTACGAGGCAAGGAACGACAGCCCATGGCTGAAGCGTTTTCTCAAACTCGCTTCCAAAGCGTTGTAGCTTGAGTTGGCGATGCTGTCGATCTCGCCAATCGAACTGTACACACACGGCACATTCGGGTTCGAGGTCAGAGTGCATCCGGAATAAAGACGACGTTGATTGACATTATTTTCGTTGGAAATGGGCTGCCCGTTACTAAGCCCGGGAATAAAGATGGCCGGATCGCCTTCGATGAATCGCGGCAGTCGCACTCCGGTCGTTCCCACGTATCCAACCTGCAGCAGCCAGTTCTCACCGAACGATCTTTGAACGTTCAGGTTCCAATCCTGAGCATAGGGAAGATGCAGATTGCGCGAGACTACCAGTAAAGTCATCGGCTCAGGAAAAGCCTGACTGAACGGATTGGGCGTGTAAAAGGGATTCGCAAACGAGTTGATGGGAAAACTAATCTGCTGGGTCTTGAGAAAAGGAGGCGCGCTCACTGGATCCTGCAACGGTCCGCCCTCGCCCGTGTAATACGGCTCATAGAAAATTCCGTAAGCTGCGCTGACGACCGTTTTTGCGCTGCCGCTTGGATCCCAAGCCAAGCCAAATCGCGGAGCAAAAGCCGTAGTCTGCGTGGGAATCAAGCCAGCGGGAACTCCTGGATCGCCGGGATAAAGCAGCCCCGCCGGCGCTGACGGAATTACCCTCGACTGCGCTCCGGGAACAAACAGGTTCACCTCGTTGTGATTCTCGGTCGCGGGAAATGGCAGTTCGTAGCGAAGCCCATAATTCAGCGTCAGACGGGATGTAACCCTGTACGTATCCTGGGCGTAAGTATCGAGGGCGCGGTCTCGGATTTCGCGGCTGAAATCGCCTCCGCCTTGCAAAAACACGACCGGATTCCCCGAGAGAAAGCTGGCAAATCCGTCGCTGTACGGAAATGTGGAGAAAACGAAAAAGCCGTTGCTTGCGATTCCCTGCAGCGCGTTGATCTGGTCCCGCCGATACCCGCCGCCGAATTTCAATTCGTGACGCCCCCGAATCCAACTCAGCGATCCGGAAAGGTCGAATGTGTTCTGATACGTGTAGCGCGGACCCGTAATAGGATCGCCGACCGAAGCGTAGCCTCCCACTTGAATGAATGGCGGTCCCGCTGCCAGTGAGAGAGTTGGTGAATACTGAAAACCTAAATCCGAAGGAGATTCGTGGTTCAGGTGCTCGTCGAGCAGAAATGTGTTGCGCAGGAAGGAAAATCGCGCAACGCCAATAGTCCTCGGAGAGAAAACGTGCGTCTCCTGCGAAACAAAGTTTTGTGCACGATCGTATTCGCCTACCGGGAAACCGGGAACGTTGGCTCCCACCGGAGAAAGAGGATCGGTCGTCGGACCGGCGCTGTACATGTAACGAAAATTCAACGTGTCCCCGACTGAAAGATAGTGGTCGATGCGCACTCCGAATTGATCGTTGTTCTCAACCAGAGTCTGGGTGCCGATGTATCCATTCTCCCCGCTATTGGGCAAAGGAAAGAATGGCAACACATTGGCCGCAATCGGATCGATGGGAGTAAATAGCGTCATCTGATTGAACGGAACATTTTGACCGAAGAACGTCAGCTGACCGTTGGGATCGGGCTGCCCCTGCGCATTCACGCAGTTTCCGTTCTGATCAAAGCGATCGCTCTGGCCATTGATGACGATGTTTGTGCAGTCTTGGCCAAAGTTTCCTTGCCTCTCTGCGGAAGAGGGCACCGTCGCCGGCACCGATTCGCCTTGCCGGTTGCGGAAGCCCTCGTAATACCCGAAAAAGAAGGTTTTGTCTTTGATGATCGGGCCGCCAAAGGTCGCGCCAAACTGATTCTGCTTCAAAGGTTGAATCGTACGGGTGAAGTAGTCGGACGAATCCATCGCATCATTGCGCAGAAATTCCCACAATGCGCCATGAAAGGAATTTGTGCCGCCGCGTGTGATGATATTGGTCGTGGAGCCGGTATTGCGGCCGAATTCCGCATTGGCGTTATGCGTCATGATGCGGAATTCTTCGATAGCATCGATCGGCGGCTTTAGAACAAAACCGCCATCCACGGCGCTGACATTATCCGCGCCATCGATCAGAAAATTGTTCGACTCCGGCCGTTGCCCGTCAACCGCATAGCCTTCATTCTCGCGTGCCGGACCGCCTGCTTCCAGAAGTCCCGGGGTTAGGGGCACCACTCCTGGCTGCAACACTCCAAGCTGAGAAAAATTGCGCCCGTCGAGCGGGAGATCAAGAATCTCTCGCGTCATCACCGTTTGGCCGAGGCTGCTGGCGGTGTTTTGAATCAGCGCGGCGTTCGCATTTACCTCGACTTGCTCGGTCGGCGACCCGACTTTGAGACTGACAGCAATTGTTGCACTCTCGTTGACATCGAGGGAAATTCCCTCCTGCACATATTTCTGGAAACCGGTCGCCGTGACTTCCAGCTTGTAGTGCCCCACTGGGAGTTCTAGCAGCAAGTAGTTGCCGCCGCGGTCGCTGATCGCGTCCCGTGTGAGGCCAGTTTCAACTTCTCTGACAGTAACGACCGCGGATTGCACCACGGCTCCGCTGGTATCCCGAACCGTTCCGCGAATGTTTCCTGTGATCTGCTGGGCGTTCACAGTTACGGCTACGAGGGTAATGAACAAGATACACGTCAGATTCCCGAAACGCGTCATGCAGTCCCCCACAGTCCTCTGCCAGATCGTGCTTAACCTTGGCGGGCACAGGCAAACTTCTAGCCGCGACCCGAGCTTAGTTAAAAGTTGCGTGAAACGATCGAACCCCGGAAGTTCCGACAGTATCGGGAGTCAAATGGTGAGCGTCAATAATGTGATTGAACTATTCAGTTTTCACGGGATGCAGCGGAAATCGAAGTGAGAGGGCCAGACTCTTGGAATTATTCATTCGTCAGCTGGCAGGCATCGTGAAGGATTCTGAAAACGTGATTGACTTCGATTTAGGAAATGAGCCGGCGCTTTGCGTTCAACTCGCTGGAGTACAGCCTCGGGTTGCTGACCAATGAAGGAAAGGTGAAAGCGCAGGGTCAAGTTTTCAAAGAACTTGCTAACGCTTACCGTGGGCAGCCCGTCAGATATCCGAAGGAGGCCTTGCGCCTCCACGCCAGGGAACGCGGGATGCTGCATGAAAATGGATGCTGGACTGGATGGGATGGCGTCGGAAGCCGGTTAGGGGAGGGTAAAAGCACAGTGGAACTTCCAGCCGGAGGTCAGCGTATTCTTCTTAGGGGGAGTTTTTGGGTTTCTGGCCCAGGGCTGGCGTTTTTTACCGGAGCCCGACCACCGAAATGGCCCTAACTGACTCTTTTTGATTCCTCTACCAGCCGATCCCCGATTGAAATGGACTATTCGCGGCGGGAAGTCTGCATCTAAGATGGAAGGTCAGATGGGGAGTTGACGATGCGCACGTTCTCAGACATCTTCACCCAGATTCTCCGCAACCTCTGGGCGCATAAACTGCGCTCCTTCCTCACCATGTTCGGAATCGCCTGGGGGGTTGGGTCTTTACTGCTCCTGGTGGGGGTGGGCGAAGGCTTCCGCTCCGGGAATAAACGAGAATTGGCGGAGTGGGGACGGAACATCATGTTTCTCTTTCCGGGGCGAGCGCCTGCGGTTCGAGGCAGCATGAACTCCGCCCGCTCGTATCTGCTGACGTATCAGGATTACCTGGATATTAGACAAGCCGGATACATTCTCAACGCGTGCCCGATTATCTCGCGCAACGATCTGCATGAGGTCAGCGAGTTTTCCAATGGCAGCGGCGAAATCATGGGAACGGAACCGCAGCTCAACGAGATCAGTTATCTCCCGCTCAAAGAGGGCCGCTGGTTAAACGGATTGGACGGAATCCAGAGACGACACGTTATCGTGCTCGGAAACGAGTTGCAGAAGACTTTGTTTCCCGGCCGCCCGGCGGTTGGTGCGTTCATTCTGCTGAATAACATTCGCTTCGAAGTGGTGGGCAGCATGCCGCATCTGGGCCGAGGCGACAACATGTGGCTGAACATGCGCGGCTATATCCCTTTCCAGGTAATGAAGGAAGAGTTTCCCATCAAAGGGGAAAACCATGAGGGTGCGATTTCCTTCATCGAATATCAGCCTCTGGTGACCGCCGATCATCAGCTTGCACAGGAGGAAGTTCACCAGATCGTGGGCCGCAACCACGGATTCGATTCGAGCGACATCAACGCCTTTGACGAGTGGGATTCGATCCAGGAATCGAAGATGGTGGGCACCATTTTTGACGTCATGAACATGTTCTTGGGCGCGGTAGGTATGGTGACGCTGGCTTTGGGGGCGATCGGAGTCATCAATATCATGCTCGTCGCCGTGAGTGAGCGCACGCAAGAGATCGGGCTGCGCAAAGCTCTGGGCGCGACAAATCGCAATATCCTGTTTCATTTCTTTCTCGAAGGATTACTGCTCACCCTCGGCAGCGGCCTGATTGGAATGTTTCTGGCTGCGGGTCTCATGCTATTGGTGGGAGGCGTGAAGGGACCCGAGGGATTCGATCCCCCTCGTTTGGTACCCATGTCCGCAGTTTTGGCAGTTGGCAGTCTGACCCTGGCGGGAGTAATCGCGGGGCTTTATCCGGCGAGAAGGGCAGCCTTGCTGCAGCCGGTGGAAGCGCTGCGGCAAGAGTAATGGCCCCAACCCGACGCTGGAAAGATCCCACAAGGATCGTGCAACCGCACAAATGTCATGAATGAGGCGAATTGATGCGTGATCTGCTCCAGGAAGCCTATGCGGCCATGCGCCACAATCGCCGCCGCACTGCCTTGACCATGCTAGGCATGGCTTGGGGTATCGCCACGGTAGTTATGCTGCTGGCTTATGGTGATGGCTTTGGCCAGGCGGTCGCGAATATCTTTGCCAATTTCGGGACCAAGCTCGTGATCGTGGTTCCGGGCAAAACTTCCACGCAGGCGGGCGGCCAGAAATCCGGAGTCGATATCCGTTTCACCGATGATGACGTGGATGCTCTCTCCACAAATCTCCCTCAAATCACACACATCACTCCCAACGTTGAGAAGCAGGCAAATGTCCAATACGACACCAGAGCTTTCACCTTCACGGTGAGCGGAAATAATCCCAACGTCTATGAG
This sequence comes from Candidatus Sulfotelmatobacter sp., assembly GCA_030038125.1. Taxonomy (GTDB): domain Bacteria; phylum Acidobacteriota; class Terriglobia; order Terriglobales; family Acidobacteriaceae; genus Sulfotelmatobacter. Next base: position 5,564 of record JASHPL010000415.1, read on the forward strand.
ATTCGCACGCTCAAGTTGGGGCAGGGGCGCTTCTACAACATGCAGGACCAGATGCAGCGCTCTCGGGTCGCGGTGATTGGTTCGGAAGCAAAAGAGAAACTGTTTTCCGGGCGTAATGCCATCGGTGAGCACATCCGGCTTGAGGGTTTGAGCTTTGAAGTGGTCGGTGTCCTCAAGGCAAAAATGCAGGAGGGAAACGACGATATCAACCGCACCGTCTATATCCCCTTCACAACCATGAGCGATTTGAAAGACACACACTACCTCGACACCATCTGGTTTAACTACGAGACGCCCGAGTTTGAGCGGATCGAGCCGGAGGTCCGAACCATCATGGCGGCGCAGCATAAGTTCAACCAGAGCGACCGTCAGGCGGTGAGAGTATTTAATCTGATGACGCAGTTGCATCAGTTTCAAATTATCTCGCTGGGGTTGAAGATCCTGATGGGCTTTATCGGCACACTGACGCTTGGCATTGGCGGAGTAGGGCTGATGAACATCATGCTGGTTTCGGTCACCCAGCGGACGCGCGAGATTGGAGTGCAGAAAGCTTTGGGAGCACAACGGCGTTACATCCTGATGCAGTTCCTCGCTGAGGCACTCACCATCACGTTCATTGGCGGAGTGTTTGGAGTGTTGCTGGCCTATGCGGTTGCGCTTTCGGTGGGAAGTCTAACGTTTTATAGCGCGTTTGCGAAAAATGGACAGGCGGCCGACATTCGTCTCATTATTGCGCCAGGAACACTGATCGCTTCCACTCTCATTCTTGGCGCCGTCGGGCTGGTTAGCGGAATGGTGCCGGCGTTCCGTGCCTCGCGGCTGGACCCGATTGAGGCGTTGCGCCACGAATAATCCTCCTGGATACATCAATAAACACTTCTAGAATGTCGCGCGTGAGAGAATCGAACCGGCGAAGGCTTCTGCTCTCGCCTTTGACTCTATGCGCCTCACCTCGATTTGTTTGCTACTAGCGGCGCTGTCATTCTCATACGCTAAGGCTCAGCTCGTGCCGGGCTCGATGGATGTGCGTTGGAATGAAGGCGCGCAAGATTGCACCGAGAGGTCGCAGGCTCCCCTGCAAGTTCATCCGTACAATCCGCACACGTTCATTCTGCGCGAGAATCTTTGCGCCACATTCGAAGCTCCCTTCGTGTATCTGCTCATCGGATCAACGAAAGCCGTGTTAATCGACTCCGGCGACGTTCCCGATCCCAGCAAGGTGCCGTTGGCGAGCACGGTGATGACGCTGCTGCCAAGAAATGACGACGGCACGCTCCCTTTGCTGGTGGTTCACACGCATCGACATCTAGATCATCGCGCTGGCGATGCACAATTCACGCACATGCCTAATGTGCACGTAGTCGGTTACGACATCGACAGTGTCCGACGCTATTACAACCTCACCAACTGGCCCAATGGTCTGGCAGAGATCGATCTCGGGGAGCGCACGGTAGATGTGATCCCGAGTCCCGGCCATAGCGAAACTGAGGTCTCGTTTTATGACCGAAGTACCGGACTGTTCTTCTCTGGAGATTTTTTGATGCCAGCGCGCCTTCTCATCGAGAACGCCAGCGCCGACTTCGCCACTGCGCAACGGGTTGCTGACTTTGTGCGGAATCGCCCGGTAAGTTTCGTTCTTGGCGGGCATATCGAGATGAATTCCAGGGGTGAACTCTATCCCTGGCAATCCCACTATCATCCGAACGAGCACGTCCTGCAGATGACGAAAAATGACCTGCTTGCGCTGCCGGCGGCAGTGCGAAGTTTCAACGGCTTTTACACAAAGACCGGCAACTTTGTGATGATGGACTCAATTCGGATACTGATTGCGTTCGCCGTCGTGACCGGGGTTCTGCTGATTGTGTTTATTTGGGCGCTGGCGCACTACGCAAGACGCAGGATCCGGGCACGAAGATTGCGGGCGGTGAGTCAGGCCTGAGGAGCGACATGAATCTGCGATTAACGCTCGAAAAAAGCGCGATCCCGACGTCGGTTCAATGACAGGCTGGAGTTTACTGGCGAGAAAGAGTAGTCAGTCGTTAAGAAACATTCCCGTTCCAATCCAAAACGCCGCAAGACCCTTAAGGTTTCTTTTGTAAGTACGCGTGACCGTATATTCCCGTCCGTCTTTCACCCTAAGCTGATACTCTCCCGTAATGCAGGGACGGATCTCTCGCACAAAGGCGCTATTCACCAAAACTGAGCGATGAATCCGGATGAATCCATAGGCCTTGAGTTTCTCCGCAATGGTTGAAATCGATTCTCGCAGCAGGTCCGAGCCAGTCTCCCGCTGGAGCAAGACGTAGTTTCCTTCTGCTTGCACCACGACCACATCGTGCGGATCGATAAAAAGAATCCTTCCGTTGCTTTTAATGCCGATCTTGGCCGAGCGCTGCGGCGCCGACACCTGCAGGTGGGGCATCAGCTCGATGAGCTTTGCGGCGCGTTCCGCCGCCGTTCTGTGATAGGCAAACGCGAGAGCCTGGTTCACACGCTCACTGGAAAAAGGTTTCAACACGTAGTCAACCGCATGTCGTTCGAAGGCAGCTACGGCATACTTCGCGTGCGCAGTAACGAATACTACCGAAGGCAACGGGCGCCGGCTGGCCTGCAGACGGCCGACGAGATCGAGCCCCGACAACTCCGGCATGCTGATGTCGAGGAGCATCACATCGTAGTTGTCCTTGGCTAAGAACTCTTGCGCTTCGATGGCGTCGTTAGCCGAGTCGAAACTCTCGACCTCGCGATTGGCCGCCAAAATGTTCTCCAGCGCCGTTCGGGCTAGGGGTTCGTCGTCGACGATGAGAACGCGCATAACGGGTCCTCCCCCTCCAAAACATTCTGGCCACGACGGACGCGTAAGCTCGGAGGCTGCGAATTCAAAGCCGGAAGCGACAAACTCGCGGTCGCCGTACGATCATCCGCTACCGTCAGCAGCAGTTTTCCTTCGCCGGAATACAAATATTTCAGCCGGGCCTCAACATTGCGCAGGCCCAGACCTCTCCCGACCGATGGCTTACCGCCAACGCTGTTGCGCACGCGGATATTCAGGACGCCAGCATTCGCATTGGCCGCAATTTCGATCCAGCCTCCCTCGCGCGAGGAGGCAACGCCATGTCGAATCGCATTTTCCACCAGCGGCTGAAGGATCATCTGCGGCACCAGCAAATGAGTAGATTCCGGAGCGACCAGCCACTCGATTTTGAGACGGCTACCGAAACGCATTTTCTCCAGATCGAGATATTCGCCGAGAAATTTGAGTTCTTCCTCCAGCGAGATCAGATCGGAACTGTCCCGGTCCAGGGCCGTCCGCAACAGACTCGACAACTTGATTATCATCGCCTTCGCACTTCTGGCGTCGCTCTCGATCAAGGTTGCGATCCCATGCAGAGTGTTAAAAAGAAAATGAGGATGCAATTGCATCTTGAGAGCTTGCAATTCACTGGCGGCGAGAGCCTGCTGATACTCGTAGCGTTCGCGCTCTTCTCTTCGTAAGCGCTTCAAGTATTCATAAGCGTGGGCGGCGACTACGATATCGATGTAGATGAAAGTCTGATCGGCGAATCCGCCCCGAATCATCTCCAACCACCACTGGAATGAGCGCCCGACGTAACGGTGCAGAGTGTCATCATAGGGAGGAACAAGCAACCACAGGATGCCCGTATCGAGTATGACAAACAGCACTGCTCCCAGGCCTAAGCACAGTATGTACGGGAATCGATTCTTCGAAAATCCAAGATACCTCCCGACCAGATAAAAAATTGGCGGCGTCCAAAACGCGAATGCGGAAGCACGTTGCGCTACTGCGAGCATTAAATCGACGAACCATCCCCACGGGTTTTGGCGATTGAAGGGTATATATTGCAGGGCCATTAGGAAAGCGAAGCCACACCAAAACGCCATCGCGATCAGATAAGCGCGGACGATCGTGCGCAGGCGGAGCCACTGCATGGTGCTTCATTCTACCCCCGTCTGCTTCGCCGGAGCACTGCTGCGAATCAGAAAAAACTACCTTCTCTCTCGAACTTCATGACTTCGTGCGGTTCACTCAGGCACCTTCATTTGTCGAGAGCATCTGTGCCTTCCAGATCGGTCTGGAGCTTTGAACGTCAACCAAATCTTCAGTTTTTAGTAGCCGTAGAGTCCGAATTTGCATTTTTCATAGATCGGACACAGGTGTCTACATAACCGAATATTTGTGACAGCAACTTGAGGCTTCTGCCCGCGTACATCTGTTTCTGATCTTTGTAGACTCAACCTCGATTTCCCTGGCTTCGTAATTTTCTTTTAGAGTCGCGCCAAACCTGCGGCCTGATGGCAGAACGGATGCACACCGCCATTAACGGGAAAGCGTAGGTTCGCTCGGTTTGAGCCTCCACCTATTCGAGCAAAAACAATGTTTCGCGACTTACTACTTCCCTGCTGGAGTTTGAGTTTGTTGTCTTGGCGAGCCGCTAATGTCTATCCGCATTCGTCATTGCGTGGAGTGCCCCAAGTGCCACACCAGCTACCTCATTGCATTTAGCCCGTACAGTAATGGTTCGTATGTCACGCGCACGGGTTCCGGTTCGTTCGAAGAGTACACACTGTACTGCTTCTGCAAAGGAAACAACATGCCCAACCGCTGGCGATGGTGCGAGGTAAAGCCTTGTGAAGTTTCAAAAGCAGCGCACACCCGCGGCTTCGGCACATTCGATGAAATCTGGCCTACAACGGCAACCGCTGGATAAAACCTAGCGGGATCAATTGCAAAGTGGATATGACATTTCCCCTTAGCCATCTCCACTCACCCGTAACTCAACCGGTGTTACCAGGGCCCGCGTATTTCAAGTCAATTCAAATCCCTTAGGAGAACTGTTATGAGCCGATGTCAAAGTTGGAAATTAATGGGTATTTTGCTTCTCTCCTGCGCTGTGGCGAGCGGCCAGACCTTCACTGTTTTCGATGCTCCCGGCGCCGGCACCGGTGCCGGCCAAGGTACGCTTTCCGAAGGAATCAATCTTGAGGGAACGACCTTCGGATATTACCTTGACTCAAACTCCGTAGCTCACGGATTTCTGAGATTCAGCCATGGCTTTTTCATCAAGTTCGACGCACCCAACGCGGGTACTGGTGCGGGTCAGGGTACCTTTGCCTTCAGCATCAGTCCCGAGAACGAAATTGCAGGAGATTACATTGATGGGAAAGGTGTCACCCATGGCTTCTTTCGCTCGTTCTTCGGACACATCATTACTTTCGATGCTCCCGGCGCCGGCTCAAGCTCCGGCGAAGGCACGCTCGCCCTCAATATCAATCCTGAGGGAACTATTGCGGGATACGAATTTGACTCCAGCGATGTAGCTCATGCCTTCCTTCGACATCGAGATGGTTCCTTCATCGTATTCGATGTCCCCCACGCCGGGACCAGTGCGGGACAAGGCACCGGTACCGCGTCCGCAATTGCCCTCAATCAGGAGGGAACTCTGGCCGGGGCGTATATTGACGCGAACAATGTGCTGCACGGCTATGTGCGTGCCTCAGACGGCGCAGTCACCGAGTTCGACGCGCCTGGAGCGGGCACGGGCCCCGGGCAAGGGACCGACGTAGATGGTGTGAATCCGCAGGGGACGATACCGGGAGTGTACTTCGATTCTAGCGGCGTGTTGCATGGATTCGTGCGCGCGGCGGACAGCACGATTACCACTTTTGACTCTCCCGGAGCGGGCTCCGGCGCCGCTCAAGGCACGGTACCGCAGGGTCTCAATTTCGAGGGTGCGATTACAGGATCGTATATCGACGCAGCCAATGTAGCTCATGGGTTCGTGCGCTCCCCAGAAGGTGAGTTCGCCACCTTCGATGCTCCCGGCGCGGGTACGAGCCCCGGGCAGGGCACATTTCCCTTGCTCAACAATGCGGAGGGAGCGATCACAGGTTACGACGTCGATACCAAAGGTGTGTCGCATGGCTTCCTACGGAGCCCGCGGCGATAATCAGGTAGTGAAAATTTTCGAATAATCTTCGGCACTTCGGAGGTGAAACGTTTTCCGAAGTGCCGCCCGTTTCAATGCGCAGCCTTTGCTGAGGGGAAATGAGGTACGCGCACTTGCGGATTCACATGTACGGTTTTACCCTTGGGCATCCCTTTGTCATTCCTGAGGAACAAGCCCGCTTACCGTAGTTTTGTTTTCGTCTAAGAATCGAGTCGGACGAGGGCGATATCCCTTGCGCGTTCGCACTTTGTATTTCTTCATCTCATTGCCAGTAAGCTGCACGGTAATGGCGCGCCAACCCGTGTTCGGATTTGGCTTGGGATAGTAGCTCAGCGAATAAAGATGAGCCAAATCGTCGCGAATGGAAGCGAACGCCTGGTGTTCATCTTTCCAGTTCTTAGCGAAATAGGCCTTCCCGCCAGTA
>JASHPL010000416.1 GCA_030038125.1 Candidatus Sulfotelmatobacter sp.
CGTCGCAAGCCTGACCAAAAAAGCGGTCCCACCAGACCGTACCAGTTTAGAAGGACCGACGTGCGCGGATTCTCATCATGGCCAGGAGCGTTGCTCCACAAGTAGGCCGGATACATTTTCGCAGACTGTTACTCTCAACTCATTTCTTGCTTGCAGTCACGCGGCGGACCATACATTTTTTGAGAGCACGTCCTTCACCGCCCGGTTATCCAGCGTCAGATCCGCCACTACATGCTTCAGCTTGCGGTTCTCGTCTTCCAGTTGCTTCAGCCGTTTCGCCTCGCTGCTATCCATGCCGCCGTACTTCGCCTTCCAGCGGTAGTAAGTCTGTTCGCTGATCCCGTGCTGCCGGCATAACTCCGCCGTCGCCACTCCTGCTTCGCCTTGCTTCAGGATCGCGATGATCTGCTCTTCACTGTGTCGCGTGCCCTTCATCGCGGTTCTCCTCTCCTGGGTTTGGGAGAACCCACATTGTAGATGGAACAGTTTTCGGGGGTTGGGTCACTCAAAACGCTCGTCGAAAAAGCAAAGCAGCAACTAAGCCACGGATCAGTCTGGTACAGTTGATCTTCCCGTCACAGTCAAAATTCTTAAAATTCTTATTTCATTATCGAACGAGGACCATCTCAAAAAATCGAAAACAACTCAGGCTTGAGAGCGCCACACTCCCAAACCTGAGTCCTCTACGGATCATCGATCTAAACGCGGATTGTATGCCCCAGTTGAACCGGAATCAACACGGAATCAACACAATCACTTTCACCCCATCGATGGGTTGTTATCTGCTGAAAAGGTGAGGTGCAGCCATGCCGGTACTACCACAGCCGAGCGAGGCGAACAAGATTGTTGCCGGTTTGTTGACGTTGAGCCTTTGGAATAACAGCAGTGAATTTCAACCAGGTGACAAAGATGAGTTGCTTAAGCACATTCTTGAGGATTACATACAATTTCTGAGTGAAGTTAACAGACGTACACCCTAGCAGTAATGACCCAACGTCGCCTGTTGAGTTGCTACAGAAGTGTGATTGTGAGCCTGTGCGGTTCCGTGGGCCCCGGCACGCTAAGAGCATTGTCATGACCGAAACACAGGCAGCAAAAACGAGGAGGCTACGGGCTTTGTCAGACGCACTTGATGGCTGCTGCCGCATTCCCCACATCGAGGGCAGGGCGACAAGTACACCCAGAAAAATGAATGGAAAAATTCACGAGATAAAAGTCGAGGGCAACGGGGACGGTCGGATCGACTGATGGTATTGGACGCACGCCAGATCGACCGTTATTTGGGGGCGGAGGACAGCGGACGACTGATTCAATCAATAAGTCATACTTGGCCAGTTCTTCGCTGAAGTCCACAAATCTCTTCGGGCGGAGTCATCGGTTCGAGGAATCGGTCGGTTATTTGCTCCGCTCACTGAAGGCGGGCAACTGGCCAATCGGGGGGTGCCAATCGGCACCAGCGCGGTCGTCGGCCGCCCCGTGCGATTCGTCGGAGCGGCAACTCCAGGCGATGATGTCTATGCCACAAAACGATTGCTGGAAGCGCTGGCATTGGCCGGCATTACTGATGTGCGCTTCGAATTCGAGCCGGGCGCAGCGGCCTATTAGTACGAAGCAAGCCTGAACAAGGACGAATTGCTGCTGGTTGCGGACTTTCTCCTGCAGCAAGATAACGTCGGCGGCTTTGCGCTCGTAGAAATCGCGGGCGACATCGCTGACGAGCTGCGCTCGAAATTGAGCGGAGCTGAAAAGCAGCAGGTAACCAAACAGGGCACGCAAACTCCGGAGGCCTATCAGCTTTACGTTAAACGCCGCACGTGAGCCATTCATTCGTCGGATCTGTAGCTCTGGTGCAGTGTTGCAACACCCCTGATGAGGACAAGAACATCACGATCGCCGCCACGCCCGACGGCATGTACACACTCCCAGCTGGGTCGATCACCGTACTTCGCGGGAAGCTGCGGTAGTTCAGCCGACCTATGGTTCCCGAATCGACCCGACGCCGCTTCGTAGCGAGAACCTGGTTTTGAGCGAAATTGAGATATTACGATAGCCCGCAGCGGAAGTTCACCACAACGTGAATCTGAACCGAAGCCGGTTTCCCCTCGTCGAGTCCGTAGTAGCTCACCGGCCTAGAAACGGAAACGTCTTTAACCAGGCCATCTGTGCCGACTCCAAGTGTTAGCTCTACGCCGGTATCAATTTTCTTCTTTTCTTGCTTCCTTCGAGCATTCTGGGGACGGTGTGTAAGTGGGCGTAGGCGGCTTATTGGCACAAGGCTGAGGGTTGTTAACGGTGCACGCTTTCAGGAGCGACTGGGAATCTTGAGAGGGGATTGATTTATCCTGAGCGAGGGTAGAACCACTCATGCACAGAAGAACAGCTAGGCTGCGCCCAATCGACAGGCACCGCATTTCTGCTTTTGAGAGCGAGATTGAGCACGGCCAGAATCAAGAACCCAAGAATCATGCGGAGCAAACTCTCCCGACGATTGAGGACTACATCCGAATCGCCGAGTCTTCTTTATGGTCTTGCAATTCGTCGCGGAGACAGGCGTCGTTGAGCTGAGCGCGCCCGAGAGTTTCTGCAGTTCGCTATTTTCGTTACGCTCGGTCGCACCCTCAGTGAGGGCAGGTCTTCGCCAAAGAGGCGGCTGGACGCCAGACGCTGGGACAGTGTGCGAGAGTCATTCGTAAAGGCTACGGTCGGGGAGCTATAATCCTCACGTGACACTTCGATGACTTTGCGCCGAATCGGATGGGGAATGGCCGTTCTGTTGGTCCTTGCCCTTCTGTGCGTTGCTGTCATTTTCTTATTTCCGGCCGTGGATGGGCCGTATTCGGCAGTCAACGGACCAGTCACTGCACTTCAGTCCGCTCAGGCAGCCACGCGCTTGCGGGTTTCGATCGTTGAGGCGGCATTCAGTCTGATTCATAACGTGCAGATTCCGTCACCAGCCTGGATGAATTTCGTAACAATCGCGTGTATTGAGCCTGAGACGCCTGCGTGCGTCGATCGCAGCACCATCCTCCGCTGCTAATCTTTCCTCAGAACGTAACTCAGAAAACAAGTTCCTTGTGTACATCGTGACGGCGCGAAACATAAATTCCGCGGAAGTCGGCGAGACTTGCTGTAGGTGCGGGTGGTGTTGGCGGCGATGTAGGGGGCCGTTGCCTTGGCAATTCTCTTGTTGCAGGGTTAAACAACAACACTGTCGTCGCAGACCACGAATTCTACGGAAATCACAATCGCTGGCCTGGGAACTGTGCCAGCCTCCGGTTTGAGGACCGTCACGCCGGATGCCTCCACGACGTACATCCTTGAGGCAGAGGGTCCAGGAGGCACGAAGGAGGCCTCGGAACGAGTCACCGAGAACCCGAGAACCGTGAGCGCTACAACTTCACCGACAGATGGTGAGCTGTTCAGCAAGAACATCAAGGATGTGTTCTTCGACTACAACAAATCCAACATCCGCTCAGACGCGGTGTCTGCAACGGAGCGCGATGCTTCTTTTCTCTAGCAAAATCTGGAGATCAAGATTTTGGTCGAAGGTCACTGCGACGACCGGGGATCGGATGAATACAACCTCGCGCTCGGAACCAGCCGAGCAGATTCCGTGAGGCAATCGCTTCTACAGCAGGGTATCTCGGCAGACCGCATTAAGACGATCAGCTACGGAAAGGAGAAGCCATTCTGCACGCAAGACAATGAACAGTGTTGGCAGCAGAATCGGGTTGGCCAATTGGCGCTTGCACAGTGGGCCGTGTGAGGGCGACTGCTGTGTAACGGTGCCGCCGCCCCTTTAACTTCCTTCTGCTTCTGGCGACTGACTTTGCTGCTTTGTTATCGCTTTAGGGGAGTGTGCCATCGTCCGCTCGATCAAGGAACATTTGGTGGTTGTTGGGAAAAGCCAGATTTGACTCCTTATCTTGATCTTGCGCGAGAGCTGGTGATGCTTGCCGTATCTTTACGCTTGCGGTGGCACTTTTTCTGGGCGCCACTGGGCCGTCCCATGTTTATTACGCACCAACGCTACCATGATTTCGGAGAGGGATAATGGCGGAACGGCAATGGGGTGGCATGCCGAGTATGAGTTTATGAATTTCCAACCGCGAGAAAAAGGAGAGAGCAATGCATAAGCTACTGATGACAACGATATTGTTGGTCAGCTTAGGCGGGGTAACAGCAGCACAGAACGACCCGAAGAACATACCGACTGCTTCTTGCAGCTTCCAAGACGGAAAGCAAATTACGGTTCGTTACAACAACGAAACATCGGGCCGGGATCTTCCATCCGGGAGGTTGTGGACCCCAAAAGGCCAACCCATGTTGCTTTTCACGGGGACGCCGCTCATCGCCGGCAACACAGACATTCCGATGGGTGCCTACAGCATGTACATCGTGCGCGAAAAAGACGCGTGGACTTTGGTTGTGAACAAGAACGTAAGTGCAGGTAATAAGTACGATAAACACCTCGATGTAGTACGGATTGGCATGCTAATGGCGCAGCTCAGCGAACCGCAGAAGGAATTCACGGTCTTCTTCGGGCACACGGAGCCGAAGCAATGCAATATGCGCATCTACTACGGGAACAGCGGTACCTGGGCGGAATTCAAGGAGAAATGACCCACTAGTTCGTCTCTGCTGTAGCCGATTGAGACGGGTACATGAGCTAAAGGCTAATTTGATGAGTTGGCTGGTGCTTTGTGCCAGCGATGATCCCGGCAGCCTTCTGCTCTACCTATCAATATTGGCACTGCAAGGACATACGGTTCTTGTCGCCACCCGATGCTGACGAAGCTCTCAAGGCTTGGCAAACGATCGCAATCGATTGAGTCGTCATAGATTGCGAGGACAACGCGATCTCCGTCACCCAAGATTGCGGCGCCACGGTCCACAATTCCAATACTCTTTGTGTCGGATTAATCAGAGGTCCAAATGCAGATCTATTCCGAAACGGGCATGTTCGTAAGCAAGGAGGAGGCAATCGAGCAGCTCTCAAGATGCGTCCGCGGTAGCCGAACGAAATCGACTGGCGCGTCGAATGTCAAATCACGAGTTTTTCACGGAGCATTGGATGAGGTCGTTTTTGCCCTGGTCGTCGAAGTAAAGCACGGAGTTGACGTTCCTACAGTCTTGGAGTGCGAGGGAGGCTCGACGAACAAAGTATCGTTGAAAAAAATGGTAACTTGGGCAACCCATTAGACCAACATTCTCATCACGAATTCTAGGGCTCCGGTCGACACCCCTGATCGACACATGCGGAAAGGCATATTCACGACGGTTTGGATCGCGGCGGTTCCCGCAATTGTGGTCCTGTCGTCGCTTTTAGTAGCGCAGAACGTTCCGGTTAGATTTCTTTCGGCTTCAGTTCTGCACTGTTCGATCAGTGCAGGCTCAACTCACGGTCAGAATCAGCGCTTCGACTCTGACAGATTGCAATGGACGGCCCCCGTAAGCGCTTTTGTCATTCTTCTGACTGTGGAGAGAGCAAACTGGAAGTTCACTCAACAAGCGCTCGAGGCGATACAAACCAAAGGTTTCCATTTCAACCGCCCACCTCCGACTTACTAGTCCTCGTCATCTAGGCCGTCGATAACGGCTCGGCCAGCAAACACGATCATGACGCAGGTGGTACCTACGTCGTGCTACGCAGAATCCGTGAGTCGTGTGAACCAAATTTGGAGGTTGAGATGGTCAATTCTTTGTCAACACAGGGAATTACTGCCAAACGAGTCCCCGGAAAGTCGGTTGCGGGCATCGGTTCGAAACTGGTTCCGGCCGCAGTGGGAATGGTCTCCTTTCTTGTGACCGAACTGATGCACTACTTGCTCGTTCCGGACCTGGGCCGGCTGTGGGAACGATTGCTGGCGGAAGGGCTCTCTGCGGTTGTTGTTGCGGTTTTGACAGCGGGGCTGATACACCAGGCGAACCAACGGCGGGAAGCCGCGCTACTGCGGATGCAGGTGATCGCAGAAATGAACCACCACATCCGCAATGCTCTGGCGGCGATTTCCTTATCTACCGACGCGATCCAAAACCAGCAAAGTATTCGGGTGATCTCTGAGAGTGTCGATCACATCGAATGGGCTCTGCGGGAAGTGTTGCCGAGAAACCAGCGGCTGCGAGAAGCGGACAGAAATCGGACGTTCTATTCCAAAGTGTTCTAGGAGTAAGCGGGCGTCACAGGTGGTGGACATACAGTTCGACGATGGTGAATCACGTGAGGAAACAAATGAACCAGACCAGCCACACAGTTTGAGCGGATCAAACAAACGCTTCAACTGCGACGCCAGCAAACCTTAGAATCCCCGAGGCGCCTTGAGAATGAAACGCAGGCCCTGGACGCTGAGTCGGCACAAGATATTGCTGATCGGAGTGTCCTCACTATGTCGAAAGAGTCATTATTCGGACAGATCAGCCAGCAGAGAACAATCCCACGCATGGTTGAGGATGCGCTGGGAAGAATCGCTGACGGGTCCCTCGGAGTGTGCGCAAGCTGTGGGGATGAAATTTCGGCACGGAGGATGGAAGCTCTCCCTTGGACGCAATACTGTCTGCGATGTCAGGAGACCTGAGAGGACGAAGGCCAGATCGGCTTACTTCGACAAGCCTTGCCGACGGCAATTTGTCCTCCACGAAAGTTTCGTGGATGATCACCTTCGCGGTGACATCCGTGAGTTCGCTTCCTTGCCAGGTATCCGACGCCGAGCGCATGAACCGGCCTCCTCTGGAGGTGGCCGGCATCGTTCGTTGCGCCGGACATTTCTTCGTTGAGCGCAGTCGCCCCTGGATCACATGGCAGCATCAGAAGATTTGCTGCGGCAACGAGCGATGGCGTTGTGCTTCATGGTTGCGGTGATCGTCGGCTGCCTCAGCGCGGCATACCCTGCACATCGGATCTCGCACACACCGATCGTAGAAGGCCTGCGACACATTGGGTAATTGGATGGAAGTCCGTCCCACATACAAAGGTGCGACTCATGCTTGGAGGGCTTTGAATGAATCAGGTACCGACTGGATGGGAGACCATACATAGAAATGAGAAGAATGATTCCGCACAGTATTCGCTGCAAACATACGGGCCGCCGTCCATTCGGCGAAAGCTACATGAACAACAATGAACACAGCCGATGGACGCTGTGGCTCAGCTTCCCACTGGTTATCATTCTCGCGATGGCGTCATGCAGAGGACCCATCCTTCGTTCCGTGTATGCAGATGAAACCCGCAGCCAGGCTGCCCTGAGTATCGGAGGCAACGCGGGGATCCCAGTGCTCATCATGCCCGTCCTGGTGATTGCGGCTATCCTGGTTCTGCGTGGCTCGCGTACGGCACAACTAGTGTGGGTCGGAACCCTCGTCTACCTTGTTTGCGATTTCCTCGGCAACGCCCTCGCCATTCACTTCAACTCGATGTTCATAGGCTGTTGCGGCGTTATGGGTCTGTGCGCAAGTTTTTCATGAGTGTCTTGATCTTTGTGTTCGCAAATCAGATGAAAATTAGCTTTCGGGCTCGCGCGTTCCCCACTTTATGATTCTCAGATCAAGCACTGCGATCGAGTACAAGACTGGCACGAGCAATAGTGTGATAAAAGTTGCCACCGCCAGCCCGCCGATCTGGGCGTAACACAGAGGACGCCATAGCGGACCTCCGTGACTGGCGAGCGGAAACAGTGCGAGGATGGTTGCACCTACCGTGATAAGCACTGGCCGCAAGCGTTCGATCCCGGCATCTTGCAGCGCTTGCTCCAAAGGTTCACCCCTTTCGTGCATCTCTTCGATGAAATCAAACAGAACGATCACGTGGCTGACGATCACTCCGATCAGGCTTACGATCCCCAAGAAGGACATGAAGCCGAAGGGAGTCCTTGTCAATGCCAATAATACGAGAGCTCCGACCACACCATAAGGTGTGGCGGCGAATACCAATAACGGTTTGACCGGATTGCCGAACTGTAAGAGAAGAGCGCCATAAATGCCAAGGATCGAAATCAACAAAACTATGACCAGGTTCGTGAACCCCTGCTGCTGCTTTGCTCGTTCTCCACTGATTTCAATTCGATACCCCGGAGGAAGAGTCTGCTCCATCTCTTCGAGTTTAGGCATTACACTTTTCAAAACCATCGACGCCAGCACACCCGGTTGCGGATAACAGTTGACGGAAATCATCCGAAAATGTTCCTGGCGACGAATTCGCTGAGTCTCCAGCGTGTTCTGGATAGACGCGACCGAGAGCAACGGAACTTTCTGCTGATTGATCGAAGAATACACATACAGATCTTCAACATCAGATAACCTTGCGCGTTCGCTCGGGAGCAGCCGGGCCACAACAGGAATTTGTTTGTTTCCCACCCTCAGCGAGGTCAGCGCGACCCCGCTCACACCGGCCATTGCCGAATTGGCAACATCGCGATTGGAGATCCCTACCATATTGGCGCGATCAGGATTGATGCGGAACTTTACTTCCAGACTGTCGTCAAACCAGTCGTCCTGTACGACTGCGACGCCGGGAGCGTCCTCCAGGATGCGTTTGGTTTGCTTTGCGATTCGGCGCAGCACCTCGTTATCCAGCGCCTCGTTCTGAGGATCAACGTCAGAAAATCCGAAGACCCGCACCTGAACTGGCACCTCGACCGGATTGGTTTGAAGTTGATGAACGATGAGGTTTGCCCCGGCAATTCCCTGATCCAATGCATCCTGCAGCGGTTTGATAATGGCGGGCGTGGCTTCCTTGTCACGAAGCTGGATGATGATTTGCGCATAGTTGGGCTGCTGCTGCTCGGGCGACACCGAGAACCAAAATCGCGGCCCTCCGCCCCCGACGAAAGTGGCCAGAGCTTCCAGCAAGGCTCCGGAGTTAGCTTTTTCCACGTCCGGATGCTGCCGCGCGTAGTCATCAACGACACGACGGATGATTTGTTCCGCCCGCATGGCCGTGTCGTTGGTTACGGAAAATGGAGTATTGTTCGGCATCCATACGTCCACATAGGACCAGTACTGAACGTCGTCGGGGAAGAATTGCGATTTTAGCGTGAGCGCTGCCAGACCCCCTATCAGCAGAAACCCAACCGAACCGGCAAATACTGGCCAGCGATGTTCGATCGCAAAGCCTGCAACCCGGTAGTAGAAACCATAAAAACCTTGTGTGCGCCGCGCTTCGATCGTAGGCTCCTGCTTCTTCGCCGGTTTCAGCAGGTAGAAACCGAGGAGTGGAATGAATGTCATGGACGCAATTCGAGAAGCAACCAAAGCACAAGTCATGACGATCGGCAAGCTGTAGAGAAACTGGCCTGTGTTTCCAGTCAACATCAGGAATGGTAAATAGGCGATGATGTTCGTCGCGGTTGCATAGAGTATGGCGCGGGCGAGTTTGGTGGGACCGAGCCAGGATGCATTCAACGCAGATTGCCCGGCGGCCAATTCGCGCTTGATGGCATCGTTTGCAACTACCGGATCGTCCACCAGAAGTCCAAGCGCGATGATCAAAGTAGCGATCGAAACCTGTTGCAGATCGATCCGCACCGTGAACGCCATCCCGAACGTTATGGCCAGCGTGATTGGGATCGACAGTGCCATCAGGAAGGCGGATCTCCACTCCCAGAATCCGACGAGGGCGACGACGACAACAAGCAGGATGGCTTCGTAAAGAGCATCCAGGAAAAGGCTGATGTTTTCCTTGACTTGAAGAGGTTGATCGGAGGTTCGTGCGATGATCAGATCGGGGGGAAGCAATGTCACGACATGCGCTAGTTCATCGTTAATGTTGCGGCCGAATTCTTGAATCTGCTGACCGGAGCGCATGTAAATGGCTAAAGTGATCGCTCGATTTCGGTGCCATCGACCTTGCTTATCTTGCCAGGTGTAGTAGTTGAGGTATTGTGCGGGGCTCTGGTAGCCTTGACTGATCTGCACGAGATCGCGAAGATAGACGGCTTCTCCCGTAGCCGACTTGCCAACAATTACGTTGCCGATTTCTCTCGCTGTCTGAAATTCTCCGGAAGGGTCAAGGACGATATTGCTGGTTCCTGCCCGCAGCGTCCCGCCGGGAAGCGTGATATTTCTGGCGGCAAGGATGTTCCCGAGGTTGTTTGGCTGGAATCCGTATCCCGCAAGCCTTTCTTGCGAGTAATCGAGATAAACGGTTTGCTGCAACACGCCTTTGCGCTCGATCCGCGAAGTCTGCGGCACTCGCAACAATGTACGGGCGATCAGGTCGGTATAGTCATCAAGTTCCGCATAGGTGTATTTTGCGCCCGCCACTGCTCGCAGCTTATCGCGGATTGTGCTGGTATCGCGAACAATCATCGGTGGCCACACGTCAGGGTGAAGGTCCGACTGCTGTACACGGTTTGTGAGGTAGTCGTCGAGAACCGCCTGAAGCTGGCTGTTATCTAGTTGGGTTTCGCCATCG
>JASHPL010000417.1 GCA_030038125.1 Candidatus Sulfotelmatobacter sp.
GATCCTACTTTGAAAGCCGGAACGCCGAGTTGGTCGAGCAAATCAATGCTTTCCTGATCAAAACCGGTAGAGAGGAACAGGATTTTTCGAGCACCCGCATAGTCTGCGACTGCTCTGGTCATTTCTTCAGGCATTTCCAGTCGACGCACCATCTCCAACTGCGACTTTTCCGATCCGGTTGTCGTTTTCTGGTAGTCCGCTTTCGGGGCGGCTGCGGAAATAAGTTCCGATGCCTTAAATGTCTGGAATTTAACCGCGTTGGCGCCCGCTTCGGCCGCCGCATCGACCAATTGCTTCGCCAAGGCCAAACTGCCATTGTGATTCACACCGGCTTCGGCGATGATGAAGCAGGGGCGGCCATCTCCGATGTTCCTTCCGCTAATCGCGAATTCTGCCATGGGCACGACTTCGCCTTGCCGGACTGCTACGGCTAATCCCAGTCGCGAAATGAGTGTAGTGTATCCCATGAGGTGAGCCCTCATTTTGTGACGAGCATATTCGAGCGATCATGCCGAGAACACTCAAAAACCCCGCGACTGTGCCTGTGGAAAACAAATCATCCGCTTTACTTTCTGGCCGTCTCGCAAGGGCTCAATATTTCTTAAGGACCCATTGCTCAAAGGCTCGATGGTAATATCTATGGAAATTTAGCAGCTCATAGAATCGATCCGGCGCCGGGACGTGCTTGAGGTTCAGCCATTGACGCAGCTTGCAAAAAAATTCTTCCTGAGCGAGCAGAACACGCTTCGCGATGCGATCGC
The DNA here is from genome assembly GCA_030038125.1 of Candidatus Sulfotelmatobacter sp. GTDB lineage: Bacteria > Acidobacteriota > Terriglobia > Terriglobales > Acidobacteriaceae > Sulfotelmatobacter. The sequence continues at coordinate 762 of JASHPL010000417.1, forward strand.
CAGCATCGACCGAGGAGCCAAGGGCATTGCGCTTGTGGTCGATGAGAATCAGCAACTGCTGGCCACTTTAACCGATGGCGATCTGCGGCGCGCCGTGCTGGCGGGAATGCCACTGGAACTGCCGGTCTCACACCTGGTCGAAAAACTTCGCGCGCGAAACAAACTGGGGCCTGTGATCCTTCCACAGGGCAGTTCGCGCGAAAGCATCATTCGCGAAATGCACAGCAGGTCCGTTCGGCAGATTCCTCTGGTTGACGAACAGGGGAGGGTAACTGAACTCGCCGTGCTCGATGACTTGCTAGGAGAGCTGCAAGCGCCGGTCCACGCGCTGGTGATGGCCGGGGGGTATGGCAAGCGGCTCATGCCACTCACGGCCGAAACCCCCAAACCCATGCTGCGGGTCGGAGACCGGCCTCTCATTGAGCGTCTCGTACAGCAGTTGAAGCAAGTTGGAGTTACAAGAATCAACATCAGCACGCATTACAAGGCGGATCAGATTTCGTCGCATCTCGGAAACGGAGAGGCCTTCGGAATTGAAGTGGGCTACTTGTCAGAGGAAAAACCGCTCGGTACGGCGGGGGCACTGGCGCTGACCTCGGGCGACGATCCTATCCTGGTCATCAATGGGGATATTCTCACGTCTCTTGATTTCCGCGCGCTGCTCAGTTTTCATTTCGAGCATCGAGCTGAAATGACGGTCGCCGTGCGTGAATATGAGTTCGATGTTCCTTACGGAGTAGTTGAGACCGATGGCCTGCATGTCACGGCTGTCACCGAAAAGCCTACTGTAAAGTTTTTCGTCAACGCTGGAATCTATCTGATCTCGCCGTCTGTCCGAGAGTTGATTCCTTCGGGCGAGCATTTCGATATGCCGCAGCTCATCACAGCGGTGGTCCAGGCTGGCGGGAAGGTGATCAGCTTTCCGGTCTGGGAGTACTGGCTCGATATCGGACGGCATCAGGACTACGAGCAAGCGCAACAGGATGTGGCTCGGATCGGAGGACGGAGGTGAATTGGAACTCAAAGTCCGTCCTCGTGACCGGCGCGGGTGGTTTTATCGGCAGCCACCTGACCGAGGCGCTGGTCAAAGCCGGGGCGCGAACCCGCGCCATGGTTCGATACAGCAGCACTGGGCATCGCGGATGGCTGGAGCAGAGTGATCTTAAGGATGAGATGGAAATTGTTGCCGGCGACGTCCGTGAAGTGGACAGCGTCCGCACCGCCTTGAAGGGCATCGAGGTGGTATTCCATCTCGCAGCGCTGATCGCTATTCCTTATTCATACGTTTCGCCGTCATCCTACGTGAGCACGAATATCGGTGGCATTCTGAAGCTGTTGCAAGAGGCCCTCAGCGCTGGGGTGTCGCGCGTCGTGCACACCTCAACCAGCGAGGTGTATGGTACGGCTCAGCAGATCCCGATTGCGGAGGAGCATCCGCTGCAGGCGCAATCGCCGTATTCTGCGACGAAAATCGGCGCAGATAAGCTGGCGGAGTCTTTTTATCGTTCATTTGCTCTACCCGTCAGCATTGTTCGTCCCTTCAATACGTATGGGCCGCGACAATCCGCTCGCGCGATCATTCCAACGATTATGACGCAGGCTCTCGAAAACAAGCCAATTCACGTGGGGAATGTCGCACCCACTCGCGATTTCAATTTCGTAGAAGACACTGTGCGTGGATTCATGTTGAACGCGGGAAGCGAGAGCGCGGTCGGTCGAGTCATCAATCTGGGTTCGGGAAAGGAAATATCGATTGGCGAGCTGGCCAAATTGATCTGCTGCCTGGCAGCAGTGGAGTGTCAGATCGTTCAGGACGAACAGCGCATCCGGCCATCGGGAAGTGAAGTGGAACGTTTGTGTGCCGATAATCGCTTGGCGGGTGAACTTCTAGGCTGGCGTCCCCACGTAGGCCTGCGGGAGGGACTGCAGAAAACACTGGACTGGATGCGAGAAAACTCGAACCAGTATCGGACTGGCGTTTATGCCGTCTGAACCGCGCGTCCATCACCGGAGTGAGGTCATGAGCGTGCCTGAGACTGCAACCACATTCATCCCACTGTCTGCGCCCGAGATTCGTGGGAATGCGTGGCGCTATGTCAAGGAGTGTCTCGACACGGGCTGGGTTTCATCCGTCGGCGAATATGTCAACCGATTCGAGGGCATGATCACCGAAGCCGTGGGCGCGCCTGCGGCAGTCGCAACCTGCAACGGAACGTCTGCCCTGCACATTGCGCTGCTGGTCAGCGGAGTGAGGCCCGGAGATGAAGTGCTGGTCTCAACCCTCACATTCATTGCTCCGGTGAATGCAATCCGCTACGTCGGGGCGTGGCCCGTACTGATCGACGCCGAACGCCAGTTCTGGCAAATGGATCCGGAGGAGCTGAGAGATTTCCTGAAAAATAACTGCCAGTACTCACAGGGGGAACTTCGCAATCGGAAGAGCGGCCGGCCGGTGCGGGCGATATTGCCGGTTCACATTCTCGGGCATCCAGCGGAGATGCACGCGATCCTTTCAATCGCAGGCGAGTTCGGACTGGCCGTCATTGAAGATGCTACCGAATGTCTGGGCGCGAAATACCGCGGAGTCAATGTTGGGTCGACCGGCCAGATTGCTTGCTTCAGCTTCAACGGGAACAAAATCATTACGACCGGAGGTGGGGGAGCGATTGTCACCTCCAATTTGGAATGGGCGACAAAAGCGAGATATCTCACAACACAAGCGAAGGACGATTCTATCGAGTTCGTACATGGAGAGATCGGGTACAACTACCGGCTGACGAATATTCAGGCAGCCTTGGGATGCGCTCAGTTGGAAATGCTCGCCGAGTACATCGAGAAAAAGCGCGCAATCGCCGCGCGTTATCAGGAGGCTCTGCACGAAATACCTGGAGTTACGCTGATGCGGGAAGCGCCTTGGGCAAGAAGCATTTTTTGGATGTACACGATTTTGATCGAAGAAGAACAATTTGGAATGAGCGCGCGCGCCGCACTCAATAAACTCGCGAGCAAGGGCATTCAGACGCGTCCGCTGTGGCAGCCCATGCATCTGAGCCCCGCGCATCGCGATTGCGAGGCGTTCCGCTGTGAAACGGCGGATTGGCTGCACGCTCGCGCCCTGAGTCTGCCTTGTTCCGTCGGTCTGGCGGAATCGGATCAGGACTTCGTCATCGAATCGCTGCGATCTCTTTCATCGTCTTCGAAGCATCGGTTGGAGCACAGATCTACGCCGCGAGCAATCTTCTCTGACGTTCAGCGCGGCTAACGTGATCCGAAATGCCAGGATCGTCGATAAAATGGCGGCATGGCGGTTCAGGTCTTTGTTCCGAGATGGATGGATCGCTCGGATACCAACGCGCAGAACTTGAATGCAAGAGCGCTGCTGTCGCGTTTTTCAAATCCTCGCGCTCAATGGATGGCGCTGCGCAGCGACCCAGTCGATTTCGCTTCCGGAAATGGCTGTGAACCTCTACGAATCTCACGGTCGCGTTGGTGGGAACTTGAGCTCGCTCTTCTTTACCAGTCAAAGTTTGATGCCGTCTTTTACCCGGGGCCTCATTGGGGCGATCTTGCCGGGCTCAGGCTCCGCTCACTGTCCGGACGACGAGCGCAAGTGATTGCAACGCTGGAAGGAATCATCGCTTCTCCAGACTCCGTGAAACGCGTTTCCGACTTCGTTGGGCACGAAGTGTTTTCGCAACCAGGAACGGAGAAAAGCCTCCCGCGTATTCGCCGCCTTTACGCAGATTCAGACCACATCATCGCAATCAGCCCATTCCTTGCACGCGTGGCCAAGTTTCTCTATGGCGAAAAAGTTTCGTACCTGCCTCTCGGGATAGAGAGCACCACATTTCATAGCGAGGGACGGCAAGAGTCCTCAGGATGCCGGGTCGTAGGCTGTGGAACGGTGAAGAGCTCCAAGCATCCACAAATGTTTCTGTCATTGGCGGAGCGCTTCCGTGAGGCGGACTTCGTTTGGTTCGGCAACGGCGAACTGACAGGGCCACTCAACGCAGAGGCAAAGCGAAGAGGCTTGAGCAACCTTCGCTTTCCCGGTCCCCTTACACCGGAGCGTCTGGCAGAGGAGTTTCGGAGATCGTCACTACTTGTCCTGCCATCACACGCGGAGGGCGCCCCGAAGGTGGCTCAGGAAGCAGTGGCGTGCGGCCTGCCCGTTGTTCTTAACGGTTATTATGAATCGCCGACTGTAATCCACGAGGTGAATGGACTGGTCGCTTGGTCAGACGAAGAACTCATTGCGCACACGGGTGCATTGATTCACGATCCGGAAAAACGCAGAAACATGGGCAAGCGCGGGGCTGCGATGGCGCAAGATTGGGATTGGGACCTTATTGCGCCGCAATGGGAAGAATTTGTCATCAAGTTGGCTAGCCGCTAAATGCCGAGAACGCGACTGGAGGAAGAATTGCGCGAAGGCTGAATCCGCGACGCGCCGTTTATTCCGACGCTATCTACTATTGCTTGTCGCCCTGCTTTCACTCCGAATCTGTTGAAAAAATCTCATAACATCCTCGGGACGCGTTGCAGCAAGAAAATCCTGGATTCCGCCGCTGCGTTGAGGAAGGCGTGCTTCAATGCCCTGCCAGAGTAACCGCTCAAAGTGGGCGAGATCACTGGCAAAATTGAAAATACCCTGCTCGGCAAAATGGCGTTTGTTGGCAAACCAGTGCCAGTCGAAACTGACAATCGGTATTTCGTGACGCAGACAGTCGAGAAACATGGTAGAGAAAAAGAGGACCGCAATTCGGGAGCGCGTCAATACCTGCTCTGCACCAGGCCCCTGGGAATAGTTTACTTTTGCGGTAAACCCCAACTCTGCCTGGAGTTCGCCAATTTCTTTCTTGTAGTTCGCAATTTTCTCCATCGGATGCACGCGAAGAGTCAGACAGCGACCGCTGGCATGAGAAACGCGCAACAGCGACCGTAATATGTCGCGCCGGTCTTCGCGATGAAAGAACGGCAAGATCTCATAGGGAGCGGTGATGAAGAGTATGTCTTCGCGGGCCCTTTGCTGCAGTTGAGGCGCGGGGTCGGGAACATTGAGTACGAAGCTCTTCTTGCGCAGTTCGTGGTTGATCCCGCGCTGAAAAAACGCACCACGCAAGAGAAATGCGTCGACGGGCTGATCGGCAACTCCATAAACCCAATGCATGATGCCGTGCTGAAGCATGACGACCGGCACGCTTTTGACGCTCTCGCGCATAAGCAGGACGCGCTCATCGCCCGCGTTTCCGACGACGATCAACTCCGGTTTCACCGCCCTGCTCCATCGCTCAAGGGCGCGGCCGTTGAAAAGAATAAACGGCAAGTTGCCGATTAGAAATTCTGACCAGCATTTACTCTTGAGGAAGGCGGTGCGCAACAAGCTTTCGTCGCGCGAAAGTGCCGTTGCTTCGATCGCAGCCAGAAGTTTCGCCCCCGTCTCGCGGTTCGCGATGTCGGAAGGAATGTCGGACCCTCGCGACCACGCATACACGGAATAGAAATCACGCCCTCGCTCGCGTAAGGCCTTGCCTCCGGTGGCTGGATCCTCTACCAGAAAATTAAGCTTTTCCGGGATGTATGGCTCATAGGCCAAGCCAATCTTGGTAAAGGTGTAGGCATTCGAATAAAACCACGCTCCGCCATTGGATGCTTTGCGAGCCTGACCGCGCGCTGACAAACCTGAGACCATCCGCGCCCAATATGGAGAAATACGTCGCAGGATCTCCCAAGCCGTGGGACGCAGACTCCGCAGCTTTCGAATGGCTTGCACGCTCGACTTTTTTCCGAGATGCGATGCATCGGCGGCGAGCTCATAGCCCGATCCGGTAATTGCACGGACCTGATTCAGTCGATCGAGCCAGGGCGAATGGGAAATAAATCTGCACGTGGAGATCCCTTGCGTTCGTATCCACTGATCGAGGTGGAAGGCCTGTGCGATATAGCTGAATTCCTCGAGCAGAGCTTCTTCGAAGACGCTCAGCAGAGGAAGGCCCTCGATCACCGGAGCACTACCGAGCAGTTTCGAAACTACCGAATGCGCAATCTGAAGGGCCTCGTCCCGTGATCCAAGAAGCTCATCGGGGCTGTAGCGCGGCCCGACCGTTTCGAGCGCGGGACAATCCGGAGCCAGCTCGCAAAGAAGACCTGCAGCGCCGTTTGCGCCCTTCAGCTGGCTAGTGCTCGAGTAAAGAGAAAGCGAGTTCGACATGGAGCGTCTTGCTGGTGGCAGAGAAAGTAAGGCGATCAATCGAAATTGTTTCGAACGAAATCATTCTCGCGTCGAATGACTTCCAATCACCGACTCGTGTACGTATCTTAATTTCTGCTCCAGCGCTGCCCATTGCTCCTCGGTATCGAGGTCACAGGCTTCTTCCTCGGAGGACACGACTCCGAGCATTCTTCCGCCATATACCAGATTTCTTAGAAGCACCATCTCCGTCTTGGTGGAGAAGACATTCCCATCGCAGTGGAACGCAGGCGGAAGTTTCTGGCGCACTGAAATCCGTTCGCTTCCCTCCAGGCCGGGTTGCAACAGCCCGCTGGGTGTTTGAAAGTAAACCCAGTGCGGATTGTATTCCGACGGAACGGGCCGGACTGAAATGACGCTGTCGACATCTCGCTCGAACAGCAAGGCAATGCAGTGATCAATGGTTTGCGCCGTACGCAGTGGGCTGGTTGGCTGCAGCAAGCAGATTGCTTGGTAATGCGCACCCTGGCTCTGCACCCAGTCAAGCACATGACGAACGACGTCGATCATCGGAGTGGAATCGAGCGCGAGCTCGCTCGGCCGGAGGAAAGGGACGTCGATTCCCTCCGCCTTGCCGATCCGGGCTATCTCCGGGTCATCGGTGGAGAGTACAATGCGCGCGAGAGAATGGCTTTGCAGCGCGGCGCGCGCTGTGTATACGAGCAATGGAACGCCAGCGAGCAGGCGAATGTTTTTTCGCGCGATCCCCTTGGAGCCTCCGCGCGCGGGAATGATTCCGAGGACGCTGTGTTTCGTGCCCTGATTTTTCATGTCCTTGCCCCAGCCATTGTGTGCGCTTGCAGACGACGGTAAACCCCTGACACGTGCGCCTCAAACTCTCCGAGATTCATATCCGCGGTAACATGAACGCGAGGCAGTGCGAAGCGCGGGAGTTCAGCGCCAAACCCGCCACCAAAGTTGGCAAAAGCACAAGTGAATGTTTTTTCGGCGATCTTTGTCTCCCGCCCACTAAAGGAACCAGGATTGCCAAACGGATACGCGAATGCCCAGATTTCATTTTCCACGACCCTCTCCAGCAATGCCCGACTGTCTGATATTTCGGTTTCCACGCATACGTCCGGTACTTTCGCCAACAGGGGATGATGCAGGGTGTGTGCTCCAATAGTCATGCCCTCGACCGACAACTTTCGCAAATCTGCCGCGGTTAGGAGGAAGAAGCGCCGAAACGTCGGTTCGTTGCGCCGGAGTTTTTCCTCCAAATTCTCTTTTCCGCTCAATTTCGTGCGGAAGCTACAAAGTAAGCGATCCCTGGCTTGTTCATCGCGCCCGGACAGGTCTGCTACGAGCTGCCACCAAAACTTGCGCCTCTCCGAGTCACGCTCGCAGATTGCCTCCATTCCCGCCTCGTCGATAGAGATCGGTCCCGGCGGTGCTGATTTCAACAAGAGATATAGCTCCTCATACCACAGCATACCGGGAATATCACCGGCCGACGCTCCGGTGACGAAAAACAGGCAGCAAAGTCCTTCCTGCTGAAGAATCGGCAGCATGTCGCTCAAGACATTCTGCAATCCGTCGTCACACGTGAGTAGTATCGAGAGCTGCGGAAAGGATTTGCCCTCGCGCAGGCAAGCCCGGAAAACCTCGGGCGAAATCACGTGATAATGAGTTTTCAACAGCCGAAGCTGGGCACGAAAATTTTCCGGAGAGACGAGGCCGCCATCGAGCAGCC
>JASHPL010000418.1 GCA_030038125.1 Candidatus Sulfotelmatobacter sp.
CGCGAGAAGCTGGCCTGGGTCATGGAACTGAAGAACGTGAAGCGTGGACGCATCCGCGAGTATGCGGACAAGTTCAAGAAAGCGATCTTCATGCCCACCGACATCAAGCTAGATCACAATCCGCTGTGGAACGTGAAGGCCGATTGCGCTTTCCCGAGCGCCACGCAAAACGAAATCAGCGCGAAAGATGCGGCGAACCTGCTGAAGAATGGCGTCAGGCTGGTGGCCGAGGGCGCAAATATGCCGTCTACGCTCGAAGCGACCAAAATGTTCCTCGATGCCAAGATCCTGTACGGACCGGCCAAGGCCGCGAATGCTGGCGGCGTGGCAACGTCAGGCCTCGAGATGGCCCAGAACAGCGCCCGCCTGAGCTGGACCCGCGAGGAAGTCGACGACCGTCTGCACAAAATCATGATCGCCATCCACAAGAACTGCTACGAGACGGCCGAGAAATACGGCACGCCGGGCAATCTGGTGAACGGCGCCAACATCGGCGGCTTTTTGAAAGTTGCCAACGCGATGCTGGATCAGGGCTTGGTGTAGTTGGTTATGTTCGTGTAGGGGCGGACGCATTCGTCCGCCCCGTTAACAAATGTGAAAGTAAGAAACGGGTGCCCCGCTCTGGTCTCCGCGTGGGTTGCGAAGACAGGGCGGGGATTTTGATTTTGATGCCGGAATGATTCAGTGCGTGTTAGGGACAGCCGAGGGCGGCTGTCCCTACGTTCTTTTGCCGCGCAGAGTCTACGTCACCGGTGCTTGATGAACGTGCCGCTTTGCAGTTCGGAGACGGCCTGCCGCAATTCTTCCTGCGTGTTCATCACGATCGGGCCGTACCAGGCCACCGGTTCTTCGATCGGCTTGCCTGAGACCAGAAGGAATCGGATTCCCTGATCGCCGGCCTGAACCACGATCTCATCGCCACGGTCGAACAGCACCAGCGAGTGATTGCTCACGTCATATTTTGGTTGGGCATTGGGATCGACCGCCGATTCGGTCAAGACCGCTTGCGGATCCGACGCATCGCGGAACGTTCCCGATCCGGCAAAAACGTACGCGAAAGCATTGCGCGTGGTCCCGATTTTTAGCCGCTTCCGCTGGTTGGGTGGAACGGAAACATCCACGTAACTGGGATCAGCTGCTACGCCTTCTACGGGGCCGCGTTTTCCCCAGAACTCGCCGCAGATCACACGGGCGCGCGTTCCGTCGTCATCGGTGACCTCCGGAATGGCGCTCGAGGGAATGTCCTGATAACGCGGATCGGTCATCTTCAGCGACGCGGGCAGGTTTGCCCAGAGCTGGAACCCGTGCATGCGTCCCTTGGGATCGCCTTTCGGCATTTCCTGATGCAGAATGCCGCTGCCTGCGGTCATCCACTGCACATCACCGGCGGTCATTTTTCCTTTGTTCCCCAGGCTGTCACCGTGCTCAACGGAGCCGGCCAGCACATAAGTGATAGTCTCGATGCCGCGATGCGGATGCCAGGGGAATCCCGCCAGGTAGTCTGCCGGTTTTTCGTTGCGGAAATCGTCCAGCAGCAGAAATGGATCGAATTCCTTGGTCTTGCCGAAGCCGAAGGCGCGCTGCAGCTTCACGCCCGCGCCTTCAATCGTCGGCTTCGGTTGAATGATCTGTTTGACTGGTCGGAGTGACATAGATTGCTCTTTTCTGGCAGCACATGCTCGGATGTGCGCCGTCGGCCAATGGATTCAGGCCTTCACGAACTGAACGTCCAGCGTGATGGTCACCTCGTCGCCGACGAGAATGCCGCCGGTTTCGAGCGCAGCGTTCCAGGTCAGGCCGAAGTCGCTGCGGTTGATCTTCGTGGTGGCGGAAACCGCAATTCGGGTATTGCCCCACGGATCCTTGGCAGGCGGCGTGGGACCCTCAACGGAAAACGCTACCGGCCGAGTGACGCCCCGGATCGTCAAATCGCCTTCCACGGACAGTTCGCCTGCGCGCTCGAGGCGGACCCGCGTGGACTTGAATGTAAGCGTGGGGAACTTCTCCACATGGAAGAAATCTGCGCTCTTAAGGTGCGCGTCACGCTGTGCGTCGCGGGTTTCGATGGAGGCAGCCTCGATCGAGGCCTCTGCGCGGGAATTGCTCAGGTTGGACTCATCCAGGGTCAATGATCCTGATACTCGGGGAAAGTGTCCTTTTACGTTGGAAATCATCATATGTTTCACCTTGAACTCGGCCACGGAATGGGCCGGGTCGATGTTCCAGGTGGTAATCGCGGTCTGCGGAACGGTCAGTGTGCTCATGAGAAGCTCCTTTCAATTAGATTTGATGCGTTATCACGATATTCGTTGCAACGAATATCGCAGGTAAAAAATCAGCTCTCCTCGCCCCGACAGACATGCAGGAGCCGGGTGAGCAGTTCCATACGCTTCCGCCCAAGGTGGCCCAGTTGCCCGATATGTGCCTGTTGCACAGGATTATCGAGACGGCTCAGCGATTGCAACCCTTCGGAAGTAATTCGGGTTACCACCATCCGCCGGTCGGTCGTTTCCCGGGAGCGTGAAATCAGGCCTCGTTTCTCCAGCCGATCCAGCAGGCGAGTCACATCGGGATCGCGGCTGATCATGCGATTGGCAATCTCGCCACAAGGCAGGCCCTCCGGCGCGCCGCGCAGGATGCGCAACACATTGTATTGCGTGGCTGAGAGGTCTTCCGCCTTAAGCACGGGAACCAGGCCGCGCGACAGCATTTCGGTGGTGCGCAGCAATTCCAGGAAGGCGGCCTCCTCGGGAGATCTCATCACTCGCTGCTTGCCCCGAGGCTGAGATTTCGGAGTCATATGCGTATATTATTCATTATAACGATGATTGTCAACACGATTATATTGAGGAGGTTTCCTAATCTGGCCTGTCAGGAGTAACAATCAATGCATGTCGGTAAACTCAGAAATCGGGGCAGGGAAGATCGTGTCGGTGAATCCGGCAACCGGGGAACTGATCGGGCAGTTTGAATGCGCCACAGAGGATTCTGTGCAGGCCGCGGTCGAGCGAGCCCGGTGCGCTCAAGCCGACTGGCAAGCGCTTGGGCCGCAGCGGCGAATCGCGATCCTTGGGAAATTTCAAGAGCTCTTGCATAGGCGAAAGACCGAGGTCGCCGAGTGGATCACCCGCGAAACCGGCAAGCCGGTGGTGGAGGCGCTGGTCACAGAGGTTTCGGTGGTGCTCGACGCGGCCCGCTTTCTGATTGAGCATGCCCAGCGCTTGCTGCGCGATGACGCGGTTCCCCACGGCAATCTCGCCACCAAGCTGAAACGGGGACGACTGCTGCGCGAACCCTACGGCGTGATCGCGATTGTCTCGCCCTGGAATTACCCCTTTTCGATTCCCGCAACTGAGACTCTTTCCGCTCTGGTGGCCGGAAATGCTGTGGTCTTAAAGCCGTCGGAGCTGACTCCAAGTTGCGCACTGGAGTTGCAGTCGCTGCTGCACGCGGCCGGTGTTCCGCAAGATGTATTTCAGTTGGTACTTGGCGACGGGAGCGCGGGCGCGGCTCTGCTACAGGCTGAGATCGACAAATTAGTCTTTACGGGAAGCGTTGTGACGGGAAAGCGTATCGCAGCAGCTGCCGCGCAGAAACTTCTGCCCGTCGTGCTGGAACTCGGTGGCAAGGATCCGATGATCGTTCTCGAAGATGCCGATCTCGATGTGGCTTCGAGCGCGGCCGTCTGGGGAGCTTTCGTCAACGCGGGGCAGACCTGCCTGTCCGTCGAACGCTGCTACGTGCAGCGCAGTGTGTACGACAGGTTCCTCGATGCTTGTACCGAAAAGACGGTGAGGCTGCGCGTCGGAAAGGGGATGGACCCTGAAATGGATGTGGGACCGCTGATCCATGAACGCCAGTTGCACATCGTGGAGACGCACGTCGACGATGCGAAAGCGCGGGGCGCGCGGGTTCTCGCTGGCGGATCGCGGTTGGCGGACCTCGGTACGAACTTTTTTGCTCCGACCGTGCTTGCAGACGTGACCCATGACATGCGGATCATGCGCGAGGAGACCTTCGGCCCGGTGCTTCCCATCATGGCCTTCGACACGGAACAAGAAGCTATTCGCTTAGCGAATGATTCCGAGTACGGTCTGGCAGCAAGCATTTGGACTCGCGACCGTTCTCATGGCGAAAGCCTGGCACGCCAGATCCGGGCAGGAACGGTGATGATCAACGATGTCGTTTCGTGCTTCGCGATTAGCGAAGCTCCGCATGGTGGGGTGAAAGCCAGCGGTATTGGTCGTACTCACGGAGCCTTTGGCCTGAACGAAATGGTTTGGCCGAAGTACGTGGACCTGGAGCTGTTGCCGCGCATGAAAAAAGTGTGGTGGTACGGATACGGCCAGAACTTCCGGCGGCAGATGGATGGTTTTCTCGATTTGCAATTTGCACGAGGCCTGAAACAGCGTCTGCGCGGAGCCCTGCGCGCACGAGGAGTTCTTTCCCGCAAACGTCTCTGATCTGCCCCATCGCAACGGCATCATGTAGCCGTTGCTGAATGTGGCTCGCAGAGAATTTTGGCGGAGCGCAGCTGGTGACGAAGGTGATCGCAACTTGTGTTGTGATTGCCGGTGTCGCCCTGGCTGGGATCAGCGGCGGAACAAAGGTAGGAGGCGGAGGACCGGCGTTCATAACTACCATCCTCCGCCACAAAGCTCGACTGCGCTGTTTCTGAGCTGTTTGCCGCACGTACTTTCGAGTGTCTTCCCTTGGGACAATACAGTGCTTTTGGTAGGCTTGCCCTGATTTTGATGTATCTCAGCACGCGTTCGCACGCGCCTGGAACAGAAAAATCGAGCGGGGCGATAAGCCCACGGAGTCACTTCTTCCAACATGCCTGTCCGTGCCCGCTCACGTACATGCAAGTCTCGACGCAGTTCCGCAAGTCTCGGAAGCAAATAATTTTTTGGAGAACTGTTGATGTCAAAGTTCTTGACACGTTATCGGCGATTTGTCGTCACAGGGCATGCTCGATAGGAATCACACGATCGTTCCCAATCTTCATGATTTCACCTACGACGTCTACTTCTACGGGAGCAATCTTGCCCTCGCGCAGGCGTTGGAATTCGACATCAATCAATTCTTCGACGGAATGGGCTTCATTCGGGGCCACGAATGCCGAATCGCCGGCGGACATGAGTGGGATGTCTGGAACAACGTCGCCCAGCACTGGATTCCAACCGGCGTGCCGTGCTATCCCAACGACAAAGCATGGAATCACATTACCATTCACGTGCTGCGCACATCCGATAACAAGCTGCTCTTTCAATCCATCACTCTGAACGGGCAGACCAACGTTCTCGACCAGTATTACGATCCGGGGTCGGCGCCGGGTTGGTATGGCGTAACCGTCAATTACCAGATGGACGGCAATAACAAGCAGTCGCCCTACACCCTTTATCTCGACAAACTGACCTTCAGCTATCAGTAAGGAGCAACAAGGGCACATCCCTCGAGGATGTGCCCAAAATCCCAGGGCTACAGCGCTGAACGGTTGCAGTACTTGGCCAGTGATACCCATTTCTCCGCCAAGGCAGGAAGCTCTTACAACGCCGCAATCCGTTCCCAGCCGCTGGGGTAGGAAATCACCATTCCGAAATCATCAACCGTGATCTCGGCTGAAAATCCGGTATTGCTTTCGTAGCGATATCTGTTTTTTTCCAGTCGCGTGTACCGTTGCGATAGCGGTTGGATGAAAAGATCGGGGAAGTTGACCCAGGCCGCGATGGTCGACTCGCTAGCCCCGACTGGCAGGTTTAGGCGCCGGATGGCAATTGTGTCGGTCGCCGGCGTGAAAGCTAGGTCCACGTCATCACAGCCCCGCACCGCGGGCAGTTCTAGCCCGGAATTGCGCCATGCGCCGCGGCTTTCCACGGTCAAACTAAGACTCTTCACATCGCTTCCGATCGTGCGTTCCACTTGTACTCGATGGGTGAGCCAGTTTTCGTCGCAATAGACTTCGTACTTCGCCTGCACGGGGCGCTGATCTTTAAGCACTCCGACAGCGGTCCCTTTCAGTAGCCAGCCGTCGGAAACGTGCCAGACACCGCAATATTCCCGGCCATCGATCACGAGATTTTTCCAGACAACAGCCTGCTTGAGATCGTCTGTCATTCTCAGCTTCTAAAACACGAATTCAGCGGCATAAGGAGGGGTGTATGCTGAATAAAGAATTGTATAAAGCGCAGGCCATTCGGCAAAGACGCAACGATGATGACCGCTCTGGTCGCGCGCTCACACAGAAATTAAGAAACCAGCCGCCTTATGCCCGACGATTCTATATCTCTTTCGCCGCGATCTTCATTTCGCTTGGCGATGATTCTGGCCATGGCTGCCGACGCGTTACAGATCGTCGTCTTTCCTCTGTTTGCCGAAGGCGTGTTCTCGCCTTCCGATGACGTGCTGGACCTGGTCGTGGCCGCGATCTTGACTCGTCTTCTTGGATGGCATTGGGAATTTCTTCCCAGTTTTCTGGGCAAGCTCGTGCCTGGGGCCGATTTGGTTCCTTTCTGGACGCTCGCCGTGGCAAATGTTTATCGCAAGTGGAAACGGATCAACAGTACCGAAGAAGAAGTGCCTCCGCAGCGGGCCCTGCCAGGTCCGCGCGATTAACCGCGATTTCTCAAAACTTGATGTAGGGACAGCCGCCTCGGCTGTTGGGCAGAACGAAGCCTGGCGGGGGCCGCTATTTTAATTCCCGGTTGTCAGAGCCTGCGCTGATGCGGAACTCAGCGGTGCGAATCCTGGATTAGGGTTTAACGGCTGACGGGGTCTCGCGACAGAACGGAAGCGAACTTGGAGCAGATGGTTTGGCGCTCTGCTTAGCGGATGGGATCGCGACTCGGATTTCGTTTGAAGCCGGACTCAAGCGTCCTTTGGCGTTGATCGCGGTCACGACATAATAGTAGACAGTGCTGTCCGCGACGATGTCGTCGACGCAACCTGCGGGCTTGATCGGAACCGAATTAATGCGCTCGCATTTGGGGCAGGTGGGATTGTTTTTCGCGGCATGCTTGGCTTTACTACGATAAAGACAGTAGCCAATGGCTTCACTCTCTGAATCCTTCGATGCGACGCTGGCATTCCACGTGAGGGCGACCTTGTGATGCCCAGTGTCCCGCTCTGCCGGCTGTGGCAGCGAAAGCCCTGCCGGCGGACAGGTAGGTGGAGGCTGTACCGGCTTTGTGACAGCTGTTTGCTTATCGTCCGGCAAATCGTGCAATTGAATTCGCACTTTGGAAGCGCCGTTGCTCTGGCAGCCGAGTTGCGTCGCCTGGAATAACATCAAGGCCAGGAGCAACGCGACTCCACGTGGGCACTCCGGAACGCGCGACGTAAGGTTCATCTCCTCGATTTTGGCATTGGTTCAGATTCTTTAGCATCGACGCGAAAAACGCATAATTGCGTAGGGACGTAGTTCCGGGTTGATTTTCGGTCGGTCGTAAGAAGTAACCTCACACTGTCCTATTATCTGACCATCGATACGGCAGTGCTATTAACAAGAAAAGTGCCGACAGATTCGGCTCCGCGTCGAGCGCTCGACCTGCATCGCCCCGCACAAATTAGAATAACTGCATGAGAGATTGCCGACAGTTTTATATCGACGGGAAGTGGGTCAATCCCGATAAGCCGTTCGATTTCAGTGTATTCAATCCTGCCACCGAAGAACCGATCGCGACCATATCGCTGGGCAGTGCAGCGGATGTCGAGAAGGCCGTGGCCGCAGCCAAGCGCGCTTTTGATTCCTTTTCCGAAACCACGGTTGAGCAACGCCTGGCCTTATTAAGACGAATCATCGACGTTTACAAGGCGAAGAGTGAAGAGATGGCCGAAATGATTTCGCTGGAAATGGGCGCGCCCTCGTCCCTTTCGGGCAAAGCCCAGGTTCCCGCGGGATTGGGACATTTGCTCGAAGCGGCGCGATTGCTCGAGCATTTTCAGTTCGAAGAAATCAAAGGCTCCACGTTGATGCGCAAAGAACCAATCGGCGTTTGCGGCCTTATTACTCCCTGGAATTGGCCGATGAACCAGATCGCCTGCAAAGTTGCTCCGGCGCTCGCGGCGGGATGCACAATGGTTCTGAAGCCGAGCGAATTGGCGCCGCTCTCTGCCTATCTTTTCGCGCAGATTCTCGACGAGGCAAAAGTTCCGCCGGGCGTTTTCAACCTGATCAACGGAGACGGCGCAACCGTAGGCGCGGCCATTGCAGCGCATCCCGATCTTGCTATGGTTTCCTTCACCGGATCGACTCGTGCCGGCATCGCCGTTGCCACGGCTGCTGCTCCTACCGTCAAGCGGGTGACGCAAGAACTTGGCGGAAAATCGGCCAACATCCTTCTCGACGATGCTGATTTTGGCAAGGCCGTCCGCGATGGCGTGCAGTCTTGCTTTCGCAACACAGGCCAGTCCTGCAACGCTCCGACCCGCATGCTCGTTCCTGAATCGCGAATGTCGGAAGCCGCCGAGGTCGCCAAGCAAGAGGCCGAGTCGGTGAAAATGGGTGACCCGCGAAGCAAAGAAACCAACATGGGGCCTCTTGCCGGTAAAGCGCAATTTGAAAAGGTTCAGCGGCTTATTGAACAGGGCATCGCCGAGGGAGCGACTCTTGTCGTCGGAGGTCCGGGCCGCCCCGAAGGCATTAGCAAGGGCTATTTTGTGAAGCCCACGGTTTTCGCGAATGTGCGCAACGATATGACGATCGCACGCGAGGAAATTTTCGGACCGGTTCTTTGCATCATTCCCTATCAGGACGAAGATGACGCGGTTCGCATTGCCAACGACTCACCCTACGGACTGGCCGGATTCGTAACTTCCGGCGATCTCGACCGCGCCCGCCGCGTCGCCAAGCGGATCCGCTCCGGGAATGTGCACATCAACGGAGCGCGGGTCGATTTTTCCGGCTGTTTTGGTGGCTACAAACAATCTGGCAATGGCCGCGAATGGGGTGAGGCCGGCCTGGAGGAATTTCTGGAGTTGAAAGCGGTCTTCGGCTACGCTGAAGTGGCCAAATAGCGCGCGACAGGGAGTGCTGTGGCCAATTCATGGAATTTGGCTAACATTCGGCGTTAGACAAGTCAGGGGTGGAACAAACTAGGCAGAGGCTACGTTTTCGGGGCTGCGCTGATGCCGGAGTTCGGCTAGAAAATCTTCCTGCTGCAATGAAGTTCCTCGTCGCAGAAGTTCCAGTAACAGATCTTCCATTTCCGAAGTTTGGTCCGGTGTCTGGCCGTTTTCAAATTGGGTGAGATCGGCGACCAGCGCACGCGGAGAAATCAGCAGCTCCGGCGTCGTATCCGGACAGTTGCGTAAGAAGTTGATCAGGTTTTCCACCTGGGCCCGCTGCTCGGCGGTCCGGGAAGGGAACTCCACCCCCATGCCGTGTCCGGGATGCGCCACGCGCACCATGCCTTCGGTATGAACCTCAAGCTCTCCCGTCTTAAAGCAGAGATCGATTAAGGCGCGCTCGGGAAACGGAGCGTCCGTTTCCACGTAACAACCACCGAGACTCAAATCGGTAAGCTTGGAGTGCGGGACGATCTCGTTCTTGTCATCGCCCGTGGAGGCGGCCGCGCTCAGCCAAGTACGGAGTTGGGCCGACGTTGCTTCCGGCACATCCAAGAAGTGAACTCCGGTTTGTCCATTCGGATTGGCCCAGGCGACTTCGCCATGGGCATCGATCTGGAGGGAGCCGTCCGGCAATTGCAGGTGAAAATTGAGCAAAGCGCCCGTCGCTTGCGCCTCCGCCGTGAGCACGTCCATGCCGGTTTCAGAGAGGTCGAGCAGAATGCCGTCAACTTTGCGCCCATCGGCCAGCGTAATTTCCACTGGAGCTTGAACTGGAACGCGAAATGCACGCCGTCTTTCACGACTCAGCAAAGCGGCGACCGGACGCAAGCCGGCTCGCACCGCGTCTTCCGAGAGAGGCTTATAGAGCACAAAGTGAGCGCTGCTGTTCAGGATCTCACGCACTTTGGTTGCATCCGCCACCAGAGCCACGCTGAGCGTTCCCGTGCCAAGTTGCTTGGCTAACTCCAGAACATCGTTGGCCGATTTAGGATCGTCATAATCAGCAATGATTGCGTCGAACTTCTGCTGCTGCAGCCGCGCGATTGTGACTTCCGGGTCGCTGGAGCGATCCATGGCGAAGCCCAGCGCAGGCAGAACTCTGCCTAAAACATCGGCTGCGGCATCATCGCTCGAAACCAGTAGTGCCTGAAGAGTCATAATCGAATCCGACAGCCCGGCTCAAGAACCTACGGCCACCGGGGCGCTGCCGGACGCCCACCCTTTGACGCATTCGCGCCGCCCGAACTTGCCCCAGCCTTGGCGGCCATGGCTTCCGTCGAGGCATCGTCGCCCTCGGCGAGCACGGCGTTGTCTTCATCGTCGTTTTCGGCCAGCAGGGGTGCTACTTCGCGCAGCTTTTCTGCCGCCTGCTGCAGCATCTCGATCTGCTTGCCAAGTTGGGCGTACTTCGCCTGCTTCTGCCGCAGGACCTCGTGAATATCTTTCATACAACCCCCTGTTGGCACTCTAAGGAGCGACATTAAGACCGGTCAACGGTAATCCCCATGCCGAGATTACGGCGGTAATCGGGTTCGGGAACATTAAAAGGAAGAACCGCTGCTCCTACCTGCACAGAAAGAAAGGAATTGGCGGCTTTCGCTCGTATGGCACTCGTTCCAGTTCGTCAGGTGAGCGAGGGCAGTTTATCGGCGACTCCCAGCATGAAGATGGTTCCCACGACGATGCTGTAAGCCGAGGTTGCCAGGGTCAGTCCGCTCAACGCGTTGGCGCTGATCCAATTCAAGACACGCGCAAGCGCGCGCGTCAGTAAGCCTTCCTTACTGGGGCTTGGCGATAACCAGCCGCGGAGCTTGTCGAGCGAGAATAATCCCGCCGCCAGCCCGCACATCAGAGTGTTCATCACCAGCAACCCCAGAATAAACATCAGTAATCCGAGCAGGCCAGCGCCGGTGCCCCCCAGATTTGCCGCCACGAGGAATAAGAGCAACTGCGTGGGCGTCTCCGCGCCCAGTCCGTGAATCACTCCGACGACGAAGGCTGAGGTTGTTCCATATCCATCCTGGAAAACCTGGGGAGGTCTCACCCGGGTTCCACCTAAGATTCGGCTCAGGCGCCAATACAACCACAGAACGCCGTTCACCAGAATCGTGATTCGGGTGCGCGGCCGGACGTGATGATGTTCAGAAGCTTTAAAGAAGGTTCCCAGCACATATAGACCCAGGGTCAGCAGCGTAATTCCAACCAGTCGTTCGGCCCAGCGATCGCTTGCAGCGGGAAGCGATAGTCGGAACCCAATTGCTGCCGAGCCCAGCACCGCGATCGTGGTTGCGTGACCAGCCACGTAGAGCAGGCCGTACCGCATCGAATCACGAGCTCTAGCCTGAACGCTGCTGATATCCGTAATGGCAGCAATATGGTCGTAATCTAGCCCGTGACGGAAGCCAAGAACTCCCGCCGACAGTAGTGCCAACCGCAGACTTTCGGAGTCAGCCATAGGGAAGAAAGGGCGGATCAACGCATGCGCCCGACTCGAGGGCCCGAATAACAGACCAGGGTCTAGGCTAGCACAGGCTTCTCGACGGCAGCAGCTATTCCTTTTCCGGGGGAGTCTCCACGGCGATCAGTTCGCGTAGGCGGCGCGCCAGACCGCAGGCCAGCGAATGATAAAACCTTGAACCGAGATGAGGGAACAATTCAAACAGACTCAGCAAGGTCGGACGATCCAAATACAGTGCTTCCAGCGGCTTTTGCGCGACCACGCTCGTGGTGGCGGGAAGTTCGTCGAGAAACGATATCTCACCGCAAATTTCTCCAGGACCTATCGGAGAAACGGTTCCTGGAGAATGAATCTGCACGGTGGCCGACCCGTTGAGCAGCAGGTACACGCCATTGGTGCGTTTGCCTTTTTGGACGATTGGATCTCCGGCTTGAAATTGCGTACGAGTGGCTTTGTCGGTAATCAGAGTCCAATCGTTCGGAGTCAGATAGACCAATCCTCGCTTGGCGGCGGATAATGCGGAGAGGTCCTGCTGCTGAGTTGCTTTCGACATGGCGCGGTCAGCTCGAAGCCCAAAGACCTTCCGGGCGCATTTGACAGAAACAACAGGGCTGACCTGAGAGTAGCAGAAAAGCAACAGCGCCGCATTCCGTTGTACCTGAGAAGTCAAGGAAACCATCGTGAATAGGCGGGCGCACAAGCAGTTTCATATCGGATCTGGGCTTGATCTGTAAGGAGACGCAATGCAAAAACGCAAGCTGGGAAAAAGCAATCTGGAAGTATCAGCAATCGGGCTCGGCTGTATGGGGATGAGTTTTGGCTTCGGTCCTGCCGACAAAAAAGAGATGATTGCGCTGATTCGATCAGCCGTCGAACGTGGGGTATCGTTTTTCGACACTGCCGAAGTTTACGGTCCCTTTACCAACGAAGAACTCGTGGGCGAAGCTCTGGCTCCCGTTCGAGAACGGGTGGTGATCGCAACCAAGTTCGGCTTTAAGCCCGATCCCAATGGTGGGACTCGGTGGAGTGCTCTGGGCAGCCGACCAGAACAAGCCGTGTCATAAAGCCCTAGGCTTTTGGTCTCTCCGCCGGCGAGATTGCGACTGCGTCAATAAGCGTCACGGGTCCGGGAACTCTATATCCGCCACAAATTCCGAACCAATGCTCCAATCATTTTCCGCTCGAATTCGGGGTTATACCGAGAACAATGCCGGCATGAAAGAGCGTTCCCGCGACACGGGTTGCGATCGCGATCAGCTCCGACTGTCCCTCAAAGACTTTGACTTGGCGTGCGCGCGATAATTCCGGAAGGTTAACGGGCCGTCCGCTGCGGATGCGCCCGGCAACGGCTTCGTCTCCTGTGACCGACGGGAACTGGGGCAAAAGCTTACGAGGGTGAACGAAAAAAGCCTCGAGATTTCCGGGCGTTCCAACGAACTGATTGAGAGGGTGCGCATCCTCGATTTTGAATTCCGCGACGGCGGTACGGCGGAGCGATTCAAGATGGGCGCCGCAGCCGGCCAGCAGTCCCATATCGTGCGCAACAGAACGCATGTAAGTGCCGGAGGCGACGCGCGCCCGGAAACGGATGCGGTCCCCATCGACCGAGAGAATCTCAAATTCTTTGATTTCCACCTGCACGGGTTTCAGGGCCGGGTCTTTATGTTTGCGCGCGAGTTTGTAGGCAGGGACGCCGTGGATTTTCTTTGCTGAAAACGGTGGTGGGGTTTGCTCGATTAGCCCGCGACAGCGCATTGCGAGGGATTCGGCCTGCTCCCCGTCCAGGCAGACTTCTTTCGGTTCGCTTGTCGGTTCGCCTTCGGCGTCATAGGTATCGGTGGCGAAGCCGAATCGGATCGTGCCTTCATAGGTCTTTTCGGCACGGGTGTAGAACTGTGCCAGACGAGTGAAACTACCCGTAACCAGCGGAAGAACCCCGGTAGCCATGGGATCGAGCGTGCCCAGATGACCAACCGCCCGCTGCTGCAGAATGCGGCGCACCTGGTTGACGACATCATGCGAGGTCAGGCCTGCGGGCTTGTCGATGATGAGGACGCCATTCATGGGCGAAATTGCGACCGAGTGATCGAGTGATTTCGAAAATCTGCGATTCTAGTAAACTACGGTCGCTGTCTGTGTCCGGGCAGTGCGGCTTACAGTTTCGCCGACACTAAATTGCACAATTACGAAATTACCAGATAACTTAGCCTGAAGACCCCGCATGCTGCCTCTCAAAGACGATCAACCGACGTATAGCACGCCGTTCGTAAACTGGTTCTTGATTGCGGTGAACATTCTGGTTTACGTATTTGAGGCGACGCTGGACCCCAGAAGTTCGCTGATCTTTGCCCGCGAATTTGGCGTTGTACCAGCCCATCTGTCGGCTTTCCTGTCAGGATCCGCGCGATACTCTTTGCCGCAAATCGCGGTTCCTTATTTCACCTCGATGTTTGTCCACGCGTCGTGGATGCATGTGCTCGGAAACATGTGGTTTCTCTTTCTTTTCGGGGATAATGTTGAAGATTATCTTGGACATGTTAAATACATCATTTTTTATCTTCTGAGCGGTTTTATCGCAATGGCGACCCAGGTTGGGATGTATCCGCATTCCAACGTACCCACGGTGGGAGCCAGCGGGGCAATTGCGGGAGTGCTGGGTGCATATTTCGTCGTGTATCCACGAGCGCGGGTGCTGACGTGGTTTTTTGTTTTTGTTCTTTATCTACCTGCCTGGGTGGTTCTGGGCGAATGGTTCGTGATCCAATTCGTCGAGGGGGCGGAAAGCTTATCGGTCACAAACGTGGGGCGCGATATGGGTGGGGTTGCGGTATGGGCCCACGTGGGAGGGTTCATCGCGGGAATGCTGATGGTGAAAGTCTTTTCTGAGCGCCCGCGAAGGTACCCGTACGCCTATCGCTAAAGACAAAGGTGCCCACCCTCTTTCACAAGCTGCGCCAAAGATGAAAGACAGATGGGCGCCCATCACAGGTGGATTTAGCTATTTCTTCGGCCTCGACTCTGGCGGCACCAGTCCGGAGAGGCGGTAATAAACCACGAGCTGACCATAGTGCTCGCCGCTGTGCTCGATGAAACCCCAGGCATAATCACCAATCCGAACATATTGATGTGCGAAGGGATCCACAAGGGTATCAGACAGGCCGGTATCTCCTTTCGATCGAATCAACTCAGCCCCGTCGGCGAAGGACTTCTTCACAAATGCAACCAGGTCGGCGCGTGTTTTGAACTCATCGCGCTTGGGATCACCCTGGGGAGTCTTTTTTCCTTCGGCCGCATTGATGAAGTAGTAGTTGGCTCCGGAGGCGTGAAGCAGCTGTTCGATGAAGCTTCGCTGCGCGGGCGTGGGCTTGAAATCGTATTTGTCCTCGGGAAAATCCTCGGCCATAGCAGTGAGCTTACGGCCGATGTCATTCCAGGAATCCAGCAGCACTTTTGACGGACTGTCGGCGGGCTTTATGGCCGCATCTTTCTTCGCTTCGTCTTGCGCGTGAACGGGGAGAATCAGGGTTGCGGTGAGCAGAACTGCGATGAGAAACGGCTTGGTCATAGACGCTTCCTCCAGTTTCTTACGGTGGACATTGTATTTGGACTGGGAAGGGTCGGAAAGGCGAGCACAGGAAAAGGCTGGATTGCTGGCCACCAAGTGCCCAAGTCCCCGAGGGAAGGTTAGGCCGAAGCGAAATCCGGACTTTTCGGTTTGCCTACAGTCAGACAATTTCCCGCGGCGTTCGAAACGACGAAGTTTTCTCGATGAGCAGCAGCCTTTCGAGGTTAGAGGGTCCCTGAGCTGGGAAGAATCTCGATATTCTCGACAGTGGCATTCTGCGGAAGCGAAATGACATCGATCACGGCTTGCGCGACCGCTTCCGGAGACATCATCTTGCGCCTTGGAGCCTGCGGCCAGAGAACCTTCCAAATATCGGTATCCGTGGCCCCGGCCAGCAATCCGATAACGCGAATGCCGCGGGGGCGAAGCTCTTCGCGAAGCGTGTTGGTAAAGCCCAGAGCTCCGTGCTTTGAGGCATTGTAAGCGGCCAAGCCAGAAAACACACGATTCGCAGCGACCGAAAGATTGTTCATGATCGTGCCGCCGCGCTTCATGATGGCAAGCGCCGCCTGCGTAACCAGGAATGTGCCATCGAGATTAGTGGAGAGGACATCTTTCCAGACGGGAAACGGAAGTTTTTCGACAGGAAGATTAGCCTGGGCGATGCCGGCGTTGTTGATGAGAATGTCGAGACGATGGAATTCGCGGCGAATCATGCGGAACAGTTCATCCACCGAGTGCGGATCCCGGACATCACAGGCGCAGGTGCAAACGCGTTGCTTGGGATGATCTGCACTATGTTTGCGAAACAACTCTTTGCCAACGCGGGCCAGGTTGCATTCATTCCGGCCAGTCAAAATCAGATCGCAGCCCTCTTCAGCAAGCGCACGGGCGATGGCGAGTCCGATGCCACGCGCAGCACCCGTGACTAAAGCGACTTCGTTTCCCAGGCGGGAGCTTCGGCCTTCCTTGTTTCCGGGCAATTTCTGCTTCGTCTTCATGATCAGCGACTATCCGCGCGAAGCTGACTGATAACCTCGTACTCGGTTTTGACCATGCCGTCTGCATAGGTCTTGGTGGCGATGTGACGAAGCTGCACATCGTGCGGGAGTAATCCAAACAGGGGGATTCCGTCTCCGATCAGCACCGGAACGCGAGTAATCGTAATGCGCTGAATCAGGCCGGCGCGTAGGAATCCTTGGACCGTGATGCCTCCATCGACATAGATGTGTTTGAAGGCACGAGCCGAGAGGCGGGAGCAAATTTCTGAGGGGGCCCCGGACATCTGCTCAATCCTCCCGCCGCGCACGGTGGAGAAGTCGAGCGGTTGGCTGCTTAGGACCACGACCTGGCGCTCACCGTATGGCCACTCGGGAAAAGCGAGCACGGTTTCGAAGGTCTTGCGGCCAATCACCAGCGCATCGACGCTGGCGATGAACTCATCATAGCCGTGCGGTTCGTTCTCGCCCACTGACAGGAAATCATACGTGCCATTCCGCCGCGCAATGAAGCCGTCCACGCTGGTCCCGACGAAGACAGAGGTCATCATCTCGATCCTCCTCCAAAACCGCATCCGTGCTTGAGGATCAGCTATTTTTCCGTCATCTCATGGGCTTCGTCAAACGCCGTTCGGACGTTGGCGAATCAGCGACAGGAATTCGGTTCGGGTTTCTTCTCCGCTGCGGAAGACGCCCAGCATCGAAGATGTAACCGCCGCGGAGTGCTGTTTTTCCACTCCACGCATCATCATGCAGAGATGGCGAGCCTCGACCACCACCCCGACCCCTTGCGGTTCGATCGCATGCTGGATAGTCTCGGCGATTTGTGTCGTGAGCCGCTCCTGGATCTGCAGGCGGCGGGAGAAGATCTCGATCAAACGCGGAATTTTGCTCAGGCCGATGACGCGGCCATTCGGAATATATGCGACGTGAACCTTGCCGAAAAACGGCAGCATGTGATGCTCACAGAGACTGAACATCTCGATGTCTTTGACGATGACCATCTCGTCATAACTGACGGTAAACAGTGCTCCCTTGAGCAGGGCCACCGGATCCTCTTCGTAGCCCTTGGTTAAGAATTGCATGGCTTTGCGAACCCGCTTGGGGGTCGCGGCGAGGCCTTCCCGTTTGGGATCCTCGCCCAAGCGCACGAGCATTTCGCGTACCAGGTCTTCAAAACTGGCGCTGGTAACTGTGGCTGGTTCGGTTGTTCTTCCTATCGGGGCTGGTTCCATGATTCGTTCCATCAGTCGGGGATCCTTGTCGGCCATTGCTATCTGCGAGGCTGGTTGTGGCCGGTGTACTCGAAGGAATTCATCATCGTCTCTTCGAGCTTCACCCTTTCCAGATGCGCGTAGGGAAACCCTCGCTGCAATATTTCAAAAATCTCAACGCAAAGATTCTCGGTCGTCGGCACTCGTTTGGCAAATTCTTGAAGTGTGTTGAGATTCTGTAAGTTATAGCGATCGAGGACTTCCCTTTCGACGAAACCATCCAAGTCGACAAGATTGCAGACCATACCGGTGGGTTGGTCAACTGGACCGCTGACTGTAACTTCGAGCGTGTAATTATGGCCGTGGCCATGAGGATTGTTGCACTTGCCGTAAGTGGCGCGGTTTTCTTCGGCGGACATCTCGGGGCTATGCAGCCGGTGCGAAGCGGCGAACCGATAACGGCGGTTGAGATAGGCGATCATTTTATGAAACTCGTAAACGTACGAAGTTCTGTTCGCGGCCCTAGTCCTCTCCGTAGAAGTCAACGAACAGCTCCGGCGTTTCGTAGACGCGCACGCGGTGCAGCCGCGCCCGCTGCAACTTGGTCTCCAGCCGCTGCCAAATTGCGATTGCGAGATTTTCGGTCGTGGGGATGCGGCTGAAAAATTCAGGCACTTCTTTGTTGAGGAAGCGATGATCCATCGCGTCGAGCACCTCGCGGTGCATGATGTCCTTGAGCTGCTTGAGGTCGACAACAAATCCCGAGCGTGGATCGACCTCTCCTTTCACGGTGACTTCGAGCGTGTAATTGTGGCCGTGACCGTTCGCATTGTTGCACTTTCCGAACAAGCGCAGGTTTTCCTCCGCGGAGAATTCCGGATTGTGGTAGTAGTGGGAGGCGGAGAATTCGGCTTTGCGGGTCAAATAGACCATAGAAACCAGTTGTCAGTGGCCGGCGGCCAGTTGTTCAGAATACGGACGGCCCTTCCAGGTTACAGTTCCCTTCGCATGGGCCCGCTTGGAACGGACAAGTAGGTAGGCGAACATCGGCATGCCAAAGAGGGTGCCCAACAACGCCATCGTCAAACTAAAATTTGCGCGACGGAGCTTTGCCATGTTCCGTGAGAACCCTACCATCGCAGTCGCGAAGCACAGCCAGCGTGGGAGCACCGGAATGAGGATGATGAATAGCCAAGGCAACGCCCACCACAACAGCGTTCTTACGGCGAGCCGCCCCGGGTTCGGAAACAGCAGCGCCAGATTCTTCGTCCAGCCATCCCGCAGTTGCGGCCAGCTACGATACATGCGCGTGCGGACGGCGTCAGCAGCGTAGCGAAACCTAATCCTTCGTCCAGCGGCTTTGAAGGCGCGCGCAAGCCCCACATCTTCAAGAATTTCGCCGGCGATAGCGGCATGGCCGCCGACTGCGTCATAGGCTTCGCTCTTCACCAGAATGTATTGCCCATTCGCGGCAGCCATAGACGAATTCGGATCACTGACTTTCGACGGCGGATACTGCCTTGCCAGTTCCGCAAAAATCACCGGCAGGACAGCCATCTCCCAAAACGTGACCGCGATCTGCTCAGGAGAATACGAAAGCATGTCGACACGGTACTCCTGTGCCTCGGCGATAGCTCGGCCGAGCGATCCCGGCAGATGCACTGTGTCCGCGTCGGTAAAAAGCAGCCACTTGCCATCAGCGTGACACACGCCGTTGACGAGGGCATTGTTCTTGCCCGTCCAGCCTGTAGGAAGCGGGCCGGCCTCGATCAGGCGTACGCCCGCGAACGACGACGCGATCTCCGCCGTGCGATCAGTCGAATGATCGTCGACGACAATGACCTCGAAATTGACTTCGGTCTGCGATGTCAACGATTCGAGACAGGTCGCGAGCGAGGCTTCTTCATTACGTGCAGGGATGATGATGGAAACGAGGGGCTTTTCGTTCCCAGACTCGCGCCGAACTGTTTCATTCGCGGCCATACGCTGATTCAATTATTATAGCTAGGTGCGACACCTCGCCTTTCCGCAGTACCTGTTCGCCTGCGTGCTACTGTTAGCGCTTTCCGGCTGCTATAGCGGAACGCGACCTCCTCGCATCGGGTCCCAGGCCCCGGACTTCACCGTGCAGGACTCGCAGACGAAGGTCACTCTCAGCCAGTATCGCGGGCAGGTCGTCGTACTGAACTTCTGGGCGACGTGGTGCCCGCCTTGTGTGGAAGAGATTCCGTCCCTGGTTGAGATGCAGAAGCGCATGAAGTCGAAAGGCGTGACTGTAATTGCCGTGAGCGTCGATGTGGATGAGAACGCCTATAAGCAATTTGTCAAAGATCACAATGTGAACTTGCTCACCGTCCGCGATCCCAATCAGAAAAGCAATCAGCTCTACGGCACCTTCAAATTTCCGGAGACTTATGTGATCGATCGCACAGGGATCATGCGGCGGAAGTTCATTGGCGGAGTGGACTGGACCGAGCCGGAGATCACGGAATTCCTCGGCAAGCTCTAAAATTCGGCACAGTCACAAGGCAGATGCCCTAGAGAGGTAACGTCGGATCCTCTGTAGCTTTACAACTTTATATTTCGCAGCCGAAGTGCGTTGGCGACCACCGAGACGGAACTGAAGCTCATTGCAGCGGCCGCAAAGATCGGGCTCAGTAGTAATCCGAAAAAGGGATAGAGCACACCGGCGGCGATAGGGACACCGATCGCGTTATAAATGAACGCAAAGAAAAGATTCTCGCGGATGTTGCGCATCGTGGCCTGGCTGAGCTTGCGGGCTCGAAGAATGCCAGTAAGATCGCCTTTGACCAGCGTGATGCTGCCGCTCTCCATAGCCACGTCGGTTCCAGTGCCCATGGCGATGCCGACATCGGCTTGAGCCAGTGCCGGGGCATCATTGATGCCATCGCCAGCCATGGCGACGATTCTTCCCAGCTCCTGCAGGTTGCGAACCACCTCGGACTTGCGCTCCGGCAGCACTTCGGCTTCAAATTCGTCGATGCCTGCGGTGCTGGCGATTCGCAAGGCCGTGATTCGGTTGTCGCCTGTAAGCATGACAACGCGGACGCCTCGCTTCCTGAGCTCCCCCACCGTGTCAGCGGTTGCAGCCTTGAGTTGATCGGCGATGCAAACGTCTCCAACATACTGTCCGTCGACGGCTACGCAGAGAATGGTGCCGCCGGGATAAGACCCGGAAATGACCTCGGCTTTTTGCAGAATTCCAAGCTCAACCATCATGCGTACGCTGCCAACGGCGACTCTGTGGCCGTCGACAACGCCAGTGATTCCCCTCCCTGTAATGGACTGAAATTCCTGTGGCAGAGAAAGCCTGAGCTTCTTTTCGGCGGCTAATTCCAGGATCGCGCTGGCCAATGGATGTTCGCTCGCTTTTTCCAGGCTGGCGGCCAGGCGCAGCAACTCGGCATCGTTCGCCAGACGATCTGAGATGCTCGTCACACGCGGCCTGCCTTCCGTCAACGTGCCCGTCTTGTCGACCACGAGCGTGTCGACTTTTCCCAGAATCTCAAGCGCTTCGGCGTTTTTGATCAGGACTCCAGCATGTGCTCCCCGGCCAGTACCCACCATGATTGCCATCGGAGTGGCAAGACCGAGCGCGCAGGGGCAGGCAATAATGAGAACGGCGACCGCATTGACCACAGCATGCGCCAGCCGCGGTTCCGGACCGAGCAAAGCCCATGCCACAAAGGTCAAGACCGAAACAGCAACAACGGTCGGCACGAACCACGCCGCCACACGATCGGCGATGCGCTGAATCGGAGCACGGCTGCGCTGCGCCTGTCCGACCAGCTGAACGATGCGCGCCAGCAGGGTTTCGGATCCCACGCGGTCGGCACGCATAACGAATGACCCCGTGCCATTGATCGTGGCTCCGATCACTTTGTCGTCGGCTCACTTCTCTACCGGAATCGATTCACCGGTAATCATCGATTCGTCGACCGAGCTCCGGCCTTCCAGGACTACACCGTCCACGGGAACGTTTTCTCCGGGACGAACCCGCAGGCGGTCGCCAACTTTGACCTCTTCGAGCGGGATGTCTCTTTCGGTCCCATCGCTTTGCAATAGCCGTGCGTTTTTCGGACTGAGATCAAGCATCGCGCGAATGGCAGCACTGGTCCGGCTGCGGGCGCGCAACTCCATGACTTGCCCGAGCAGCACGAGCGCGGTGATTGCGGCGGCGGCTTCGAAGTAAACATCGGGATGACCACCCATGCCGCCAAGCGATTCCGGAAAAATGCCGGGCGCGATCGTCGCCACCACGCTGTAGAGATAGGCGACGCCAGTGCCCAAGCCGATCAGCGTAAACATGTTCGGGCTGCGATTGGCGAGCGAGGTCCAAAAACGTTGAAAGAACGGCAACCCGCACCACAGAACGACGGGCGTGGCCAGGAGGAACTCCACCCAAGACAGTGCAATCGCCATTCTGCCGCCGAAGACTTCCCCACTCCCGTGCCGGAACATAGTGCCCATCGCAACCACGATCAGCGGCGCGGTCAGAACGACGCTCACCCAGAAGCGGTGCGTCATATCGCGCAGTTCGGGATTGTCTTCTTCCCTCGCAGTAACGGTTCTGGGTTCCAAAGCCATTCCGCATATCGGACAAGACCCCGGCTCGAGCCGCAGAATTTCCGGATGCATGGGGCAGACATATTCGGTGCGCGTGGCCGCGACGGGGAGTTCGGGCTCCAATGCCATCCCGCAGGAAGGACAAGCTCCGGGCAGCGGCTCGCGTACTTCCGGACACATCGGGCAGACGAAAGCAGGAGCACTATCGGCCGAAGATTTCGGCGACACGCCCGGTTCGATTACGTTTGCCCGCGCCTGTGGGCCGGAAAGTGAAGAGAAGGTCTTAGAACTGGTGGGTTTCGGGGTCGGCGTCCCAGCGATTACCAGCCCGGACGCCGGCGCCACGAACTTTCTAGGATAGCCTTGCGGATCGGCTTTGAACTTTTCTACACAGTGCGCGCAGCAAAAGTAATATTTCTTTCCGGCATGTTCGTATATGTGCTTGGCGGTGGTAGGGTTCACCTGCATCCCGCATACAGGGTCTTGTTCGAGGACGGGAATCGGATTGGAGCTGGTCATGGAGGGCGACTCGCTTCTCGCCGATTGGCTGCGGTGAGAACCTGTGCTCTTTGATTGCCAATGCTCTATATTGGATTCGCGCCCGGAGCGAGAGCCGGGAAGTTACAAATTCATCATACCGAAGGATTTGATCCAATGACCTATCTGGAAGTGGTTTTTAACTGTGGCGGGTTGCCGGGTGAAGCCGAGCTCAAGGCCGTCGATGCGATCCGCGAAG
>JASHPL010000419.1 GCA_030038125.1 Candidatus Sulfotelmatobacter sp.
CTAAAAGTTGATGTACATGAACTGAGACGAGCTAGCGCGTTGGGTCAGTGTAACCCCCAATAGAAAAACCAAGGCCAGCACGTACAGCGGAGGGATCCAATACCAGCGCCAGCGAGCCATAAGCGCGAGGGCTTTCGCGCGGTCGGCACCTTCCACAGGTTCTGGCTCGGCGTAGTAGCGATTGAGAGCGTTAGCCACAAGCAGCACGATTCCGTAGCCCACCGCCAAGCCCGCCACCAGGACATAAAGGCTTGTACTTAGAGAATGCGAACTGTAGCTCCCAGACAGGACGGCTGTTACCATCCAGCGCACCTGGGACAGGGAGTTAGCGCGGAAGAAGATCCACCCTGCGTTGATAAGCGCCATCGTGGCGATCCAGGAGAGTGCCGTCCAGAGTCTGGCGGGAGGTTCCCAGTCGAGCTTTCGCTGTAACTGCTGCACCTGACGGTGTAAGACAAGAAGCAAGCCATGGTATAAGCCCCATAAGAGGAAGAGCACACTGGCTCGATGCCACAATCCGAACAGAACCATCGATATCACGAGTGTCAGGTTTCGCCACCACACTTCACGGCGAAGGACGGCCAGTGGAAGAAAAACGTAGTCGCGAATCCAAAAGGAGAGCGACATATGCCAGCGAGTCCAGAAGATTGAAGGGCTAGTGGATTCAAACGGGCGAACGAAGTTTTCGGGCAGGATGAATCCCATGGCATTGGCTGCGCCAATCGCGATGTGCGAGTAGCCGGCGAAGTTGAAGAACAGCTGCAATCCGTAACCTAATGCCAAGCACCAGACATCCGGGCCACTCCAAAGAGTGACGCGGTCAAATCCGCTATTGATTCCGTCGCCTGCCAGAATCCCTTGTCCCAATAGTTTAGCCAGTTGCATCATGAGCACGCCCATCGCGATGCGGCTCATGCCTCGGCCGATGTCACTCCAAGGTGTCCGTTTCTCAGAGCGGAATTGCGGCAGCATGTCGGGCATGCGGCAGATGGGTCCGGAGATCGTTACCGGAAAGAAAACCATGTACAAGGCGAATTCGAAAAAAGAAGGGTTAAGTTCCTCACCCCGGTAAAGATCAAACAGATAGCTCATCGCCTGAAACGTCCAGAACGAGATTCCCAACGGCAGTACCAGATGTGAGAACCTCTGCAACCAAGAGAAAGGAACGTGGACCGCAACTTCGGGAAGGTATTTGAAGGCGCCCAGCAGAGCGAGATTCAAAACAATGCCGGTCGACAAGACAGTCGCGGAAGACTTTCGGCGAAGCCATTCCCCCACCAGGAAATTCATCAAGGTAGAGGTAAAAAGAACGGCTGCAAACCAGACTCCCCATGTAAGGTAAAGCGCATAGCTCGCAATCAGAAGAACAGCCTGCCGCACTCGTGGCGAGCGAACCTTGCTCAAGATCGCCGCACAAAGCACAAAGAGCAAACCGTACGCGATCGGTTGGAACAACGCCCCTCCTTCCTTGACATTGAAATCGAACTGCCCGCCGAACTCTTCAGCTGAATGCTAAGTTGGAGTTTCTCGTTGAAGACAGCGAACAAGAATAAAGTGCTCTGTGTTCCGTTACAAGAACGCTCCAAGCCCATCTACTACAATGACGTGTGCTTCGATACCGCAATCTCATAGACGCACTTGATGAGGCGCCGGCCAACCGCCCGTTCATTACCGCCTGGATCGATGAAGATGAACGGGAAATGGTAACTTTTGCCGAGTTTCGCCGGCGTGCCCGCCTGCAAGCCGGAGTGCTTCGCAGAAATGGGGTTGCCACGAATGACCGGGTGGTCGTTCTTATGCCGCAAAGTATCGCGGCGGTGACGACCTTCGTCGGAGCGATGATGCTGGGCGCGGTGCCGACGTTTCTCGCTTATCCCAATTTCAAGGTCGAACCAGCGAAATATCGCTCCGGATTGGCTGGGGTCACAGCAAATCTTGGCGCCAAGATTGTGGTTATAGACGAAGAATTCCCTGGCGAGATGCTCGACTACGTATCCCTTGGCGATGAAACGCAGCTACTTCGTGCGAGAGACGAAAGGGACTTGGGCACGGAGGTAGAGCCGTTCGGCCTCGAGATACATGCGGAAAGCCTGGCATTCATTCAACATTCTGCGGGTACCACCGGACTGCAGAAGGGTGTGGCGCTAAGTCACGCAGCGGTGCTTCGCCAGATCGAACATCTAGCGCGGGCATTAAAGATTGATGGCTCTGCAGATCGCATTTACAGCTGGCTGCCTCTCTACCACGACATGGGGCTGATCGCATGCTTCCTGCTGCCCATGGTCTGCCATGTATCCATCGTGATGCAGTCGCCCTTGGATTGGGTGATGCACCCGAAGAGCATGCTGCAGATTACCAGCGAATACAAGTGCACGCTGGCGTGGCTGCCGAACTTCGCCTTTCAGTTCGTACCACGGCGCACACCTCCGGAGCGGTGGACAGAATACGATCTCTCGTCTCTGCGCGCTGTAATCAATTGTTCCGAACCGGTGCGCGCGAGCAGCATGGACGAGTTCCAGGAAGCCTTCGCCGCTGCGGGGTTAAAAGCTGGCGTTCTGCGATCGTCCTATGCCATGGCGGAAAATGTTTTTGCGGTGACTCAGTCGAACATTGATCGGCAATCCGGTCCGGTACGCATCTGGGCCGAGGGTCAACAATTTCGTGGGGCACATCAGATCGTCCCTGCGGAGGAAGGATCGCCGGATGCTGTTGTTTTCACCTCGTCGGGCGAGGTATTGCCTAACCACGAGATTCGTATCGTGTCTGATTCTGGGGTCCTGCTCGCCGACGGATGCGTGGGCGAGATTCTGGTCAAGAGCGACTGTTTGTTTACCGGCTACTACAACCGGCCCGATCTCACCAGCCAGGCGATCGTGGATGGCTGGTATCGCACCGGTGATCTGGGTTTCTGCATGGACGGCGAACTCTATGTGGTGGGAAGAAAGAAGGACCTGCTGATTATTGGCGGTGAGAATATTTATCCCCAGGACATCGAGGAGATTGTCGCCGGGCATCCAGCTATTCATGACGGTCGCGCAATTGCGATGGGCATATACAATCCGGATCTCGGAACTGAAGACGTGGTCGTGGTTGCGGAAGTCGAAAGGGAAGAGTTGCTTGGGCGCGGAGCAGAGGTTGAGGCCCAGGTCCGTAGCCGAATCGTCGCCGGCATGGGAGTGGCGGTGCGGACGATCTTGCTCAAGCCACCAAAATGGATTGTAAAAAGCACGGCTGGCAAGCCTGCCCGCGCCGCCACTCGCGAGAAGCTGCTGAAAGAACATCCCGAATTGAACCGCGAGTCGCAGGAGAAAACAGCTTTATGACACCAGAGGCGCAGCAGATGATTGAACACATCATTCAGCTGATTCGAAAACCGGGAGCGACGATTGACGAGAACACTCCACTGGTTTCCTCCGGACTGATCGACTCGATGGCACTGGTAGACCTATTGCTGAAGCTCGAAGATCTCACGCAGAAACGTATCCCTGCCGGGAAGGTGCAGCCGAAAGATTTAGATACTGTCGCGAAAATGTTTGCCACCGCGCAGAGAGTGGGGAAACCACGGAAATAGCTCCCGCGAAGTTGCGGCGATTTCACGGCCGATTTCCTAAGTGGCCACTTCGGAGCATGGCACTCATTTAGGTGACTGTCGAGACGGTCTCAACCGGACGCTTACGAAGATTCCGCCTCTCCGATCGATGGTGCGGCTCCGAATGTGAGTGCTTAACCCTCTCTGCGCAGACTTTCCTCAGATTCAAAAATCCATCGCAGGCTCGAGGCAGGCCTTTGTAGTACACGTAGTTCGAGCCTAAGGCGAGCACCGCCAAATACCCTCAACCCCTCCACCACCCTCCGGGAGCGCACCACCTTCCCCCCACCGTGGCGGAACTGGCACACTGCTGGGTTAGGAATCGGACCCGGATTCCGCCCCAGAATCGACTCCGCATCCGACGGCTAATCGGGCCGGGATTCGGGTACGGATCGACGGGCGCATCAGGACAGGAATCAGCCAGCGCATCGGCGGCTATACGGAGCAGCCCAACAAGCTCTCAGGGGCAGAGCCGCAGTCGATGGACGTACTGATCTTTCAGTTTTTGATCCGGTCCGAACAACAGAACAACCTCGATATCGTAGCCACAAGGAAACTGGCTGGCTTCAGTCTCAAGTCGAGCCGAGATGACCCGCTCCCCCGCCGCAGCAGTGATGCTCCGGCCCGGTTCCTGCAAAACCTCCACTGGAGAAGGTTCGGTCACTTCCTGAAACCGTATTTCCTTCGATCGCAGAACAGCACGCGCGTTCTCAAGTTCCATTCCAACGTGAAAGGCGTTCTGCAGACTCTCCACTTTACTCGTCAGTTCCGACATGCCGCGCGGCCAGAGTGGATTGAGAGACGGGATGCATATTAGGCCGATAAGTACGACCGCGGGAATCAGCACCCTGATTGCCGCAACACGCATTCTCTCCACCGGAACATTGCGGCAAGAGACTGAAACGATGACGTAGGCTACTACCGAGTAAATGAGAACGTTTGCAAAAGACACCAGCAGCGGCGGGCTAAACTCTTTGGGCCGCAACAAAAAATCAGTGGCGATGCCGCCCGGAAATAGGATCACGCTCAGAAAAGCACTTAGCGTGGCTGTCGAGGACAAGTTAAGAAGCAACAGCGTGAGAGCTGTGAACACAGCCCCACACGACAAGGCAACGAGAATCTTGTATTTCGCCATTTGTCAGTGACCTAAACCAGCAGCCTAGAACGACAGTGCGCACGGTAACCGCAGGTTACCGTGCAGCACCCTTTCAGGGGTGGAGTGTCCCTACCTCCACCCCGTGCGAGCCCTCTTTTGGCGAGCACGGCTGAACACCCTTACCCACAACGGCTCTCCGGGACGGCACCAACCTCACCCCCACCCGCCCGAAACCACCATAACCCCGGATCAACATCAGCAGCCGATTCACCACCACATCCGGCGGCTAAGCGGACCGGGATCAGCCGCGAGGATCAGACACCGATCAGGGCTGTGATCGGCTAGCAAGACGATGGCGCATCGGCGGCATTGATGCCCGCCCTTGCACAGAACGCAAGAGCGGGGCACCCACGGTGATTTGGCTTCGGCACTTCAAAGACCGGGCCACCCGTCCTGGCTACAACATCTCGGAATCAGGAACGGGTCGCCGGAGCAAGGCGGCAAAGGCCGCCTCCAGCATCGGATCAGCAACTAAGAAAAAATTCAACTGCCTACCGGTCTGTCGGCAGTCGACTGCGAACTGGAAAGCTTCACCTGGGCGACCCCGACGATCAGGCCGAGCAGTGCCCCGATAGTTCCCGCAACGACCACTTGAGTTGTAACGTTAGCAGCGGGAACAAACCCCGAAAAAATTATCGCCACCAGCCCCAAAGTAAAGGCCCAGTAGAAGACGAACAATCCCTTCCTTGGGCGCCGTTTGGCGAAGATACTCCCAAACCCGAATCCAATCGCAGCAAACCAAACTGTTACCAGGAGGACGTGCTGAGGCTCTGAGCGGCCTCCCTGATCCTGCCACCCCAGTGCAAAGCCGCCTACAGCCAGAGCCGCCGTCCAGAGAAGTCTTTTCATAATTCCACCTAGAAAGGTTTTCCACCGCCACCACCAAAACCGCCACCTCCGCTCGAACCTGGACCGCTCGGAACAGTGTAGTGTGTGTTTCTCCAAGGATCACAGATGATGATCGGATCAGAAGGATCGTTCGATCTGCCCATCGTAACGTGATGGAATCCCCATTCTGTGCTTTCGACGGTAAAGTTCCATTGGCTGTCGTACGGAGATGATGGGAAATTGAGGCAGCTTGCGGTCAGATCAGCTTGGCGCGTGCAGCCGGAAAAAACACGTCCAAGAGTGAGGGAGCTTATGATGTTGTTCGCCCAATCGCTCGGCCATCCAGTACCGGCGAGTCGCTCGCCGTTTTTCGTGAGCTGATCCGTGCAGTTCTGACATGCACCGAAGATTCGCTGAACATCCTGAGCACTCAGCCCCATGGGGTCATTGAAGCGAGTTGGGTCATTGACCGCGTAGGGATAGAAATTGACGTTCGTCTTGAAACGGAGAGGATCCTCGGAGAGAAAGCGTCCAGAGACGGGATCGTAATAGCGTTCGCGGTAGTAGTAGATTCCAGTTTCCGTGTCGAACTCGCGGGCGGTGTACTGGAACGGATTCCTGAGCGTGCCCGTGGAGTTTGTGAGGTTGCCGAAGGAATCGTACGTGTAGGTGTTCGCGACCGCTCCGGCTGAACTACTCAGCGATGTGATGGAGCCCAGACCATCCTGCTCGTAATAATCTGCTGTGCCACCCCTTGACTCTGCCAGTGGAGTGTCGATCTCTCGTGTTTGCATGTAACTGGCGATCTCACTGCCCGATCCATTGGTCGTTTCGATCAGATTGGGGCCGTCGTAGACAAAAACGCTGGTGAAGTTCGGGGAGATTTTCTCGATTCTTCTGCCGAAGGGATCGTACTTGAAGGTTGTGGTTCCGCCGTTGGTGCCGGGGACGATGGCTTGAGTCAGGCGGTTTTCAAAGTCCCAGGTGTAGGATTTGCCGGAGGGGTCGGAGAGGGTATTGCCGTTCGCGTCGTACGTGTAGCTGCCGTTCGAGTTCGAGGTCAGTTCGTTCGACACGTTGTAGTTATAATTGGGCACGGCGGAGGAGGACAGTCTATTCCCAACCGGGTCATAGCTGTAGGTCTCCGTGGTACTAGCTCCCTGTGTGACTTGGGTCAGTTCATAGATCGGGTCGTAGGTGTAGTTCGACGTGATTCCGTCCCGGGTGGGCAAGCCGCCAAGTATCAACCTGCCGCTCGGCTTCGGCGATTTCCTGCTTATCCATAGATTTGCTCAAATTACTCAAAGCAGAGGAACTTTCCTTCGTGCTTGCCAGCATCAGCCATTTGTACGCGGATACTCGGTCGCGGCTGGATTCCTTATTGTTTGCAAGCAACATCCCAAGCCGAAATTGCGCCTGGGGTATACCCTGGTCGGCCGCTGGCTGATAATAGTGCGCAGCCAGCGATAGATCCGCAGGGGTACCGTTTCCCTCCTCGTACATGGTTGCCAGATTATATTCAGCACCGGCGTGTCCCTGGTCGGCTGCCGCGGTAAATAAGCGTAGTGCTTCCTGCAAGTCGACCGGAAGGCCCTGGCCCAGCGCGTACCGAACGGCCAAACCGAACTGAGCATCCGGCTGTCCTTGATCCGCCGCTCTCCGGTACCACTTGATCGCCTGTTCGTAGTCGGGCCTGCCTTGCACACCGGTCGCGAAAATGTTCCCCAGCACCGCCTCTGCCAGAGCACTGCCGAGGTTCGCCGCCTTCTCATAGTAGTGAATGGCTCGGCCGACATCAGCGGCGGAACCGTCTGGGGGACGCAGGTAAAAGGCAGCAAGATCCAAAATCGCGGGAAGCAAGTTCTGGTCGGCGGCTGCGCTAAGCCAGCGTACCGACTCCGTGTGGTCTCGAGGCACTCCGTTACCTCGTCCGTAAATGAGCGCAAGATTGTATTGTGCAGTGGCGTCGCCCCCTTCCGCCGCTCGACGGAACCAGCTTAATGCCTGGCCGGGATCTTTCGGGATGCCTACACCATCGGCATACATCAGTGCGATATTGGTAGCTGCGTCCAGCGATCCTTGTTGAACTGCCTTCCTGTACCACTCAAGGGCTTCCTGTGGGGCGCGCTCTTTCATTCCAATTCCTGTTTCCGCGAAGATACCCAGAGACTCCTGCGCCGCCATGTAGCCCTGATCCGCTGCCTTGTGCAGTAGACGAAGCGCTTCCCCATCACTTCTTTTCAACAGAAGCGCATTGTGATACGCGAGGGCAAGGATGGTCTCCGCCTCAGGATCGCCGATTTGAGCTCTATCCTCCAGAGGCGACAAATCTGCGATTGTCAGTGCTTTCGCTTTGTCCTGCAGGTTGTAAGCGCTCGGATGCGACGCTGTGGGCGCAGCGAGCGCGCTCTCAGGCTGATCTTGTGGTTTGATGCTTGACGCATGTCCCTTTTCTACCGGCACCTCTTTGTGCTCCGCATTGGTGCTAACAGCATTTGCTGCAGGGAACGCAACTTCAATTAGAACCTTGTTACCGTCGGGCTTCAGGTCGAAACTGAGCGGCTTGTTCGAATCAACTACGATACGGGTTATCGGCGGATGAGCCTGGAACAGCGCCACTCTCACTTCTCGCACCGCTCCGCTGTTGACCGGAATTCGCCGGCTTGCACCTGGCAGTTCGAATCCTGGGAAATCGAAGACCAGACGATCGGGATTCGCAAGTTGGACTGCTTCTGGGACAACGGGTCCGCTGACATCTATCTCGATTGTGAGACTGCGCGGGTGGACTGCGGCTTCAATACGTCCGATGCTTCCCGCCGCAACCGACGAAACATCAGGGGCAGAAGTTGTCTTCTGCGCGTAGAGATCGGAGTTGGTTACGAAGCAGTTGCATATCAGAAGTGATAGCAAGAGTGTTCGACATAGCGGAATCAAGGGCTTTTGGACTTGTTGCAGCATCTTCCTGGCGGTTGTGGTTACCGGCCGGACCATTGGCTTTTCCTCGTTGGAAGACCCCAGCCTTCACAATTTTTCCGACAGGCCCAAAAAGATTCCCCATGGGGAAGAGAAACAAGAGCTTTTCGCTACAACTCTGAGAAATGGAGCGCACGCGAGATGCCAATCTTTGGAACTTGGGTTTTAATGACTTACGGCGATATTTTTGGCAAGGCAACGAATGCCGCGGTTTTATGCCCAATCCTTTGGGCGTTTTCACGCTTCGTGGTCGAGAAAACTCCGTGGGCGCGAAATTGTTTTTCTAGTGAACTAGCCTCACACCCTGAAGTCCTGACAAAGGGCTAAGCCGGATGTTGAAGGCTTTTTCATGAGGCACGACGAAGAGGTCCTTACGCGTCCGAGCATCCGCTACGACGGATCGCGTCCAATTTCTGTCCGTATCAATCTACTTCGAATTCGGAGTAGCCATCGCGCCAGTTTTCGGTTGCTTGGCGATAATGAGATCTTTGATTTTCTCGTAGGTCGATTCCGGAAGGATTTTTTTCTGCACAAGCTGATTCTTAGCGCGATACGGACGGCCATCGATTATCTTCTGCGAATAGGCATCGCCGATTCCCGGCAAGGCTTTAAGCTGATCTTTCGTTGCTGTGTTGATATCGAGCTTTTCGGCTGCCGATGCGCTGGTGGCCTGCGCAGCAGTTCCCATCGAGGGACCAGTTGGTTTCGCGACTGCACTGCCGACGAGCGAAAGAAGAAAAATCAGCACCGCAATTTGTGCGGTAAGTTTCCGTTCGATCGAATTCATAAAACCCTCCGATCTGCAGAATCCCACCTCTCGCAAAAGGGCGAGATGTGGGCACCCAGCCACAGGACGCACACTTCGCGATTCACGACTCGGGACCCAGGACTGACTAGGCGTAAATGCCGCGTTGCCGGATCGTGTACGCGACACGGTCGATAGCGAGCATGTATGCCGCGATCCGATTGTTCACGCGGTGCGTTTCGGCATAGCGGACGACGTCCTCAAATGACGATTTCATAATCGTCTCCAACTGCTCGTTCACAACAGATTCTTTCCAGAAGTATCCTTGTCGATCCTGCACCCACTCGAAGTACGAAGTGGTGACGCCACCAGCATTGGCGAGAATGTCAGGGATGACAAAGACGCGTTTCTCGCTAAGAACGTCGTCAGCGGCGGAAGTCGTCGGGCCATTCGCACCCTCGGCGAGAATGCGGCATTTCACGCTATCGACGTTGCGGCTGGTGATGACGTTCTCGGTCGCCGCGGGGATCAGAATTTCGCAGTCCGTGATCAGCAGGTCGCTCGAGTCGTAGGCTTCCGCGCCGGGAAAACCCTGAACGGTACCGTTCTTCTGTCGAAATTCGACCAGAGCTTTAAGATCGATTCCATTCTTGTTGTAGAGTCCGCCACCCACCTCCGCGATCCCGACGATTCTATAACCGGCTTCGTGCATCAGCAGGGCTGCGTTCGATCCGACATTGCCGAATCCCTGCACCACCACGCGCGCGCCCTGCGGACTGATGCCCAGCTTGCGGCAGGCTTCATCG
>JASHPL010000420.1 GCA_030038125.1 Candidatus Sulfotelmatobacter sp.
CTGAGGACCATCGAACTTCTTTCCGAACCGGTTGACTAGTCTTCCGGCTAGCGTCGTGGCAGCCTTCACGGTGATCTGTTGACCGAGGATGGCCCGAACGGTTAACTCGAAACCATTCCAGCAACCCGGCACACGCAACCCTGGCTCTCTTTGGACCAGCGAAGCTAGCAGTGGATCACTCTCCAGAGTCGCTGCAATCGAACTCCAGTCAGCATTCAGATCGAACATCCTGCGGATGCCTTCCGCGATACCGAAAAGCGCTTGCGGACCGTCAAATTCGATGCGCGCCACGAGCCAGTGGTGTTCATGGTCAGGACAGACTTCAAAGTAGCCAATGTCTCCATTCATGGAAATGGTCCGGCGATAAGTTTCGGCTTCCACAGCTTCGACCCCGGGTGCACAACGCGGAGCGAGAAAATCAAGCATTCCTTGCCAATGGTATGGCGGACGGAAGTTGAGCCGGAGCACGTACCGATTGGCCGGCTGGGTCTCTCTTTGTCGAGCCACACGTCGCATTTGGCTGGGCGTGCGGTGATAAAACTTGCGGATGTCCGCGTTGAACCGGCGAACGCTGCCGAATCCGGATGCCACGGAAATCTGACTCATTGTCAGGCTGGTTTCGTCAATCAGCTTCTTCGCGAAGTGGAGGCGTCGCGTACGCGCAACTGCCATGGGAGTTGCTCCTAAGTGTTGTAAGAACAACCGGCGAAGATGTCGTGATCCAATTCCCAAGCGCTCTGCCAGAGCTTCTACCCCGCCCTCCTCAAGGCCAGCCTCCGAAATCAGGCGCAGAGCCCGCGAAACGGTGTTGGAGGTTCCCAGCCAAGCCGGTGTGCCGGGCGAACTTTCCGGTCGGCAGCGCAGGCAGGGGCGAAAACCCGCTTCCGCCGCTGCCGCTGCCGTGGCGAAGTAGCGGCAGTTCTTTTCTTGTGCGGTCGGCGCGGGACAAATCGAGCGGCAGTAAACGCCGCTTCCTTTAACTCCGATGAAAAACTTTCCGTCAAACCGTGGGTCGCGGGACAGTCTCGCTCGAGAACAAACCTGCGGGTCCAAATCCATGTTTCGAGTACCGCCTTGGATACGAACGTTGCTTTAGATTAGTCCACGTTGGAACACTCGGTGGACGTTTTCGGACTTCGCTCAAGCCCCGCGCAGTCTCACCAATCATGTCGCGTCCGCATACGTCCAACTCAACCATAGCGGCGTCCGTGAACGTCCAGTCTCGCGACTCCAATTCAGCTATGTTGTCGGAACTGCATCGAGCAGAGTCTTCCGAAACCCAAGGAAAAATGCTGCTCGATGGCTTCGATCCCCATAGCCGATCCGGAATGGAGGCAACATGCGATCCAAAGTATCTAAACACATTATGGCCATTGCTGCGATGTCCGCA
Organism: Candidatus Sulfotelmatobacter sp.; assembly: GCA_030038125.1. Classification (GTDB taxonomy): domain Bacteria; phylum Acidobacteriota; class Terriglobia; order Terriglobales; family Acidobacteriaceae; genus Sulfotelmatobacter. Next base: position 1,391 of record JASHPL010000420.1, read on the forward strand.
TTCATGTCGGTAGCTCTCGCGAACGGACAGCAGGCAAAACAATCCTCCAGGTACTACGTAATTAATCTCGGAGAACCCGGCGGTGGAAATAGCGCGGGCGCTTCCAGCATAAACAATCTGGGTTGGATCGCAGGCCTTTCTGTCCAGTCCGGCAACGCAAATATGAATGCCGAACTCTGGGTCGGAATTCCCATCAATCTCGGAACGCTTGGAGGCCCAAACAGCGCGGTTGCCTGGCCCAACAAGAACAACCACGGCCAGATCGCAGGCATTGCCGAAACCGCTGACATGAATCCATTGAACGAAGAGTGGAGTTGTGCCCAAGCGAATTTCTATCCCTTTGTCACCGGCCACATCTGTCTGGGATTTCTCTGGGAGGATGGCGTGATGACAGCGCTTTCCCCCTTGGCAGGCGGAATCGACAGCTATGCCGCCGGAATCAATGACGAGGGCGAGGTCGTGGGCTGGGCGGAAAATGGGGTCCACGATCCTACCTGCAACAGCACGCCACCAGTCAATCAGATTCTGCAGTTTGAGGCAGTCGCGTGGGGACCAAAATTGGGCGAGATGACGCGGCTCTCCCCGCTCACTTCCGATCCGGACTCGGCCGCGACCGCCGTTAATGACAAGGGTCAGATTGTCGGTATTTCCGGCCTCTGCGCCAATGCTGCCGGCAGTACGAGTGCGGAGCATGCCGTGCTCTGGCAAAACAGATACGCTCCACCGATCGACCTTGGCAATTTTGATGGCGGATTGGCTTGGAACACGCCGACAGCTCTCAACAATCACGGCCAGGTGGTCGGTTTTGGAAACCAGCAAGGTAGTCCCGCGACCGCATTCAATCCAATCGGCTTCTACTGGGACCGCCAACGCGGCATAGAACCGATCAATCCGCTGAGCGGTGATACCAATAGCTGGGCTTGGGGGATCAACCTGCGTGGCCAAGTGGTGGGCCAGTCTTTCAATGTGGACAGCGGAGCGCAGCGAGCTTTCCTATACGAGAACGGTCAATTAGTCGACTTGAATTCACTTATTCAACCCAATTCTTCGCTCCAACTCCTGCTGGCGAATGACATAAACGATCAGGGAGAGATTGCCGGTTTTGCAACGGACACAGTCACCGGCGTGAATGTGGCGTTCTTGGCAGTCCCCGCCAGCGACGGCAATCGGTACTCGCTCAGGGGCACAGGAAACAATATTCGCGACCAAGCTGTTTCGGACACAGGCCGTCGGCTATTGTCAGGGACGTTCAGCCGCTTCGCTTCAACTTCGACTACATCAAGGTGACGCCCGAGAGCGACCAATTTGCAACGTTGGAAAAGGGGCCGTGGCAGGGATTTCGGAATTCGACCTCGCCCGCACCCTGAAGAAATCCTCATAAGAGGTCGCTGATTTTTGTCGCATCGCTTCTGTGTTATGGCCAGGTTTCGTCATTGCGTGGAGTGCCCGAAATGCGGCACTCGATATCTGCCGAGCCGCACTCCCTATCGGAACGGTTCCTACCTGATTCCGCTTGCAGCCAATGGCGCGTCGGGGTGGATCCTGTACTGTTCTTGTGCCACACCACATGCCTGCAGCCAATGGAATCAGTCGGAGTTGAAGGCCTATGAGGTCAACGGGGAAGCATACCGCCGAGGATACGGTTCGCCAGATGAGGTATGGCGGTGGTTCCAGGCGCGAGACAAGACAAGGCCCGTCGACAATTCCTGGAGCAGGCGAGCACTTTAGAAAGTCAGGGGTTGCCATGAAGTCAATGATTGCAATCGTGCGCGGCATTTTCCTCATCACTGTCTCATACTCGCTTTTCGCCGGTGGGAGCTGTCACGCTTTTGCCTCTGACTCTTCTACCCCGCCGTGTGCTGCCTCCGTTTATCACGACTTTGACTTCTGGATCGGCGATTGGGACGTGTTTGATGTGGATAGCCCCGTGAAAGTCGCGCACGCGCGGATTGACTCCATCCTTGGAGGTTGTGTGCTCCGAGAGGATTATCAAGGTTCGAGCGGGCAGGAAGGGCAGAGTTTCACAATTTACGACGATTCAAGACAGGTTTGGCATCAGACGTGGGTGACGAGCCGAGGCGCGCTGCTTCAGATCGAGGGGAAATTCGAAAACGGCCAAATCGTGCTGAGTGGACGTAACCAAAAGGGCGAAATCGTTCGCGGCACATGGAAACCCGTGAACGGTCAGGTTCGCGAAATTGCCGCAAAATCCGCAGACGGCGGCCAAACCTGGGTACCGTGGTTTGACATCGTCTTTCGACGGGCTCACGAATCAGATAGCAAGCCTGCCGGTGCGACGAGTGATCCGGATGATGACAAAGAGACGGTCGCGGCACTCGACGCCCGCTATCAGGAAGCCGTCAAAAAGAATGATGCAGCGACCATGGACCAGATCTTGGCCGAAGATTTTATCCTCGTAACCAGCTCCGGAAAGACTTACAGCAAAAAAGATTTATTGGACGAAGCGAGAACTGCTCGCACAACGTATGAACATCAGGAGGATACCGACAAAACAGTGCGCTTGTGGGGCGACACTGCCATTGTGACCGCGAAACTCTGGGAGCAGGGCACAGAGAACGGCAAGCCTTTCGAGCACAAACTGTGGTTCAGCGATGTTTATCGCCGCACACCGTCCGGATGGCGCTATGTGTTTGCCCAATCTGCGTATCGGCCATCCGATAGCATCCCGTGACGTCAACCGCACTTCTTAGACCGGGCATCGCGTTTATCCCGCCGCCATTTAGCGCGTAAGATCAAGTTGCACATGACTCGTACGAGAGCAGTCCTCTGGGATATGGATGGGACCCTGGTCGATTCTGCCGACTACCACTGGCGGGCCTGGCACGACACTATGGCCAAGGAAGGCCTTCCGATTGCCCACGAGCAATTCCTTGCCACGTTCGGACAACGCAACGACTCCATCCTCCGGCAATGGCTCGGCGAAAGAGCGACGCCCGAGCTGATGCAGCGCGTCGGCGATGCCAAAGAAATGCTCTATCGTCAGCAGGTGCGCCAGCGTGGTATTGAGTCGCTCCCCGGAGTCTTCGACTGGGTGCAGCGGTTGCACGCGCAAGGGTGGCGACAGGCCATTGCCTCCGCGGCGCCTCGCGCCAATGTCGAGACCATACTTGAAGTCCTGCGCTGCACGGACTGTTTCGAGGCAATCGTCTCCGCTGAAGACGTTCATCGCGGTAAGCCCGACCCGGAAGTGTTTCTCGTCGCCGCCAACAAACTCGGCGTTGCTCCAGAACGATGCATCGTTGTAGAAGACGCACCGCATGGCATTGAAGCCGCCCGGGCCGCGGGCATGCAAAGCATCGGTGTCGGTCCGGCTGGCAGATCGTTGAATGCAGATTTGGTCGTGCAATCGCTCGACCAGCTCGCGCCAAACGCCTTCGACTCCCTTTTAGGAAACACTTAAGCTGCGAACGCGGGCATGCACCGGATATCCTTGTGATATAACTTTCACTTTCCTCGTGGATCAACTTCTCGGCGCCGTTCATTGGATAGAGGGTCTATGGCTACTTCGCGGCGTACTTTCTTGGAATTAACTGTCGGCGCGGCTGCTTCGACGATGGTTCCGCATTTCGCAGACAAAGTCGTGCTATCTGATCAAAGTGCAACTTCGCCTTCGTCAGCTCCCGCCGTCATTCGCGTACACGCAGCACCCACCCAAGTGGTTAACTCCTTCGACCCCGATGAGGCCTTCGCAACCTCCATGGACATTCAGTCCCGCGAGTCGATCAACCAGATCTACACGGCCGAATCCGTAAAAGTTTGCTTGTCTGCCGGCTGGGGACCGATCAGCTATCGCCTGCATACGCCGGAGACCATCGATTATTGGCACTGGAATCCCAAGGGCCGTTGGACGGACGAAGCCCACCAACGGGGATACTTCGTCGGCAGCTCAGAATTAGCTGAACCCATTCGCGATTCCTTTGGCTACAGTCTCCCCCATCGCGGCTGCACGCACAATGGCGGTACCGAGCGCGGCTATTCTCGCCTCACCGATGGAGATCTTCAGACCTTCTGGAAGAGTAATCCTTACCTGACCAAAGAGTTCACCGGCGAGGACGACTCTTTGCATCCGCAATGGATCATCGTTGACCTGGGTGAATACTACGATGTGAATGCGCTCCGAATCGACTGGTGCGAACCCAGCGCCCGCGAGTACGAAGTGCAGTATTGGGTCGGAGCCGATCCCATGAACTGGGAAGAGCCGGCCATGGACTCGACAGGCCAGGGTGGCGAATATCTTCCGGTCGCCAATCAGGCCATGGGCAACTGGATTCGTTTTCCCCACGGCGCTGTACACGCGGGCAAAGGCGGAAGCGCAACGCTGAAACTAGCGGACAATCTGATTTCAACGCGTTGGGTTCGCGTGGTGATGACGCAATCGTCGAATCGGCCGGGACCACACGGAACCGATGACATCCGTCACCGCGTGGGATACGCAATCTATCAAGTTTACCTGGGCAGATTAGAAGCCGATGGAAATTTTGCGGATTTCGTGAAGCACGCACCAGACGGTCGCCAACAAACCGCTACCTATTGTTCTTCCACAGACCCTTGGCACACCGCCGAAGACCTGAGTCCTCATGGAGACCAGACTGGCTGGGACCTCTTCTATACAAGCGGCATCACCAACGGTCTACCCGCGCTGATCACAGTTCCTCTGATTTACAGCGTTCCCGAAGACGCCGCCGCTATGGTCGCGTATTTGAAAAAGCGGGGATATCCCATCAGCTGGGTGGAAATGGACGAAGAGGCCGATGGGCAGTATTACATGCCGGAAGACTACGCCACGCTCTACATTCAATTTGCCGACGCCATTCACAAAGTCGATCCCACCCTCAAGTTGGGCGGTCCCGTGTTCCAGGGCATTAATCAGGACGCATCGGTTTGGCCCGACGCGCGCGGAAACAAGTCATGGTTCGGCCGCTTTTACGACTATTTGAAATCGCACAATCGTGAGCGCGATCTGACTTTTGCTTCTTTTGAAATTTATCCCTACGATGCCTGCACCATGAAATGGGAAGATCTGTATCGTAACCGCGAGCTGACACGCAAGACTCTCCAGGCCTTTCGCGATGATGGATTGCCGGCTTCAATTCCGCTCATGAACACGGAAAGCAATCTTTGCGGTTCGCTTTCCGTTTACATGTCCGACATTTTTTCCGCCTTATGGCTTGCCGACAATGTCGGCAGCTTCTTTGCCGAGGGCGGCGCGCTTTACGTTCATTCGCCGATAGAACCGAGCGTCATCGAGCATGGTTGCCAGGGCTGGGCAATCTGGGGGAATGCCCTTTGGGACCGCGATGCAAAGATCATTGGCTACACCGCTTTCTACTTCGCTAGCCAGATGATCAATAACGAGTGGGTCACGCATCGCAGCGGCACTCATTATCTTTACTCCGTCGATGTGGGACTCGAAGACACCGCCGGAAATGCAATCGTCGCGAGCTATGCCGTTCGGCGCCCGGACGGCCAGTGGGCCTTGCTGCTCATCAACAAAGACAAAGAGAATGCGCATCCCATTCGGGTCGTGTTCGAGAATAGTGGCAAGATCGGATATTTTTCCGGAACAGTTCGCATGGTCACATTTGGCAGCGAACAATACGTTTGGCACGGCGCGGATTCAACCGCTCACGCCGATCCCAACCTGCCGCCTGTGGTTTCGTCAATCGAAGCCTCCGCCCAAAGCGTGTTCACGCTCCCCAAAGCTTCGATCACCGTTTTGCGCGGCGATGTTGCAGGCGTTACTGCTTAGGACTACCGTTGTCCGCCCACCTCGGCCGTCAGCTGTTCGCATGCCGCTTCAACGGTCTCACAGTCCACCAATCCGGCAGCGCCATAGAGTACTGGCAGAATCTGGCTCGCCGGATATTTACGCCGCAATTCCGCGACTTTTTCCGTGCCGCACCGGTACGCCGGCAGATACATCCGCCCAAGTAGCGGATGACGTCCCCATGCTCCGGAAAGTTTATCGGCACGCTCTTCCGTGACCAGGTATTCCCGCCTCAGAATGGCTGCCACTTCTTCTCTGGGCATCTTTTCGCCCCAGGTCAGGTATGAAGCCTCGTTCTTGGCGTCATCCTGCAAAATCGCGAGTAGCACGCCAATCTGCAAATCTTCATCGGGGAGCTGTTCCACTTCGGTGATCCCGTGCGCGATCAGGATAGCGTTATTTGCGATTCCTTCAAAAAGAGTGGCGGCGCGTGTGTTCATTGTCAGAACCGTGGCCTCGAATCCGACGATGCGGCGCAGGTAGAGGTCCTGCAGATAAGCAAACGTTGTCACATGCCCCGGCACAACTTCGTGGCTGACGAGGTGCTCGAACTCCGGTACCGAAATCTGCAAAGAAGCATTGATCTCGTAAGTGGCTTCATATTTCGGCGAGCCATCCTCATTTCTTGCCCGCCCAATGTAATTCATCGATCCGGAGAACCAGGCATCTTTGATCGGAAGGAACTCGATATTAGCGCGCGGCACTCGTATGAGTTCCTTCGGAAGATATGGCACGAGGTTTTGTATACAGAGCTCATTCATCCGCGCGATGACCGCAGCTCCCAGAGCGCGTACCGACGCCATGGGCACAAGCCGATCGCGACGCCATTGATCCACAGCTCCCAGCGTGCCCGCCGACGGGTGGTAGCCTGCGTTTCCCAGCAATTCGATTACCCGCTGCCGCTTCGTTTCTGGTCGCGATGCTTCGGGCGTGCGGCCTGTGATCACTTTTACGCATCGCTCGTAGGGAACCGGATCGCCTTTGCCGAGAACTTCCCGCGCCAAGTCCCACATGGTCGCGAGTGCGGAAGTCAGGCTCGATAAATATTGGCCTCGTAGGCCGTCCATTTTCTGGGCTTCCTTCCGCAAACCATCAATCGCTTCCGGGACGTCTACCTGACGCAGATATTCTTCAACGGCGTCACGGTCGAGAGTCTTGCTTGAAACTCCACCAGAGCTTCTGATCCGAGCGGCGGCAGGCAGAGTATATGCAGTCGGGAGCGGCTCGTCCGAAAACCACGTATCGGCGATGAACCGGCCCGTTCCGGAGGCGCACATCACATCACCACCCCAAAGAGTGTCGATTGCAAGAATTGCATCTGCAGCGAATTTTCCTGCCTTGTCCATCACATCTCCTTTTCTTTTTTCAGTGAAGTGAACCAGACGTACAGGCACATGCCAACAAAGCACAATGCGGAAATGGATTGCGACAGTGCGAGATTCTCGTAGAACGGCGTCTGAATCCACTCTTCTTTGAAGTGCGGCAACACGCGCAGGGCTGCTCCGATCACGCCGCCGAGCGCGCCGCCCGCCATCAGGCCGCCGGCAACAATGATACCGCGCTCACGGATGGTCTTACCCCGCTCGCCGCTAGTCGTTTCGGCACGCTTGTTCACAAGGTGTGAGAGGAATCCGCCGGCCAGGATCGGCGTTGTCAATTGCAGCGGCAGATAGATTCCCAGCGCAAAGACCATCGAGGAAAGGCCAAGCATCTCCAGCACCACCGTGACCATGGCGCCAAGACCAAATAATATGTAAGGAGCTGGCTGGCCACTCATGAATCCCGAGACTACGGCTTTCAGCGCAGAGGCCTGGGGCGCGACCAGAACCTGCCGCGGGTCGCCCGGCGTAGCCTCTCCAAACTGGAATGCCTTGGCCAGCAGGATGATCGTGAAGCCCGCGGTCAGAGCCGACGCAACAACCGCGATGAATTTCACGTTCTGCTGCGCGGCAGGCGTCGAACCGACCCAATACCCGGTTTTCAGGTCGGTAATGAATTGTCCCGATGCGCACAGCGCCACGCAAACCATCCCCGCCAGAGCCATCACGAAGAACATGCCTGTGGCCCCGGAAAGCCCGAACTTCAGCAGCACGACCGCCGAGACGATGACGGTGAGCAACGTCATACCGCTGGCGGGATTGTTTGCGGTCGTCGCAATGGCATTGGCAGCGACCGTCGTAAAGAAGAACGAAAAAAGCAGCGTCAGCGCCAGCCCTGATCCAATCACCGTCCATGAAACATGAAGCTGCCCAAAGAAGGCAGCCACTGCAATCGCGCCCAGCACCACTCCAAGCAGGATGGTGATGATGGGAATATCACGATCCGTGCGTTCCACGTTGGGGGCTTCTCCATGACGGAAAGCGTGCAGTGCGATACCAAAGGATCCCGCAACCACGCCCAAGGATTTGAGGATTCCGACCAGTCCCGCACTGGCGATGGCGCCTACGCCGATAAATCGCACGTAGTTGCGATAAATATCCGCCGCCGTCATCTGCGAAATGGGAAAGCTGGCAGGATACACGGTGATATCGCCCATGTGGCTGCCGACAAACCAGATCATCGGCACCAGCACGAAGTTCACGAGTACGCCGCCGGCACAAAAGATGAGTGCGACGCGCAGCCCCATCACGTATCCCAGACCAAGAATGAAGCTGACTGCATCGAAATTGAAGACCATGCGGCTGCGCTCGGCGAGCGACCGCATCACGGGCAGAAACTGGAAGTTCAGATACTCCTTCCAAACGTGGAAAGTCGTAACAAAGAAGTCGTAGATCCCGGCGATCACCGTAGCCTGAAGCAGAAGCTTGGCTCGTGATCCGCCTTTCTCCCCCGTCACCAGGACTTCAGTGATGGCCGTGGCCTCGGGGAAGGGCAGCTTGCCGTGCATTTCGTGCACGAAGTAGCGGCGCAGCGGAATTAGAAAGAGAATGCCCAGACATCCTCCGGCGAGGCATATAAAGATGGTTTGCACGGGATGCGGGTCGAGATGAAGTGCGTAAAGCGCCGGTATGGTGAAGACCGCGCCCGCGACTACGGCGGCGGAGGCGCCACCCATTCCGGTAATGATCACATTTTCCAGCAAGGACGAGCGGCGCCCGTACAAGCGCGCCAGGCCAATCGCCAGGATGGAGATGGGAATCGCCGCCTCCATGCCCTGGCCGACCTTGAGAGTGGAATACGCGGACGCTACCGTGAAGATCACGCAAAACAGGACGCCCCAAAATATGGAGCGCCAGGTGATCTCGGGCAACGTGGCAGAAGCTGGAACGATGGGCAGGTACAATTCGCCATCATGCAAAGGCTTATAAGCGTTCTCGGGAAGAGTTTTGGTGTCGATCAGTTCAGCTGGCATCGGAGTGTCGCCTCTGCCCAAGTGGATCATTGCCCCTCTTACTGATCAGTGACTGGGGTCACAACCCCTCAACTTGTGTAAACTCCGATACAAATCGGAATTGGACAGGGTTTCCATGCTCGTTCTCATTATTTTGTTGGTATCGTGGCTGGTCTTTCGAGGCATCGGAGCGGCTGGTGTGCACGCTCTTGCCTCCTGGCAGGATTCTGCCCGTTATGCATTGGTGGTGATGTTCGTCTTCACCGCAATCGCTCATTTCAACAAGATGAAGCATGATCTCGCGCGCATGATTCCGGAGTATTTCCCGCGCCCCCTGCTGCTGGTTTACATTACGGGTGTTTTTCAACTTCTTGGAGCGGCGGGGCTGATGCTTGCAGACTTTCGTCGCCTTGCCGGCATGTGCCTGATTGCGCTTCTGGTCCCGATGTTTGTTGCCAACATCAACGCGGCAAAGAAGGGCGTCACGCTGCGCGGTAGACCACCAACGCCACTTTGGCTCCGGGCTCCCATGCAGGTTTTGTTTATTGCGCTGCTCTGGTGGTCAACTCGTGCCTGACTAGGCCATCCGAAGGGGGTGATCCATTGGTCGATTTATCGATAGCGGAAGGCAAATTGACGTTGCACATCCGCGGCGCTCATAAGCTCTGGGCTTTCAAGAGCACTCTCGAAATACCTCTCGTACACATCGTTAGAGTTCAGGCAGACTCAGAGGCCGCGCGTGGATGGCACCACGGTGTAAGGATGCCCGGTACGAACATCCCCGGAGTTCTCACGGCGGGCACGTTCTACCAGGACGGCAAGCGCATTTTCTGGGACGTGCACCGCCCGGAGAAGGCCATCGTGATCGATCTGCACGACGAGCGATTTAGTCAGTTGATCGTGGAAGTCGCTGATCCTCAGGATGCGGTCAAGCTGATCCAAACTGCGCTATGAAACTGCGATATCACTGAAACGGGCCAAAGCTTCTGAATCTGCATCAATGAATGATTGACACCGCTACTTTTGAGGCGAGTCTCTCGGGATCTACGTCAGTTCGGTTGCACAATATGATGATCGTCAGGTCGCCATCAGTGAAGCGCGCAATGGCAGTTCTAAATCCGACAGTCTCGCCATAGTGCCACATGCGTTGATGCCCTTTATAGTCATCCAGAAACCAGCCGAAGCCATAAGACACTGGTTTCCCTGCTTGCGGATTCCTGTCGTCCGGATCACTCGACCAGGTTGGCACTGATCCATCGGCCAGCTTTACTGGCGTTAGCGCAGGCTGCATTTCGCGGGCAGAAAGAAGCCTGTGCAGACGCAGCGCATCATCCCATTTCGCCAGATCTTCGAGATTGGAATAGACTCCGCCATCGCCGAGGGTCGCGGAGGTTGGGCTTTGGTCCGTCTCGATAAATCCGTTGCCCTCTTTCGAATATCCGTACGCGCGATTCGGAACCGTATTCTTCCCCTTCACGTATGCCAGCGTGTGACTCATGCCCAGCGGTGCGAAGATTTGTTCCCCAAGAAAATCTTCAAAGGGCTTCCCCGAAACTTTGGCGACCACCAAGCCTAAGAGCACATATCCCGAATTGCTGTAAGACCATTGCGTGCCCGGAGCAAACTTACCCCTCTTTTGGGTTTCCAGCAGATGCAGCACTTCCGCATCCTGAATCTGTCGATTCTCCGTCCAACGTGCATGCGCATCGGAATTTTGCTCCATAAGGGCTTCGTAATCGGGCAACCCCGAGGTATGGCTCAGCAGATTGCGAATGGTGATCGCTCTCCCATAATCCGGGAACTCCGGAAAAACATCGGTCACGGGTTCGTCGTAGCGTAATTTGCCGTCATGCACCAAAAGCATGATCGCTATGGCGGTGAATTGCTTGGTGCACGAGGCCAAACGGAAATTCGTTTGCCAATCGATGGCGTTTCGACTTTGCAAATCCGTAACTCCATAGCCCTGTTCCAATAACGTTCTCCCATTTTCGCGAACCAGGACGGCTAGTCCCGGGGAGCCGCGATCTGTCAGGTTTCTAAAAACAGCTGCAAGTTGGTCTTGTTCTGAACTTCGCGTTGCCATGCCAGCAATAACGTTTGTCGCCGAAAGGAACAGAATCAGGACCGTAATTCGCAGCATCACGGGAGATGTCATCTCTCAATCTTACTGTCATCGCAGATACGGGAAAATCCTGATCGCAGCCAATGTGTTTGGCGAATACTCTGGGTTAAAATGTGTCCTTGAAGGAAGAATTCCTATGCCGGTTGTGAATAGCGTTGCCAGAATAGCGGTCAAGCCTCTTCCACGAATAATGTCTCCCAAGGCACATGCCATCTTTGATTACGCAACCGTGGGGACATTCGTTGCGGCCGCCTCCTGGTTCTGGGGCCGCAACAAGCGCGCCGCCGTCGCAGCTCTGCTGTGCGCCGGTACCGAATTGGCAGTTTGTCTTTTGACGGATTATCCCGGAGGAATGAAGAGAGTCATTCACTACGGTACTCGCCAGGAGATCGACTTGGGCTTGGCGGCGATGGCGGCTACCATGCCAGAATTCCTGGCCTTCAACGATGAACCCGAAAGGCGTTTCTTTATGGCGCAAGGTGCTGTGATGTCTGCCGCCACGGGGCTCAGCCGATTTCCTCAAAGACCCGATCGCCCCGAAAAGATGTCACGCAGCGAACGAGCCGCCTGACTCTTAAACACCCTTGTCATTCCCAGCCGCCTTCTTTTGGCCAGCGAGGGATCTGGCCGCGACGTGCGAATGTGCTTCTGCGCCGCAGAGTGCGTTATTGCGCATCAAAGAAATCGCACGCCTGTCGCGCATCCCTACAGGCAGATTCACCCACTACCGGCCGATCACTTCCCAGAGGCTTGCGCCTTGGCCGCCGCGGGTACAGCGATCGTAACCATGTCGGGCTGCGTCCACACGGCTTTGCCGCTGCTCAAATTTAAACGGTTCATGGTGATTTTTAGTTGGCGGTGATCGACGGCGACCAGCAAATAATGATAGTTCACTTCCTTGCTCTGAAAAGGGTCGTCGGCAGCTCGTTCAATCGGATACGCATGCGCCCCGCCACCTCCGGTGACGAAATACGTCACCCCGCCATGCTCATGGCGCTCGTAGTTGTGAACATGCCCCGAGAAAACGATGATGCGATACCCAGCATGTGCCTCACGTTCCTCGAGCATCCTTGCCAGTTCATGCTCGCGACCACGGGAGGAATGCCCTCCGCCAAGCATCTTCGCGTCGGAAGAACTCGTGTACGGCGGATGATGCAGCATGACGAAAACGAAATCAACCTCGGGCGCGACGTGATCCAGTTCGTTCGCCAGCCACTGCCCCTGCGCTCCCGATGTTTCGTCCAGTGAGCTGTCGAGAGCCAGAATCAGCGTATTCGCCGTCTCAACCGAATAGTATCGGCTGTTCTTCAAACTCGGGAAGCGTTGGAAGTAATGGGCCAGCGTGATTTCTTCCTTCCCGTGCAGGTCGTGATTGCCAAGCACGGGGTAAATTGGAATGTTCTTTTCGCGCCAGACACTGGTTTCGCTGTCCCAGACCTTCCAGTCATCCGTGTCGTAGCCGTTGTAGACGATATCGCCGGTAAAGCAGATGAACGCCGGATTCGCCTCTGCAATCGCCTGCACCAGCGCCACCCGCACGGTCGCATTGGCTGCATCCGTGTCCTTTGGATCATGAAAGCGCGTGTCGCCATAAGCGACAAACGAAAAAGGAACCTTGATATCGGATTTGAGATCGATCGCCGGCACTTGCGCGCTCGATTTTTTCGTGCAGCCAGGCAGCGCCAACAAAACCGCCACGAGGAAGGCCAAAAAAACAGACCGCTTCATAAATCTGAATTTGAAATTCATCAATGATGCTCAGTTCGGAAGCGAACCTCTATTTTCCCACGACCAGCACTTCGAACTGGCCATTTTCCGCCGTGGAAAGAAAAAGACGATGCGTCTTGGGATCGAGCGCCATCGTCTTCGCTCGCGGCAAGGTTTTCACGGTTTCGACCACGCTATATTGATCGCCGCTGTCCTCGCGAATCACCGTCACAGTTCCTTCGCCGTTGGAGTTGAAGATCAGCTTCGTCTCCGTGTCAAATGCCGTCGCGTCCACGTGATCGCCAATGGGTAACGTAGTTATAACCTTGCCCGTATCCGCGTTGATGACCGCCATCACTTTATTGCGGCAGCCGATAAACAACCGCCGATTCGCGCGATCCATCGCCATGCTGCTGGGCGAAGAGCAGGGCGCAGTTGGCCAGCGCTGCTCTACCTTGAAAGTTCGCGAATTGATTTTCAGAACCTGGCTCTGCTCTTCAAGATTGTTGAAGATATAGCCCGTGCCGTCGGCGGCGGCGAATTCCGGCCCACCACCAAGCCCGACCGTGCCAACAACGGCGCCAGTAGCGGCGTCGATAGCAGTCGCACTGTTGCTCTCGCCATTGAACGCGAACACGCGCGCGCTTGCCGGATCGTAGATGATCGCGTCCGGCTTCTGGCCCGTCCGAACTTCGCTGATCGACTTCAGCGTCTTCAAATCGAAAATCGTGACGGTCGACGCTTTACCATTGCTCACAAATCCTCGCCCGGATTCCGGCGCAATCGCGATCCCGTGTACTCCAAGCGTTTTCGGAACATTGCCCACAAGGCTCAGAGAATCGATATCGAGTACTTCCACCTGCGTCCCATGCGAAACATACAAACGCCGCGCGCTCTCATCCACCGTGAGATAGTCAAAGCTGCCCTGGCCAGGAATCGGTATTTTCTTGACCACGGTATATCCGCTGTCGGGGGCAGCAATTACTGCTGTGCCAAACATAGTTGTGAGCAGCGCAATCCAAGTAAGTCTGCAAGAAAACGTACGAAATCCGTTCCACATCTCGAGTCCTCCCCTTTTGTTTGGACTTTGGCTTGGTGGAGTGATGGTAGAAGACGATTCTGAAGGTCTCATGAAATTTCCCCGAGACCTTCAGAATCTCGTATCCGCTATTCTCTATGTGGTTCCCAACGCAGGCCGAAGGAATACGTCGGTTTGTAGTATTCGCGCTGTGTCAGGTACCACGGGCTGCCATTGAAGAAGCCAAAGACTTCATCTGTCAAATTGAGGCCTTGCCACAAAATAGTCAGCTCCTTCTGCACGCGGAAGCTGGCCTGCGCGTCGACTTGCAAGTGAGAATAAAGATAGTTATCGCCCAGTGGACCTTTGGGGCCAAGATTGGCTGGATCTTCGCAGCCGCCGCCGTTTTGTTGCTGCGCAAGGCAATTCTCCCATTGATACTGATAAATGCTTGCACTGTTATACGTTGCCCCCAGCCGGGCCGAAATTCGACCGCGATCATACGACGGACTCAGATTCCACATGGTCGGCGTCTGCCTCTGCAACGCAGGGTTATCATTGCGCAGCGGGAGTGTTCCAGCGCTCGAGCCTGTTTTGCTGTAGTTCGCCATGATTCCCAATCCGCTCCACGCTCCCGGCAGGAATCCGAGGTGCTGGATGTAAGCGAATTCGACGCCGTAAAGCTTCGCGTTTACTCCGTTGGATATGTACGAGAACGTGTAATTTCTGAATTGTGGATACTCCGTTCCCTGGTAATACGGATCCGCGAGGTAGTAAATGGGTTGACTTAGTTGCTTGTAGAAAAAGCCTCCTTGGAGTTCACCATAAGGCTTCAGGTACCGCTCGTATAGCACGTCATAGTTATTCGCGTGCTCTGGCTTTAGATTCGGGTTGCCGACGGACACCGTGTATGGGTGCGTAGACTGATCGACTGTGACGTAAGGCACCATATCGTAAGGATTCGGGCGCGAGATTCCGCGCCCATAAACGGCCCGTAGGTCCGAATTATCGGTCAGATGGTATCTAAGCTGAACGCTGGGCAGAGGATCCCAGTACCAGCTTTGCGCCGGCTGCGGAGTGACTATGTCCTCAGTGCTGCTCGAGTTATTGGTTACCGAATAGCCGAGGATATTCAATTGTGTGGCCTCGAACCGCAAACCAGTCTGCAGCCGGAAGCGCCCGAACTCAACGGTATTCATCGCATAAGCAGCCGAAACGCGTTCGGTAAGGTCGAAATTGCTGGCGTCGGAACCAAAGATTGTGGCAGGTTCATCAAGCGCCAAAACCCCCTGCGCAACAAGGGAGTTGAGACTGTTCACAATCGTGTTGTAATTGGTTACTGGCCCGAGAGGATAGGCATTGAAGTAGTAATGAGGGTTCGTAAATGGGTCCAGGAAATTCGACATGGGTGCAACCGGCGGGTTATTAGGGTTGGGAATGAAGGTTTGATCATAGGTCGGGGAGTAAGCGTTTTGCCCCTTGTGAGCATTTCTCGCCTTGAGCCCAAACTCAAAAATCGACGAGTGTGAACCCAGATGATAGTTTCGCCCCATCGAGAAAGCGCCCTGCAGGTTCACCTGCGACGTATCGCCGTTGGTCCCGTCGTATTCAGTAATTGTGTACTGCGTGGGGTCGTAAGTCGGAGCACCGAAGCAGGAAGGAGTCCAGCTCGGAAGACGAAAATTGGCAGCCGGCTGGTTGAGACAAGTAGTAAGGTTGCTTAGCGCACTCCCCGGAATGGGACTGAAAGTAGCCCCGGGGTTGCCCGCTGCCGCCAGCTGTCGTGAGCGCGCCGCAGAAACGTCCCAACTGATCCAGGAGTCATTCAGAACATGTTTCCCGCCGATTCCGACCACAGCGATCCCGTAGTCCGGCAATCGACTGGAGGTCGAGAATTGCGGCGAGCCGCCATCGTTCAGCGTATAGACCCACTTGTTGCCGTAATCTTTAAAATCAGACAAGAAGTAGTGAAGGAACAGACCGGAAGCTGGATCTTTAAGCTTATAGTCGAGCGATCCACCGAAACCGTAGCGCTTACGCTGGTATCGGTACTCGCGGACGTCCATGCTGCCGTAAGAAGGAATCGCGGTATCGTTGGGTGCAGGTTCAATGTCGTCAATGCCGCGGCCGTTATAGTCGTAGCTTCCCGTAAACAATGCTCCGAAGCGCTTGTTCGGTCCGAATCGCTTACCAGCTGTCCCGGTCACCAGGCCCATGTAGCGAGTGTCTTGAATCGGTGTGAACCCGCCGATTGCCTCCAATGTCAGAGTGGGAGCATCACTCGCCTTCTTTGTCACAAGGTTTACTGTTCCGCCGATCGCGTCCGCATCCTGATTCGCAGCCAGGGTCTTGTTCACCTCTACAGATTCGACAATGTCTGCCGGGATCGTATCCAACTTCACCTGTCGCACGTTGTCCTCCGGCGCAGGAACCTCGATCCCATCCACGGTCGTGTTGTTCAGGCGCGGCTCTGTTCCGCGAATCTGCACGTACTTGCCTTCACCCTCGTCGCGTTCCAGGCTCACCCCCGGCACGCGCCCAACTACGTCGGCGATATTCTCATTGGGAAGACTCTGAATGACGCCAGCCGGCATGACATCGAGAATATTGTCCGACGTGCGCTGCTCGTTAATGGCCTCTGCAACTCCCTGTGCATCGGCCACAACCGTGACTTCTTGGCTCCCTCCCGCAACCTCTAGAACCGCGTTAACACGGGCTGCTTGTCCTGCGTTCACGGTGACTTTGCTGGTAAAGGTTTGAAACCCAACGTATGAGATGGTGACCGTGTATTGGCCTGGTGCAAGCCCGGTGATAGTGAACTCTCCCGTTCCGTTGGTCGCAACCGACAGGATTCTCGGCTGCAGCTCAACCTGGGCGCCCGGCAAGACGGCTCCTTCGCGATCCGCAACTCGTCCACTGATTGTGCCCGTGCCATGCTGGGCCGCAGCCGTAATTACCAGAAGCAACGCGACCAGAATAACCGGTGGAATCCCAGAGCCGAAATGCAATGTGAGGTCGGGGGTGTGGCGCTTCATGAATGGCTCCTTCGAAATAGAATTCGAATTCCAGGAGAACGAAAGCAAGGCCGATGAAATGTTTCTCGCTGGGCCAATGCGTCTCCTTTAGAGCAGAAAACTTGAATGAATCGTGAGTGACTCGGGATTCTAGGAAGGCCTTGTAACGAGGTGATGAAAAACAAGTTAATATTTTTTCAGGTTGTGCGACGGTTCGCTCTACTCGCCCTAAACTATATAGTGCGTTATGCATTTGCTGATCGTTGAAGATGAAACCCGCATGGCTGAGCTTCTTCGCAAGGGGTTGAGCGAGGAAGGTCACATCGTGACCTGTGCGTCCGACGGAGCTCAGGGTTTCGAGGTCGCTAAGAACTACGATTTTGATGTCATCATTTTGGATCTCATGCTTCCTAGGCTCAGCGGCTACGAACTAGCAAAACGACTGCGTTCCGAGAGAGTGCGCACCCCTATTCTGATGTTGACCGCTCGCGATTCCGTGCCCGACATTGTGCGCGGGCTTGATCTCGGTGCCGATGACTACATGACAAAGCCATTCTCCTTCGACGAGCTGGTGGCACGGCTGCGCGCGGTGAAGCGCCGGGCCGCTGCTGCTGACGACACCAGCCTGCGCGTGGGAGACTTGGTTCTCGATCCGGCCAGCCGTGAGGTGCTACGCGCCGAGCACCGCGTTTCCTTGACCCGCACGGAATATAATCTGCTGGAGCGGTTGATCTACCGCGCTGGCAAAGTGGTTTCGCGGCGCTCGCTCATTGAATCGGTGTGGGGATTCGATCGCGATATCGAAGAGAATACTCTCGATGCCTTCATGCATCTGCTGCGTGCAAAAATCGATCCTCCTGGCCGCCCGAAATTGATTCACACCGTTCGCGGCGTGGGATACATGATCCGCAACGATACTCGCCCCTGACTGACTGAGTATGAAAAAACTTTCTATCGGCGTTCGGCTCACGATCTGGTATCTGGCGATTTTCGCAGTTGCTCAGGTCGCCTTTGGCGCCGGCATGTGGTTCCTCCTGCGTCATCATCTTTATGACTTGGTCGATGACGACCTCGAAGGCCAGATCGAAGACTTGAGAAACTTCATGGAGGCTCAAAAGAAAGACGCCTCCGTTGCCAAGTTGCAGGAGGAAGTTGCCGAGGCCTATTTGCTTGAGCACTCCGGCGACTACTTTGAGTTATACGCTGAAAACGGAGCCCTGCTGTACCGTTCCACCTTTCTTCAGAATCATCCGATTACCCTCATCCCATCCGGCCAGTTCAAAAAGCCGATTTTTCGCGACCGCCGGATCACCGGACGGCTCTTCCGTTTTACCGTGCAACGGCTGGCGGCCAACGGTCATACCTATACCGCTGCAACCGGCATCCCCATGGACGATGTGGTTGAGACGCTCGGGATATTCCGCAACTATCTGCTGATGTTTGGGCCGTTGCTGTTTCTTGTTGCTGCGGCTGGCGGATATTGGCTCAGCCGGCGAGCCTTGTCTCCGGTCGATGCCCTGGTTCGCACCGCGCACGACATCAGCGGAGTGAATCTCGATAGCCGTCTTCCCAAGCTGAATACTGGCGACGAGCTGCAGCGCCTCTCCGACACGCTCAACGAGATGCTCGACCGGATTGAAAACGCATTTCTGCGCATCACCCAGTTCACCGCCGATGCCTCGCACGAGTTGCGCACGCCGATCTCTCTCATCCGCACCGAGGCTGAACTCGCTTTACGCCGTTCCCGCGGCGAATCGGAATACAAAGAGTCGTTGCGCAACATTCTGCTTGAAGCCGAACGTACCACAGCGCTGGTAGAGCAACTTCTTTCTTTGGCCCGTGCCGACTCCGGTCGCGAGGCGCTGCACGTGCAGTCTATGAATCTCGCCGAGACCCTGCACCAGGTGGAGGAGAGCTGGCAACAAGTGGCTCAGATCCGGAATTTGAAATTCGCTGTTAATATCGCACCGGATTCCTTCGTCTTGGGCGACGCCAGCGCCCTTCACCGGCTCGCGGATCTTCTGCTCGATAACGCTTTCAAGTACACTCCCTCGCCGGGCAGCGTGCTGCTATCGCTCGAAACCAATGGCGCGAACGCCCTGATTGTTGTCCAGGATTCCGGGCCGGGGATCCCCCGCGAGGAACAGTCCAAAATTTTCGAACGTTTTTATCGCATTGATAAGGCCCGAGGCCGCCAACACGGGGGAGCCGGCCTCGGCCTCGCCATCGCCAAGTGGATTGTGGCGCAGCACAGCGGTTCAATCTCAGTCGAGAGCGAACTTGGCCGCGGCAGTATCTTCCGCGTGGAACTCCCACTCATCTCCGTGCCTGCACAGAAACCAACTCTCGCGTAATCACTGCTATTCGCGTGGGCATCCAGTCGATGATGTAGGAGCGGGCTCCGTCGTCTTCCCCGCTTGGCCTCATGGTCGCCGCGACTACCTTACTGTCACCACGGGAGTAATAGCCGCCGTATCCCCTCCCAGCTTAAGCTGGAACCAGAAGTGTGCGGACAGTGGACGTGTATCTTTACCAAACCCGGTCGCTCCTCGCGCTGCTGTTGACGCTGCTACTACCACTGTCTCTGTTGGCGGACGACGCCAGCACTGCCATCCTGCTCAGCAACGGGGGAGTTCTGCGCAATCAAAATGAAGTGCCGGCCTCCATCGCCTTATTTTCCGGGGACACCATCCAGACTCAACCCAATGCCACCGCCCGCATTCAACTTTCTGGCGCCACGGTGGACATCAGTCCGGCAACGGTGATCGTTTTCCATCCCGATGAAATCGTGCTCGATCACGGTAGTATTCTCGTCAATACTTCGCGCCAGCTCCGCGTGCGCACGGGGTGCGTCGTCAGCACGCCGGTACGCGCCGAGTGGACTCTCTACAACGTCACCGACACCAATGGCAAAGTCACCGTCGCCGCGCGCAAAAGTGACGTCTATTTGGACGAGCGTTCCGGCACTCTTCAGCACGCCAGTCAACCGAAATCTTCCACGCGAACCATCGTGCATGAAACGGAACAGAAGTCGCGCGAAGAAAAATGTGGTGGCGCGGATCTCAAGCAGTCCCCCCTCGGCGACGCGAGCCCAGGCATCCTGAACACGCCCTACGCGGTTGGCGCGGGCGTAGCTGTCGTCGTCGGCCTGACCTGCTGGGCTTTGTGCCGGTCGGACGACCCCCTCAGCCCTTCAAAACCGTAAATCTCCGGTTGTTTAGGGGCGGACGCCCTCGCCCGCCACGCGAGCGCCGCGGTTCTTGTCGCGTCTTCTGCGACAGAATGGAGTCTTCCAAAAAGGAAAAGGCCACGCTCATTTCTGAACGTGGCCTTTATTTATGCCGGCAACGACCTACTCTCCCACACACTTTCGCGTGCAGTAACATCGGCCCAGCGGGGCTTAACTTCCGTGTTCGGGATGGGAACGGGTGGATCCCCCGCGGTAAGATCACCGACAACTCGTAGTCGTCAGTCGTTGGTCATCAGTCGTTGGCCATTCCGTGCCCATCGACGCGCCCAACCCGACGACAAACCTCAAAGATCAAACTTTCAAAGAGCGGGAGGACGAAACCTCACAACTGAATAGATTGGATTTCTTGCTGTTGGCTCCGAGCTCATGGCTCATCGCCTACAGCCGATTACAAGACTTTCGGCGCAACAGTTATCAGTTATTGCTTCTCAGTCATTCAGGTTCTAACGACTTACTAAACATCTGCTGAGTTTCAGCTCAGGTTCTAACTGAGGCACGGCTAAAACCGTGCCCTACCCAACTGAGAACTGACAACTGTTTCTGCACCGAGTAAATTTTATGGTCAAGCCGAACGGGCGATTAGTACGGGTCAGCTGCACCGATTACTCGGCTTCCACTTCCCGCCTATCAACCAGGTAGTCTTCCTGGGCCCTTCTTATCCCTTACGGGTTGGGAGATCTCATCTCGAGGAGTGCTTCCCGCTTATATGCATTCAGCGGTTATCACAACCGAACTTCGCTACCGAGCGGTGCCACAGGCGTGACAGCTCGATCACAAGAGGTTCGTCCATCCCGGTCCTCTCGTACTAAGGACAGGTCCTCTCAAATCTCCTGCGCCCACAACAGATAGGGACCGAACTGTCTCGCGACGTTCTGAACCCAGCTCACGTACCGCTTTAATAGGCGAACAGCCTAACCCTTGGAACCTTCTACAGCTCCAGGATGCGATGAGCCGACATCGAGGTGCCAAACCGGAGCGTCGATATGGACTCTTGGCTCCGATCAGCCTGTTATCCCCGGCGTACCTTTTATCCGTTGAGCGATGGCCCTTCCATGCAGAACCACCGGATCACTAAGGCCTGCTTTCGCATCTGCTCGACTTGTAGGTCTCGCAGTTAACCACGCTTATGCCTTTGCACTCGCCGGCTGATTTCCAAACAGCCTGAGCGTAGCTTCGCGCGCCTCCGTTACCGTTTA
>JASHPL010000421.1 GCA_030038125.1 Candidatus Sulfotelmatobacter sp.
CAGCATCTGGATCGAGCCCATGAACAACGCGCGGTTCTCGTCGGCGGCCCGTTTCAGGTCTTCAACGAAATGCTCCAATTCCTCCGACATCGTATTGAAAGTCTGGGCCAGTTCGCCGATTTCGGTACGGCTGGAGAGATGGACGCGCTGCGAAAAATCTCCTTTGGCAAGAGCGCGGCTGGACTGCGTCAGTATGTGCAAGGGATTCGTAATTCGCCGTGCCGCAAACAGGCTCACCAGGATGCTCAGCAGCACGACGGCAATTGCCAGAAGGCGCGCGATGCGCTGCATATCGTACACGTCGCTGTAAGCCTCGCGGGTCGGCTTCTGCACGATAACGGCCCAGTCCAGCGAACTGACCGGGCTGTAGGTGCCGAGCATCCCAATGCGATCAGAGCCGTTCTGGACGGCGAATTCCTTGGTCTCGGCAAAGAGCGCTTTGTTGCCCCTGGCGACAAAACTTCTCACGATCTCGAGATTTTTCATGTCCTGGCCGGTGGCGAACTCAGGCGTGGCCGCGGCAACCAGACGGCCCTGCGCATCGACCACATAGGGTGTGAGTCCGCCGCCGCTGACTTCGTGCAGGCGTCGTATCAGAAAATCCAGATCCACCACGCAGGCAATCATTCCCAGAAAGCGCTGATCATAGGTAACGGGAGAGCTGACCAGAAACACGGTACGCTGAGATGTTCCGGTGCCCACAACCAGAGCTTGCCCGTTGTAAACACGCCCGTCGCGAGCCGCCACATAGGCGCGCTCCATTTCCCGTTGCAAAAAAGCATCAGGCGCGATGCGTCCGGCGGAAATACCCTTGGCATCGGAGTTCAACAGGGTCGCATAGTCGATCTCGTCAGATGAGGAAACGAAGTTTTCCAGTAGAGCGCGTAGTTCCGGCGTTTCAATATTCTTTTCGCCGATATCGCCGCCGCTGGCGACTTGTATAGCCGAAGAAAGGTTTGCCAGCATCACTCGCAGCGAACGCTCATGCTGCGCAAGATCGTCGGCCAGCGAACGCGTAATCGTGTTCTGCAGCAGTTGCTCGTTCGTCTTCAACCGCTGGCGGTTACTGGCCTCCACTTGCGTCGAATAGAAGTACATCGGAACGGTGCTGATCGCCAGAAGCACACCGAGAATGACGTAAAGAATGGGGATGCGCGCGTGACTGGAGTCGTCGGAAGACAAAGCGTTCTCTTGTGTGAAAATGGCGGACGCCGACCGGGGACGTGGCGGCCTGATTCAAGCCATCTTCAAAATTTTATCGAGGAACCAACAGGCTCGGCGGGAAAAGCGGGCGCAATCGGCGTTACGAAAGTACCTATTCTCAATGTCACGACCGGAGCAACTGTGAGTCAATTCAAATTGACATGATCAGAAATTCGTTTGGCTTAGTCTTTCTATGTGCCTCTGTGTCCTGTCGTGCATAGGGTTTTGCTCGTGGCGTTCAAATCTCGCTCTTGCCGCTGCGTGTCATCAATTCATGAATCGCCGCTCGGGGGGACTTCCCTTGGTGGAGAATGGCGTGCATCTGCTCAGTGATCGGCATCTCCACGCCTCGCGCATGCGCCAGGCCGACTGCGGCCGTGGTAGTGAAAATACCCTCGGCGACCATGCCATGCATACCGGAGAGAATTTCCGGTAACTTCCGTCCGCGGCCAAGTTCCACGCCTACGCTGCGATTGCGTGACAAGCCTCCCGTGCAGGTCAGAACGAGATCCCCGAGCCCGGCCAGTCCGGCCATGGTTTCAGCGCAGCCGCCGCAGGCGACAACCAGCCGCGTCATTTCGGCCAGCCCCCGTGTGATCAGGGCCGCGATCGAGTTGTGACCGAGATCTAGTCCGTGGCAGATGCCTGCTGCAATGGCGATGATGTTTTTCAGCGCGCCGCCCAGTTCCACCCCAATCACATCGCTGTTGGTATACACCCGGAATGCGGGATCGCTGAATTCCTGTTGCACGGTTCGCAGAAGCGATTCGCTTTGCGAAGCAATCGTGATCGCCGTGGGATCGCCGCGCGCCACTTCCAGCGCAAACGACGGACCGCTGAGCGCCCCGATAATTGCAGGGACAGCCGTCCTCGGCTGTCCGGTCGAGCGAACCTCGCCTGCTGGGGCACCCTCAGTGTTAAGCACTTCGTCAATCACTTCCGTCATGCGCTCCAGCGAGCCTTCTTCCAGGCCTTTGGTCGCGCTCACGATCAGTGCGTGCGCCGGAATCATTGGCTGAATGCGCGTGAAGAGTTCGCGACAATGCTGTGACGGCATCACGCTGACAATGATCTGAGCGCCAGCAAGAGCGGTGGCGAGATCGTTGGTTGCGGTCACCGCAGACGGGATTTCGCGTCCAGGCAAGAATTGTTCGTTGATTCGCTTCTGCGCGATCGATTTGCAGACTTCCTGTTCGTGCGCCCACAGACGCACCCGGTGCGCGCCGTTGCGTCCGAGCACGATGGCGAGCCCCGTACCCCAGGCTCCCGCTCCAATAACCGCGATCTCACTCATTGTCTGTCGGACCTCGTCAATGGCACGGGGTTTCCTAAGTTGCGTCTTGACCACAGGCGATTTTCAGTCCCGGCCAGCAGCCGGCGAATGTTGGCGCGATGCTTGGCGATGACCAGCAGAGATGAGGCGGACATGAACGCAAGTGCCCCTGCCGCGTTTCCATATTCATGAAAGACCCAGGCGAAAGCCGGGAAGGCGGCAACCGCGATGATCGAGCCTAAAGAGACGTAACGAAAGATGAGCACGATGACAACAAAGATCCCGGCCGCTACCAGCACCGCTTTCGGAGCGATGAGCGCAAACGCTCCCAGCGCCGTTGCGACTCCCTTGCCGCCGCGAAACTTCAGCCAGACAGGAAACATATGACCGATGATCGCGAACAACGCGGCCATTGCGAACCAAGCCACCAGCCGGGAACGCGCGGCCTCGGTTATGGGTTCAGCGGCATACCGAGCAACCTCGGAGCCGCTCATAGACTGGAATCGTATGCTTACGTCCGCCAGCAGGACCGCAGTCAGTCCCTTGGCCGCATCCAGCACGAGTGTGATCCCACCGAGCACGGGAGATTTCCTGGCAACATTCGTGGCGCCAATATTGCCGCTGCCGCTCTGGCGCACATCTTCCCCGCGAAAAATGCGCATCAGCAGATAGCCAAACGGGATCGAGCCCAGAAGATAGCTGATGGCGATAGTCAGGAGAAGCCAAGGCATGCAAGGTAGATTACTCCAGCGCGTAGCGCTCCAGCTTCGTGTACTTCGATCCCTTCGGCGAAAGCTGGCTGCTGTACAAAAAGAACTCACTGGCGTTCATGCTGCCGAACTCCGAGGCAGGCAGGACAGCCAGTTTCTCCTGCAGCCGGTAGAAAACGCGATTCGGCTGGTCGCCTTTCATGCGCCGTGGCGAACCTGACCTGCCACCCGCGCGCGCCAGCGTCAAATGCGGACTGAAAGCGCGATCTTCTTTTGGAATACCGAGCGCGGCCGTCTTTTCATCGATCGCGACGGCCAGCGACGCCAGTTCCGCGCCCGCATCCATACCGATCCAAAACACGCGCGCGGATTTCGCCGTCGGGAAGAATCCATAGCCGCGGAATTGAATCTCCGTCCTGCGTCCCTTGATCGTCGCCAGGGCCTCTTTGATCTGTGTTACCCCTTCGTCCGGTTGCTCGCCGATGAATTTCAAGGTCACGTGCAGCGATTCCGGCCTGACCCAGCGCGCATCCGGTGCAAATCCCTGAATGCCTTCCATAAAGCGGGCGATGCGCTGGCGAATCTCCTCTTCGATATCAAGCGCAACAAAAAGACGCATAAGGCATGGAACCTGGATGCCACGCTTCTGGCAGGTTTTGCCAGAAGTGGGAATTTTTCTGTGACTGCCATCACTGCGCAAAGTCAGAGTGCGGGCTCAAAATCCAGTGTATCGAAGTTGGAAGGAACTCAAGTCATGCTTTTGAAACTTCTCGCCGGCGGCGCAATCGCCGTATTCTTCGTTTGAGTGATCGCCGTGCTCCAGGGCTGGAGCAAGAGCTCGCTTTCGCAGCGGATGAGCGGCTTGGTTTTCATTTTCATTTTCGGACTTGCCGCAGTCTGGGGCGCAAGAGTATTGGGATTGATCCATCGGATTTTGAGATAAAACAGCTGCCGCGTCCGCCTTGAAGTTCTGCGTTTTACGCTGGGTCATCCGGAGTGAAGCCGTTTTTCAGGGGGAGCGAATGATCTCGGTGCCATTAGAGCCTGCCAGGGGAGATCCCTTGTCCAGATGGAAGAAGCATCGGCCATCGGGATGACACATGGCTCAATGCCAGGCCAAGCGTATCAGCAAACCCTTATGTAATCCCAAGTTCTTTC
The DNA here is from genome assembly GCA_030038125.1 of Candidatus Sulfotelmatobacter sp. Taxonomy (GTDB): domain Bacteria; phylum Acidobacteriota; class Terriglobia; order Terriglobales; family Acidobacteriaceae; genus Sulfotelmatobacter. Next base: position 4,345 of record JASHPL010000421.1, read on the forward strand.
GCCAGCGCCTTCCACTTTGAATCCACGAGCGCCTTCGTCTTCGCATCCATCACAATCTCATCTGGCCACGGACGCGTAAATCCCTCGCTCGCCCATTTGCGCGTCGCGTCGATGCCCATCTTCGATCCGTAATCGGCGAGGCGCGAGGCGTGATCGAGCGAATCGACTGGACCCAAGGTGAATTGAATATCGCGCTCCGGGTCGATGTGATTCAGGGTTTTCAGCGTGACATCGGCAAGGTCCTGCACATCCACATCTTCGTCCACAACGATAATGCACTTGGTGAACATCGCCTGCCCCAGCGACCAGATGGCGTTCATGACTTTGCGCGCCTGCCCGGGATACGACTTCTTGATAGAGACGATCATTAGGTTATGAAACACGCCTTCGATCGGCAGGTTGATGTCGACCAGCTCCGGAATCGTCAGCTTCATCAGCGGCAAAAAAATCCGCTCGACCGCTTTGCCCATGTACGCGTCTTCCTGCGGAGGTTTGCCCACGATCGTGGTTGCATAGATCGGATCTTTGCGATGGGTGATGCAGGTGACGTGGAAAACAGGATAAAGGTCCTCGAGCGAATAGAAACCGGTGTGATCGCCGAACGGGCCCTCGCTGCGCAGTTCGTCGAGATGGATGTGGCCTTCGAGAACAATTTCGCTGGAGGCGGGCACCTCGAGATCGACCGTCTCGCACTTTACGAGATCAACCGGCGCGCCGCGCAGGAATCCTGCGACAAGATATTCCTCAATGTCAGGCGGCGCAGGGACAATGGCGCAAAAAGTAACGGCGGGGTCGGTGCCGATGGCGACGGCAACTTCCATTTTGCCCGAGGGTCGATCGCCTTCCGCTAAAACGCTGCCTCCGGAACTGCGCGCCATGATGTCGACGGCGGCCGATTTCCCACCTTTGCCAAAATCGGGCAAAGATGGGGCACCCTCTGCTGTGTCCGGCTGTCGGACTTCGTCCGGGCGGGCAAGGGCGCCCCCCGCTCCACGACCAGTGGCCGCTATGCGCATGCGCTCGCGGGCGTGCTCAGCCGCCACTTTCTGGCGCTGCCAGTGC
>JASHPL010000040.1 GCA_030038125.1 Candidatus Sulfotelmatobacter sp.
TCCTTCCACTTGCACGTCAATGGGGGCGGGCAAGCCAAAGTTCAACACCTGCGTCACGATGTCTGCCGGCAAAAAATAGAACGTTGTGCCGGGGAACTCTCGCGGTAGCTTTTCGCGCAAGCGCTGAACATAGTCTGCGGTAGGGTGGTGTTTCTCCTTGAGGGATACGAGAATATCCGCGTCCCCCGCCCCAATGACACCTGATGTAGCGTGAATGTAATTGAGCGTGCTGTAAGGCAAACCAATATCGTCAAGGATGTTATCCATTTCTTCTTTGGGAACTTCACGCCGGATAGATCCCTCGACACGGTCGCAAATCTTCGCCGTCTCCTCGATTCGCATGCCGCTCTTGGCGCGCAGATGGAGGATAAATTGGCCGTTATCGCTGCTCGGGAAAAAATCCCGCCCGAGGAACGGCAATAAGAGGAACACCGCGAGACACCCGAGGAGAAAGCCAGGAATAAAAATAGCTCGCCGGTGCACAAGCAGCGTCAGCAGCGCGCGGTAGCCATTACGCAGCTGCTCAAATTTCCGTTCGAATGCCCGCTGGAATTGCACCAGAGGATTTCGTGACCTAGCCGCGTGCTCTTCTTTCGCTCTCAGCAGATACATTGCCAACGTAGGAACCAGCGTTCGCGACAGAACGTACGAGGCAAGCATGGCGAACACAACGGCCTCGGCGAACGGCACAAACAAGTAGCGCGGTACACCAGCCAGCATGAACATCGGTAAGAACACGATGCAGATGCAAAGCGTCGACACCAGCGCAGGAACAGCAATCTGCGCCGCTCCTTCCAGAATCGCGTCACGTTGACTATGACCCACTTCGAAATACCGCTCGATGTTTTCAATCGTCACCGTCGCGTCGTCCACGAGAATTCCGACCGCCAACGCCAATCCCCCAAGTGTCATAACGTTGATCGTTTCGCCAAGGAAGCCGAGGATCATGACGGAGGTCAAAATAGACAGGGGAATGGAAACCGCGATAATTAGGGTGCTTCGCCAGCTTCCAAGGAACAGCAGAATCATCAATCCGGTAAGACATGCGGCGATCACCGCCTCACGAATAACACCGTTCACGGCGCCGCGAACGAAGATGGACTGATCGGCCAGAGGCACAATCTTCAATTCCGGCGGCAGTGTCTGCGCCACGCGAGGAAGGAGGTCGCGAATTCCCTTAACAACGTCGATCGTAGAGGCGTTGCCGGCCTTCAGAATGGTGACCAAAGCGCCGCGACGGCCATCCTGGCGGACGATGTTGGTCTGCGGCGCAAACCCGTCGCGGATATTGGCCACGTCCCGAAGATAGATAGTGGAATCCCCAACTACCTTGACTGGCAGATCGTTTAATTCTGCAACCGTTTTCGGACTGAAGTTCGCGCGAACGTCGTACTCGAAGGGTCCGATTTTAGCGGTGCCCGAAGGAGAGATCAGATTTTGCTGCTCTACGGCATTGAGAATATCTTGCGGCGACAACCCCTTCGACTGAATCAACGCCTCATTCAAGTCGATCATAACTTGCCGTTGTTTGCCGCCGTACGAATAGGGAATCACAGCGCCGGGAACCGTAGCGATTTGTGGCCTGAGAAAATTCTGGGAAAGATCATTCAACTGCTGCTCGGAAAGGCCCTGTCCCGATATGCCTAATTGGAGAATTGGCACGCTCGAGGCGCTGTAGTTAACGATTTCCGGGGGCAGAGTACCTGGAGGCAATTGGCGTAGGATGAACTGGGATACTGCAGTGACCTGCGCGTTTGCAGTAGCCAGATCCGCACCGAGGTGCAGGTAGATCTTGACGATCGCTTGGCCGTTCACCGTAGTCGATTCGATGTAGTCGATATTGTCGACGAGAGCTGTCAACACGCGTTCATACACGCTGGTGAGCCGTCCCTCTAATTCTTCGGGGTTCATTCCGGTGTACTGCCACGCGACTGCAACAACCGGAATATTGATGTTCGGGAAAATGTCTGTCGGCGTGCGCGCGATCATCACAACGCTGAGAATCAGAATTAGCAGAGCCAGGACGATGAACGTATACGGCCGATCGAGCGCGACTCGAACAATCCACATAGGTGCGACTCCTCTTTTTCCCGGTTGGCGAGCGAACGAGCTTGAATCGTGTCGCTGGCGCGCCTGAATCGTGACGCTGCTCGGTTGAGGGGAATGTAGCCCGAGGGTCGTCTTCTCGATTCAGGCGCGTCAGTCACGCGACTGCAATAGCTGGTTTTCCCAAACGCAACTCGCATACCAAAACTGCGCGGCATTAAGTAACGCAGAATCAGGAGAATTCTGAGGCTTGCTGCACAGGCGGAGTCGAAGACGACGAAAGCGTCGAGGGAGCCGATTACACGACAACCAAAAATTCGTCCACTAGAAGCGCGAATGCGCCGAATCACTTGGGAAAAATGAGGAACGGACAACATCTAGCGATGGCAATTTGACAAATGTATTGCCTCAGTTCGACTAGAGCCGTACCCTTCGCGAAGAACCTCTCGCCCTAGTCGGTTTTCCTGTTCGACCGAAGTAGTAGTAGTAGTAATGGATACGGGTGCCAAGACGCCCGGAATCACTGCAACTCCTGTATCGAGGCTTTTCAGTTGCGTGTTTGGTCTTCTCTGATTTTCTGAGGCGTCCGATTCTCCCATTTGGCAGTGGTATCAGCGCTGGTTAAGAGGTTCATGGCGGCCATAATTAATATCTCTTCCAGCGTGAAACTGCGAGTTGTGATCTTCCACATCACCGCCTCACAATCCATTCGAAGCATCGCTACTTTCTCCAAAGGCAACAGCCATGCCAAACGTTGTGACACGCCTAAGTGCTGGGCGAGTGAGGGCGTTAACGGAAAATCGATTAGCCCAAGGATGTCGAAAACGTCGAAACCGTCGATTGTGCTAGCAGACATACTCAGGAGCCGTACAAGAGTTGAAGCATTCGCATGCCCTGAGGCATCAGTACTATCGGGCAGGCTGTGCCCGGGCGGTTCCTGAATTCGCGGGGATCCTCAAAAAATCGGTTCCTCTGGCCTATTCTGTTGCGACCTGCGGGGGAAGTGGGTCATCAATCTGAAGTGAATATTGTCTTGCTCAGCGCCGAGTTTCTGGGTATGGCTGCCAATCCGACCATTGCACCGCTAAGCGACCTCCACCGGTATGAGACGGTTGTGCGCATCAGTGAGGCGATCGCCGCGTGCCGCGAACCTGAGGAGTTAGCCAAGAGGCTCGCGTATGAACTCGACAAGTTCCTGCACTTCGACCACCTGCACCTGACAGTGTTAAAGGAGAACTCCAAAGAGATCGAATATCGGGTTGCAGGCAAGCGCGACTTGCCTCTTCCAGATTTGCCAATGGAAGACCTGCCGATCTGGGAGGCAATCATCAGCCCAGATCCTCTCCGCGTACTCGACTGGGATGGGGAAGAGCGATCTTCGCGATTCAAGCAGTGGAAGAAGGAAATGGGGTTCGGCGCCGGGGTCAGCATACCACTGACGACTCCACATCGGCGATTGGGCGTATTAGGAGTCGTCCGCGACAAACCGTTTCCATTCAGCGACGAAGACCTAGGCTTTCTCGGGCTGATCGCACGTGTGGTTGCGTTCGCGTTAGACGACGGATTAAATCTCAGGCGTTCGCAGCAGCAAAATGACCGGCTTAAGTTGCTTCTTAACGTGACCAACCAAATCACCTCCAACCTAGAACTTCGAGATTTGTTGCGTGCCATTGCCGGAAACATTCGCGAACTCCTGCACTGTGATGCGGTGTCCGTTTCGCTGTTGGAGCCGACATCGGAGAGGACGAGGTTGTTCGCTCTCGATTTTCCCCAAGGAAAAGGCATACTTAGGGAAGAGGAACTCCTCGCTATAAGTAGCGCCGGCAAGCGCGTTCTCGAGACATTGAGGCCAAGTGTTGACAGGGTCGACCCTGCGGAAGTCGCTCCACAGATCGCCGCCGAAGGCCTGAAGTGCAGATGTATGATTCCTTTGGTCAATCGAGGTCGGGCTCTCGGACTCCTGATGATTGGACGAATTCGCGAGGTAACTTTCACGCCAGAGGACGTCGAATTCCTTAGCCAAGCTGCGGGGCAGATAGCGATCGCAATTGAAAATGCGCTGACATTCGAAGAGGTTTGCAAATTGCGAGACAAACTCGCTCAGGAAAAGCTGTACCTCGAAGACGAGATCCGCAGCGAGATGAGCTTTGAAAACATTGTTGGTCACAGCCCGGGGTTGAAACACGTTCTGGAACTGGTGGAGACGGTCGCTCCCAGCGATTCTACCGTCCTGCTGCTGGGCGAGACCGGAACCGGAAAGGAGTTGGTCGCTCGCGCCATTCACGACCGTAGCCGGCGTAAAGATCGCACCTTTGTGAAGCTGAA
>JASHPL010000422.1 GCA_030038125.1 Candidatus Sulfotelmatobacter sp.
TCGCTCCCTGAACTCACCGCGTTCGCTCCCGGATTTCCCTGGCAGGAGTTTCTTGCCGGCGCTCAAGCCACGGACGTGCAATACGTCGTGGTCGGCGAGAAGTCGGCATTCCCAAAGATCGCCGCGACCTTCGCCGATACGCCCGTGGAGACGCTGAGAGCCTGGTGCGCTTTTAACGTCGTGGACCGTGCGGCGCCATATCTCTCGAGTCCCTTTGTGACCGCGCGCTTTGAGTTTCGTGGTAGAGCGATCGAAGGGCGAGAGTCGTTGTTGCCGCGCTGGAAGCGGGGCATCCTCGCCGTTTCCGGAGACGATTGCGGAATGGACGCCTCGACCTGCTTTGGCACCCCCAATTTTGCAGTCGGGCAGATGTACGTCGAGCGCTACTTTCCGGCGGAAACCAAAACCAAAGTTGCGTCACTGGTCACCGAAGTAAAGGCCGCTTACCGGCGGCGCATCGAGCAGCTCTCCTGGATGTCGCCGGCGACCAAGCGGGAAGCCCTGCGTAAGCTCGACTCCTACAACCTCAAGGTGGGGTTCCCGGAGCATCCGCATGACTACTCCTCGTTCAAGATCAGCCGAGACGACATGATTGGCGACGTTCGACAGGCTGCGGCGGGGGAGTGGAGGCGCCTCACAGAGTTAAGGCGGGGTCCAGTCGATTGGTCGGAATGGCAACTGCTTCCCCCACAGATAAACGAAGCGTACAACGGATCTCTGAACGACGTTGTAATTGCAGCAGCAGTCTTAGAGGCGCCTAACTTTGATCCGGCTGCCGACGATGCGGTCAACTATGGAGCTGTTGGCTGGTTGATTGGGCACGAACTCACGCACGGCTTCGACGATCAGGGTCGGGCCTTCGACGCCTCTGCCGCCTTGCGGAATTGGTGGACACCGGAAGACGCGGAGGCTTTTCAGGAGCGCGCGAACAATCTGGGCGCGCAGTACGCACGCTTCGAGCCGGTGCCGGGAGTCCACATCGACCCCAGCCAGACCATGGGAGAGAACATCGCCGATTTGGGCGGGTTGTTAATTGCGCTCGATGCGTTCCACGCCTCACTGCATGGAAAGCCGGCACCGGTGATCGACGGATTGACCGGCGATCAGAGATTTTTCATGTCGTTTGCACAAGTGTTCCGGGCCAAGGTTCGACCGGCCAAGCTGCGGGAAGCGGCCGTGAACGATGTACACAGCGGAGACAGAATTCGCGTGCTGGGAGTTCTGCCGAACATGGACGCCTGGTATGAGGCGTTTGACGTCAAGCCCGGCGACCGTATGTATCGCCCGCCGGCGGAGCGAGTGCGTATCTGGTAGGCTGCGCGGCGGATTCTGCTTCGAGGTCGTGGATCGGTGGTATAGCGGAGGACAGAGATGCGTTATGTCACTTGTCTACTGATCGCGCTCTGGATTGTTGCCTGCACGCGCTGTGCCACAGGCCAGAACGGCCAAGAAGCCCACGCTTCAGACAAACCACAGATCTGGCCAAACAAAGGCTGGGCAACCGCCAGCCCCACCAGCGTCGGAATCGATGAGCAGGCTCTCCTCAAGCTGGACAAAGACATGACTTCGGGGAAGTATTCGCAGATGATCGACAGCTTTGCGGTCTTTCGCTGTGGTAAGAAGGTCTTCGAGCGCACCTACCCGCACGACTACGCGAAAATCTATGCCAAGGAAGCCGGGGAACGTGGAGCTTACAACATGCGGCTGAACGGGCCGTACAACTATTTCGATCCCTATTGGCACCCCTATTATCACGGCACCGATCTCCATACGATGCAATCGATCAGCAAGACGGTCACTTCGGTGATTCTCGGCGCGGCCATCGATCGCGCGACTTCAAAGCCAGTCTGGATACGCCGGTGCTGAAATACTTCGACTCATCCAAAGTAAAAAATGTCGACGATCGTAAGCGCCGCATGACTTTGCGCCATCTGCTGACCATGTCTTCGGGACTCGAGTGGAACGCTACCGACTTCGAAAACACCGGCAATGCACAAAACGACACGAGCCAGATGGAAGGCAGCGATGACTGGGTGCAATACACGATCGACAAGCCCATGGCTGCCGAACCGGGCAAGGTCTGGAACTATAACGACGGCGCCGCTGTACTGCTCGCCTATATCTTCCAAAAAGAGACCGGATGGGATATCGATGACTACGGACAGAAATACCTGTTCGCGCCTCTGGGTATCAGGCATGAGTGGAAGCGGTCGTATCTGGGAGTGGTGGACACCGAAGGCGGCTTGTATCTGACCGGCAGCGATCTTGCGAAAATCGGCTACTTGTACCTAAACGATGGCATATGGGACGGCCGGCGAATCGTCTCCAGTAAATCGGTGAAAGAGGCGGTCACACCCTACCTCGAAACCGACGAGCCGCAGGTCAAATATGGCTACAGCGGCCAATGGTTCATGTCCAAACTGCCAGGTCGAACCGAGGATGTCTGGCTGACTGACGGATTCGGCTATCAGGAACTCATGGTGTTTCCAGAGGATTACCTGATCGTGACCCTTACGGGATGGAGAGTCTTACGCAACTCCCCCGGCAAAGAACCTGAACCGCTCGACTTTCTGCCTCTGGTAAATACCAAAGCTTGCGCTGGCATGTCCGTTGATGCTGCGCTCAAATAGACCTCGCTTTGCCGGGTTCGCGCCGAATGTGAGGCCCTGCAGTAGCGAACGGCCGTCTGGACTGACGGCGACAATCTCAACTGAGTTTGAGGACCGACTTCGGAGCTGAGGTATCTCATGATGCTTAAGCGACAGAGTTTCACTTCCACTCTTCTGACATGGATTCTCCTGCTCGTCCCATCTTCCTATCCACAAGGGAATGCGAAAAAGAGGGTCAGGAGCCGGGACGATCTGCCGCGGTTCACCTATCCGATAAAGGGTTCGGCGTCCGATCTCATCGACAAAAAACGCTCAGTCGATCTGTTGAAAGACCGCGCCAAGCATTAGCGTAGGCTGACTTTCAAAAGACGTACAGGTCGTCGCGAGTTGCTGACGCTCCAAAAATGTGTAAGGCCTTGAAGATTTTCGATCTCTATACATCACAAAGTTGCGAGCACCTGACGGCAATCCGGAATACCTTCGATCAGTCTCTCAACACAGTTACTACGTATCGTAAATTGGAAATTACTGCCGGCAGCTTGCAGCTCGCCGCCCTTCTGCAGATTCAGCGATGCGTTGGGAGAGGAACGATCCAATCTGCTGGAACGCCTGCGTGGAGGCGTTCAGGAGGCCCACACTGCCCTGGAAACCGTGAACCATTCCTTCCCAGATATCGAGCTGCGCATCCACCCCTGCCGCGACCGCTCGGTCGACAAAACGCACCGAGTCATCCAGCAACACCTCGTCGTCTCCCACATGCACAAGAATCGGCTGAAGGCCGGCCAGGTCTGCATGGAGCGGCGAGGCAGAGGGATTGGTTGGATCGGCTCCATTCAGATAGGAGCGCACTAGTTCTGCGGCCTGAGGCTGTGTGAAATAAGGATCGGCTGCCGCGCGTGTCGTCCAGCTTGCGCCAGAGAGCGAGAGGTCTGTCACTGGAGAAAGTGCGACTCCGGCGATAGGAACTACCAGATGTTTTGACTCAGACGCTTTCAGTGAGATGAGAAGTCCAAGAGCCAGATTGCCACCCGCAGAGTCGCCCGTTACAGCGATCTTCTTGTATCCGAGCTCAAGCAGGCCGAAGTAACTGGCACGCACGTCCTCAGCCGCTGCTGGAAACGGATGTTCGGGAGCGAGCTGATAATCAGGCGCAAACGCAACGGCGCGAGCGTGAAGCGCGAGGTGCCCAACCAAGTTGCGATACGCTTTCGCCGAACCCCAATTGAACCAGCCTCCATGAATGTGGAGAACCACGGCGCCGGGCTGAGCTGCTTTCGGCCTGCACCACCACCCAGGAATACCACCAACAGTTCCGGCCTCAAAGGTCACGCCCTCAGGAACAGCGACGTGCTCCATGATGGCGTCGAAAGGCGCGCGCGCAGCAATTCCTTGCAAGCGCCCCTTATTGGGTTCGACGATGGCCCGCATCGCAGCCATTGCAGTCTTGTCTTCCACGCTGATGGGATGGAACACAGTTGAGCTGCGCCGCGCGAA
>JASHPL010000423.1 GCA_030038125.1 Candidatus Sulfotelmatobacter sp.
TCGATCGCCACTTCGCCCAAAGGAGTCTCCCACACGCCTTCGCTCATGATCGCGAGGGCCCGTCCCACCCCGGTATGATTTGGACACAGCACAATGCAACGTTGCGGAATCTCCACTCGGGCGAAGACCGCTCCCGCCACGTGCCCGGAATACATATAGCCGGCGTGAGGAGCGATGCAGCCGATAGCCCGCAGGGGCGCGTCTGATACAAAATCCGATTGGAAGAGGAAACCCTTGGCTTCGGCGCGTAGATCGTCAGGATTCCGCGGATAAAACCGCCCGGCAACGGCAGGATGTCGAATCGTGGAAGTATCCATAGGCCCTCCCTTCGTCGAGGGCATAGGAGATAGAGGGCATACGCCCCTTTACATTTATGCTACGAGCCTTGATCTGGCGAATGCAAGGCTCGATAGACCGCCGCACTTTCTTCCAGGCTCAGGGTTTCGGCTCTCGCCGTCGGTTTGACATGCGCTTCTGCCAAAGCCTGTTTTAACTGCGGCGAAGCATATTTCGTTTTGAGGTTATTCCACAGGGTCTTGCGCTTTTGTGCGAACGAGAGCCGCAGAAAATCAAGGAAGCCATCGCCGCTGACGCCCAAACCTTCGAGCTGAGGGGCGATCGTGAGTCGCAGCACAGTCGAATGCACCTTGGGCGGCGGTGAAAATGCGCCCGGCGGAAGCGTAAACAGTTTCTCCACGCGCGCATAGAGTTGAGCTGTAGCCGAAAGCATTCCGTAGTCGCGAGTCCCCGACTCGGCAGCAATGCGATCAGCCACCTCCCGCTGCACCATAATGACAATGCTTTCAAAGTATTTCGCGTAATCAAGCAGCCGCAGGAGAATATCTGACGTGAGGTAATAGGGAAGATTTCCTACGACCTTGGCCGGGTTCGGTCTGATCTCGATGCCGGGCTGTCCAAGACCGGGCTTGGGTCCAAACAGGGAATCGAAGTCAATGGCCAGAATGTCAGCCTCGATGATCTCCACATTTCGCGACATACCGAACCTAAGACGAAGCTGCGCCGCCAGTACTCGATCGATTTCCACGGCAATCAGCCGCCGAGCGCGCGGCGCCAGCAGAGAAGTGAGAATTCCGCGGCCAGGGCCGATTTCGAGGACGGTGTGGTGCGACAGATCTCCCAAGGCATCGACGATGCGAATCGCCGAGTCGTCACTGGTCAGAAAATGTTGTCCCAATTTAGGCTTCGCCTGCGGACGGCGGGCGGATACGACCCTTGGCACGTTGACCCTCTATCGCTCGGGAAGTAGACTCAAAAGTCAGTCTTTACGTCGTAATTAAGCCTTGCAGAGTATCACGAAAAAATGAGTCCTTTTGGCGAACTTCGCGAATCTCCGGTGCTCTTCGCGACAAGCTCTTTGATCGGCAAGACTGCAAAGATACGCCGCGAAGGCCGGAAAGAAGCCCGCTACATTGATTGTCACTTCTCCACAAAGCTCAACCCCACTAAACCGTGAGATTCTGGATCCCAGATCGCTTGTATTCAATGATAACGTGCGCAACAGGTCTTGCGCATTCAGGAGGTTCCCGCACCCATGCACATTGCGTTCGTTGCTTCCGAGGGCGTCCCGTTTTCGAAGACAGGCGGTCTTGCCGACGTAGTCGGTGCCTTGCCTCGCGCGCTTGCCGGGCTGGGTCATCAAGTCTCGGTCTATCTGCCCCGCTACCGCCAGACCAAGCTGAGCGATCCAGCCACCGTGGTTCGCAGCATCACCGTACCCTTCGACGATAAGTACCGCTTTGCCTCCGTCGTAACGGGCGGAAGCGTTGCCGGGGTCAAATTTTACTTTGTGGAATATCCGGCTTTTTTTGATCGCGACGGACTCTATGGCACGTCCGCGGGCGATTATCCTGATAACGCGGAGCGGTTCGCCTTGTTCTCGCGCTCCGTTCTGGAGGCGTCCAAAATTCTGGGGGCGCCAAACCTCTTTCACTGCCATGATTGGCAATCGGCGCTCTTGCCGGTTTTACTGCGCACGGTTTATTCCGAAGATCCAGCCTTTCAAGAAACGGGTACGGTTTTCACCATCCACAATATGGGATATCAGGGATTGTTTCCTCCCGATACGCTGCCGTTGCTCATGTTGCCCTGGGATCTTTTCACCATATCGAAGATGGAATTTTTCGGCCAGGTGAACTTTCTGAAGGGTGCGCTGGTTTATTCGGATTTCGTGACGACTGTAAGTAAGAAGTACAGCCAGGAAATTCAGACGGCGGAATATGGATTCGGACTCGAGGGCGTGTTGCGGGATCGAGCCGCCACTGTTACTGGAATTCTTAATGGAGTCGATTATGAGGAATGGAGTCCGCAGGCGGACAAGTTCATCACGGCCAAATATTCTCCGCAGGATCTTTCCGGAAAAGCGAAATGCAAAAAAGATCTGCTGGCGGCTTTCGGTATGACTAGCGCGGATTTCAAGCTCCCGCTGATCGGCATTGTCTCTCGATTCGCGGCGCAAAAGGGATTCGATCTGATCGCTCAGATTATGGACCGCCTGGCGCGCGAAGAGATGATCGTGGTCGCGCTTGGCGCCGGAGATAAGACCTATGAAGAGATGTTCCTGCGCCTGAATAAGCAATTCCCCAACAAGATCGCCGTCAAAGTCGCCTACGATAACGCGCTCGCGCACAAAATCGAAGCCGGGGCCGACATGTTTCTCATGCCATCGCGCTACGAACCGTGCGGCCTGAACCAGATTTACAGCCTGAAATACGGTACCGTCCCGATCGTGCGCGCGACCGGCGGCCTTGACGATACGATCGAACCTTGGGACCCCCGCACCGGGAGGGGAACTGGATTCAAATTCAGCGAATATAACGGCGAATCCTTGCTACTTACCGTCAAGGAGGCATTGCAGGCTTTCCGCGACCAGACTTCGTGGCAAGCTCTGGTGCGCAATGGCATGAGCAAAGATTTCTCATGGAATGCTTCGGCTCGCGAGTACGGGAAAGTCTACGAGAAGGTGAAACAGATCCGCGCTGCTGGGCAGGCGACGGTAGAAAAAGTATTGGTGTAGAAGACTGTACATTGCTCCGGTAGGCGACCGTCGTATATATCCTCGCGGATACCTACTTCAAAGAGGTTTCCGCGACGTCAATAGCGCAAGTCCCACGACGGTTCCGATTGAGCCATAAACTGCGGCGTTCATCGGCCCAAGCATCAGAAAAATTCCTACCAGACTCGGATCGAAAGTCTCCCTCACGATATAGACCGGACACAGCAGGAATGTCCATAGAGACCCACTCAAATTCCACTCGTGAGGCGTGAAGAACAGTCCAACGGTTATGAAATAGGTAATCGCGGCGAATACGCCGAACATCCGCAACGGAAGCGAGAACAGCGAGGGCCTATCCTTGACTCCGCAGATTCTCACAGTCCACGAGGCCGGAAAAATTGCTACAAGCACATTGACGGCGCCAACCAGCGAGAGAACGACCGCGAAGATGACCCACTCGCTCTGATACGGAAGATCAGCACCACGGAGCATCGTGTAAAGGGCGGCGAGCACGAGGGAAACAACGCCGCTGAGAATGAAAAGAATGCGAGCTGTGATGTTGAGGGCTGAGCCCGGCATGGCGGGCATTGTACCAGCCAATTACGATGAGAACGACAAATGGCCGGAATGCTCTAGAATTTCTCTTGCATGGCCGCTTCCTGCCAGCCCACGTACGCGCGCACCATCTTCCACGTCGATATGGACGCCTTTTTCGTGTCCGTGGAGGAACTCTTCGATCCATCGCTAAAGGGGAAGGCTGTGGTGGTCGGAGGGCAGCGCAATGATCGCGGCGTGGTCTCTGCCGCCTCGTACGAAGCGAGAAAATTCGGCGTGCATTCAGCCATGCCTCTGCGCACGGCAGCCAAAATGTGTCCCCACGCGCTTTTTGTGGATGGTCATCCTGAGCGGTACCGCGAATGTTCCGAACGGGTGTATCACGTGATCGGCACATTTTCACCACAAGTCGAAATGGCCTCTATCGACGAAGCCTATCTCGACATGACCGGCACCGAACGCCTGCATGGCCCTCCACTGAAGGCCGCTCATACGCTCCACGAACGCATGAAGGCCGAGACGCGGCTGAACTGCTCGGTCGGAATCGGGACGTCGCGCCTGATCGCAAAGGTTTCTTCTGCGCAGGCAAAGCCGAATGGTGTGCTTTGGATCGTTCCCGGCGAAGAAGCACGATTTCTGGCTCCGCTCGAAGTGCGCGAAATCCCGGGCGTGGGCAAAGTAATGGAAAAGCATCTGCACGAGCTTGGAATTCAAAAGGTCGGCGATCTCGCGAGATTCGAAGAAAGCGAACTTGAAGACCGCTTTGGCAAATGGGGACTCGCACTCGCCGGCAAAGCTCGCGGAGAAGATGCCGGAGGATGGTTCGACAGCGAGGTGGGCGCCGACATCACCGCCAAATCGATCAGCCACGAACACACGTACAACGACGACACCGCTGATGTCTTACAGCTCGAAGCGACGCTGATTCGACTTTCCGAGATGGTCGGTCGCCGCCTGCGGGAATCGAACTTTTACGCACGGACGATTCAACTCAAGCTGCGCTACAAAGATTTCACCACCATTACGCGCGCTCACAGCTTTCCGGTACCAACTCAACTCGACACCGAAATCTTCGAACAGGTTAGAGGGCTATTTCGCAAGAATTGGAAAAAGGGTATACCGGTCCGTTTGCTCGGCGTGCAAGCGTCATCTTTTACGACCGGTACCAATCAGATCGACCTGTTAGAGGCGACGCGCCAGCAGCGCTGGAAAGACGCTCTGGCCGCGGCCGACCGCCTGCGCGACAAGTTCGGAGAATCGAGCGTGGGGTTGGCGTCGGGCTTACGTGGAAGCTTCCGCGAGCGTACGCACGAAAATCCAGCCGGATTGCGGGGCAGGAAAAAGCCTAAATGATCCTCCGACGGATTCAATCTGTCGATGCCCCGGTTTGGGAGAGCATGCAATGTGATGTCCTCGCCAGCGATCGTACTGAAAAATCATCATTGATCCGCAATTCTGAGACCGGAGGGCCGCAGGCCACTCCACAAATACGCAGGCCGGGTATCCCGGAGTTTTCTTCCGGATCCCGGCCAGCGCTTACTTCAACTTGAGGAGACGAACAAAAAGTGGGTGCCCCACGTCTCGCGGAATTGGCGAGACGTGGGAATGTAGAGTTCAGTTTCCAGAACTCGAATTGGATGCGGTTGTGGCTGCAGCCGCTCCGGGAGCGGTTTCGCCATAGTGAGACAGCCGCGGGAAGAATGGCGTTACTTCAAACGGCATTTTGTCCCGCGCCGACGTGATGGCGACTGGAGCCGTCTTGATCATCTCGGCCTTGTCATCCCACGGATTGATCTTAACCCGTCCGCCTAACGGCAAAGCGGCGATCTGATCCAGCTTGTTGTTGTCGAGCGCGGGGCCCTGGCCCTCCAGCGCGGCCAGGCGGCTCACCGTGCCATTCTCTGCCAGAGGATTGCCGAGGTGCGTGGTCAGCAGAGCACTCAATTGCGGCGCCCGCTGCTGCAGCGCCTTCAGGAACAGTCCGACGCTATCGAGCTTCTGCGCATAGGGCGAGTTTTTGAGCAGTTCAACCGCTTTTTTGTCCGCGGCCTGCTCTTCTTCCGGAATGTGTTTGAAGCCCAGGTTCTCGTAGGTGGCATCATCGGAGAACAGCATACGATCGTTGAAGGCGTACTTTGATCCCAGATTGTGTCCGAGAACAATGTGGGCCAGTTCATGCGCCAGCACTGCCGCCAGGCTGGCCTCGTCCGGAAGCACATCGATGAGGCCACGGCTGATCACGATCGTATTGCCCACGCTGAAGGTTTCCAGCGGGGCGGTGAGCAGCACTCGCGTCCGCACTGGCCGCGGCAGATCGATATTGTTAGTGACTTCAAGATTGTTTACGACCGTCTGCAGAATCCGGTCGACGTCCCCTTCGGGTGCCAGCAAGCCAGCGGAGGTCAGACGCTCGATGACGTTGTCTTCCGCCTGCTGTTGCCAAATTCGCTCAGCCTGCAACGGAGAGGCATCCTGCGCCGCGGTGCTTTCGTCTTTTACGCTATCGACTCGAATCTGCGTCAACTCGTCGTCTTTTCCGCCTTTTTTCAAGTCATAGCCCCAGATGCGGGTTTGTGCTTTGAAAGCCAGCTTGTTCTTTGCGCCGGCGCTGAAATCGCCTTCTTCGCTGTAGATAAAAGCGGGCACCCAGTAGCCGGGAATCAGATTCAACCGCCAGCTATCCATATGGAAGAAATAGGAGTTGCGCGGAGCGGGATAGTACGTACCGTTCATGCGAACAATGTTGTATCCCTGATCTTCCACCCAGATGCGGCCCAGGAACCGGCCTCGTCCTGATTTCGGTTTCGGTTTCACATCGAACACAAGGCAGCGCACATCCCC
>JASHPL010000424.1 GCA_030038125.1 Candidatus Sulfotelmatobacter sp.
CGACGCGGAAGCACTGAGGACCAGCTTCGAGCGCTCTCATTTCAAATCATTATGATGTTATGATGTCACAAAGGTTACAGAATATTGCGAACTCTTTTGCCGACAGATCCTCCTCAGGACCAGGCAAACCGGAGGAGCACAGATGCGCTGCAGCGACCTTCCTCTAAGGTTGCGCATGCGGCTGCCGTGCGAGAGCAAACTCGAGGCGAGGTGGAAGAAGAGGAGGGAGTACTGGTCATCCGCAGAATTCACGTTTCGATGCGCCTCGTCCCGAGAGAAGGCACACGAGAGAAAGTCGAGCGCGTGCACGCCGTCTATGCCATGAGCTGCCCCTTATATCGGACATTGCACAACGCGATCCGACTCACGTCATCATTCGAATTGGTGCCGTCGTAGAGAATGACCCGTTCAGACTCGCATCACAGCAACAACAGCTGTAGCGCGTCAGAACGAGAAATTGACGGGAGAGACAGGCCCGCATCACTGCGAGTTGGCGCTTGATTGGAAGTGGCCGGCTTCTGCGACGTCATTCTGTAACTTTTCTATAATCCTTGAATCCCATCTTTGGCGAAAAGTCCGTCGAAGGCCGACCTATGAACCCACCAACCGATAGCCGAAAGTTCAAGAGCATCAACCGGCGGGAGTTATTGAAGCTCACGCCGGTGGTAGCTTTGGGAGCGTTTGCCATTCCGAAGCTGCAAGCGCCACTGCTCAAGGCAGGCCTGGGTTTCAGCGACTGGGCCTCGGCCAAGCTGTTCCGTTCCGGCCATCTCGCGCCCACATTTTCAGATTCCGACCTCACTCCTTTCCCCAAGTTCCCCATCAATGACTACGACGTGGATGACCCGGGAGTTGATTTGGAAAGGTGGACTTTGATCGTCTCTGGGGCCGTGCAGAAACCGGGCAACTACGCTCTGGCACAGATCCAGGCTTTGCCCAAGATCAACCAAAACACGCGCCACGTTTGCGTGGAGGGTTGGGACGTAATCGGCCGCTTTGGTGGGGCACGGCTTGCCGATTTTCTGAAAACGATTGGCGCCGATCCCGCCGCGCGGTTCGTGACTGTCGAATGCGCCGACGATTACTACGAGTCCCTGGATATGGCCACGGCCACGCATCCGCAAACATTGCTCTGTTATGAGATGTATGACCAGCCGCTGACCCGCGAGCATGGTGCGCCACTGCGTCTGCAAATTCCCACCAAGATTGGTTACAAACAGGCTAAGTACCTGACCAGACTTAAGGTCACTCACGTACTCGACAGGGTGGGCTATTGGGAAGACCAGGGGTACTCCGAGTTTTACGGCCTGTAGCTACGAGGACGATGAACATGGCAACGCGCGCGATCGCAATCGAAGATGCAAAAACTGGAGAAGTCACGGAAGCAGTGTACGAGCATCCGTTTATCATTCGCTTCTGCCACTGGGTGAATGCCATTTCGCTCTTTGTGATGGTGGGCAGCGGCCTCCAAATCTTTCGCGCTTTTCCAAGCTTCGGCGCAAAAATCCCGCAAAAGGATCTAATCAACTGGCCGAGGTCTTTAGCGCTGGGCGGATGGCTCGGCGGTGCACTGCAATGGCACCTCACATTTATGTGGATCTACATCGCCACGGGGCTGCTCTACCTCGGCTACCAAGTCTTCAGTGGTCATTACAAACAGGTGCTTTTTTCTCGGCGTGATGTTTCCGGAGTGTGGCCGATGGTACGTCATTATTTTTTCTTCGGTCCCAAGCCGCCGGTCAGAGAAGCCTACAACCCGCTGCAGAAGCATGCATACACGTCTGCGATTGTCCTGGGCGTTCTGTCGGTGCTGACTGGCTTCGCGATCTGGAAACCAGTGCAGTTTTCCTGGCTGGCTGGGCTGATGGGCGGATTCCACTGGGCGCGGCTTTGGCACTTCGTGATCATGTGGGCGCTGCTGGCGTTCGTTTTCGGGCATTTAGTGATGGTAGTTCTCCATGGCTGGAACAACTTCGTCTCGATGTTAAGCGGATGGAAGAAGAATCCGGAGTACAGATTGGAGTAATGGCTGTTTCTGATTGCGGTGAGTTCGATGTTGTCGTGAGGAGCGATGCCGGAAGAACGGACTGCGCTGGAGGGTCCAGCGGCACAATTCAACGAGGAAGTGCTGATCCGGCGCATTCGGGACGGCGAACGGGAGCTTTTCTACGAGCTGATTCGGCCCTACGAGCGGCGCGTATTTGCTGCCGCTTTCGCTATTTTGCGGAACGAAGCAGATGCCGAAGATACGGCTCAGGAGGCGATGCTTAAGGCCTTCAAGCATATTCGTCAATTCCGCGCTGAATCGCGGTTCAGCACCTGGCTGATTCAGATCACCGTCAACGAGGCACGCATGCGAAGAAGAAAAGAACATGCCAACATCATCGAGCCGATTGTTGACCGCCAGGATGAGGAGGGCAACTACACGCCACGCGATTTTGCCGACTGGCGCGAGATTCCTCTGGAGACACTGGAACGCAAGGAGGTTCGGCAGAAACTGGCAGAAGCGCTGGCCTCGCTGGGAGAAAAATACCGCGAGGTTTTTGTGCTGCGCGACATGCAGCAGTTGAGCATTGAGGAAACTGCGAAGGCTCTCGGGATCTCCGCCGCATCGGTGAAGACCCGGCTGCTACGGGCGCGCCTGATGTTGCGCGAACTGTTGGCGCCGGGCCTGGGCGGCAATTGGAGCAGCAGATTGTCTTTGGCGAAGGGGGTGAAGCCATGGTAGTCACATGCGAAGAAGTGTGGCGTGAGGTTTCGAACTACCTCGAAGGCGAAGTCGATCCGACTTTGCGGGCCGCGATGGAAGAGCACTTCCGCGGATGCAAGCGCTGCACGGCCGTGCTCGACGGCACTCGCAACGTGATCCAGTTATATGGCGACGAGCGGATGTTTGAAGTGCCACTGGGATTCAGCCACCGTCTGCACCGGCGACTGGAAGAGAATATAGTTCCCGCGAGAAGAACGTTTTTAGGCTGGATGGTCGCGGCGGCCGCGGCGGTATTGGTTGCCGGCGGTTTCGAAGTGGCGCGTTCCTCTGTGTTCAGCCATCCAGAACTGCGAACCGAACATGCAGAATCCAGTAGCGGCGTTCCTCCCGATCTAATGGTAGTGGTCGCAACGGATGGAAAGACCTTCCACATTCCAGGATGCCCGTTTATTCACGACAAAGCTAGACTACGGACAATTGCAGCGCGAGAAGCGATGCAAGAGGGGTACGCACCCTGCGTTCGCTGCATGCGGAAGTATCTGAATGCCTGATCTTTACTGACAGGGGTACGGGCTTGCTAACGCACAGCGTAGAACCGCTTCGTCTTTGTGATTGGCAGGTCCCAGCGACTATGAGGCCGCCGGGAGAGCCTAGAACGTTGCCGGTGATCAGTGCTGCATTTCGTCTTTCCCACCAAACGAAACTTTTCTCTTTCTGTGGACTCTCATTGACCGGTCCAGGCGAGCCAAACCGCGTTGCCAAGTTTGGAGGCGAATTGTTATGTCTAACTTTCTTCTGCGTTTATCCACTCTATTCTTAATCGTGACACTCGCGGGCGTAACTGCCTGCGACGTTGGCGAACGTCCCAATGCAGTTTTCCCAAGCCCGAGAATAGACGCTCCACTCACCACAGCCAAAACCGCGCAAACAGCTGTTGTTGCTGGCGGCTGTTTCTGGGGAATTCAAGCCGTTTTCCAGCACGTGAAAGGGGTGGTTAGCGCGACGTCGGGATACTCTGGTGGTGCCGCCAATACCGCCCAATACGAACTGGTCAGCACGAGCGAGACGGGCCATGCGGAATCGGTGAAGATCGTCTACGATCCTTCACAGATAACCTATGGCGAGCTGCTTCGGGTGTTTTTCTCGGTGGCACACGATCCTACTCAGTTGAACCGGCAAGGGCCAGACACCGGCAGCCAATATCGTTCCGTCATTTTCTATGAAAACGATGAGCAAAAACGGATTGCCGAGATGTACATCGCGCAACTCGAACAAGCCCAAGTTTTCTCGCATCCTATCGTCACGCAAGTAGTTCCGTTCAAGGCGTTCTATCCCGCGGAAGCCTACCACCAGGACTACGCTGCTCGTCATCCAGACAACCCGTACATCGTCTACAACGATGCACCGAAGGTTGCTCATCTTCGCCAGCAGTTTCCAGACCTATACATCGGCAAATAACTTAAGGGGGGTTGATGTTCGACGGCTTATCTACCGGAATCCCGGACGGGCTGCCGGTTCGAGAAAACTACCTGTGAACGAACGCGCGAAGTTGTTTGCTCTCCACCGGATTCGGACATCGACCTAGTCCATCTGCAGCATCGTTAACGTCTCGGTCATCTTGCAGCGAATGATGTACGGCAACCTCCCCCAGAGAGGCAACAAGGGAGGCCTTTTCGCGTTGAAGTACGACCAATGTCTCATCGTCGCTGCGACATCTGCCCCGAAACGACTCCAGCCGCTCTAGCAGGTCCCGTCCCAATGCTTCGGGTGAATCCGTTGCAATCTCCCTTGCCCACCTTAGTAGTTGTTGTCGATCAAGACTCTGACCAGCTTCGCTTTCGGCCTCGGTAACACCGTCCGTGTACAGAACAAGGAGATCAGATGGCTCCAACGTAACCACCGTCTGACGATAGTCGGTGCCCCGAATCAGCCCGATGGGTAAACCCGAGCCTTTTTTAGCCAGAGGATCATCGTCTTCTTTAAGCCACCCCCACGTCCTGTTGCGAGCGTGATACCACAGCGGCGGTAGGTGGCCGGCGTTGCTGAACGCCAATTGGCCTGTGATGCGATCAAAGCTGAGGACGATTGCGGTTGCGTACTTATTTTGGCCGCCGAGGACCAAGTCGTCGTTGAGGCCCCGCATGAAATCAGATTGATCCCATACGTTGATGTTTTCGCGCATAAGCCTCTGCAGAGTCTCAGCAACCGTGCTCACCACGCGCCCATGGCCGCTCACATCCGCCAAAACCACCCGCGAAATCACATCACGGTCGCAGACCGACATGTAGTAGAGATCTCCGCCTCCCTCACCTTCATTTAATGGAACGGAAGCCACCCAGGCGGTTATGCTTGGCAGTTGCACCGCGCGAACAATCTTGCGATTTCCACCCCATACCTCGCGGCACGTCAGAGTGTGAGGTGCCTCCCCGGAATCGGACATACAACGTTCCCTCATATGCATAGCGCTTGCGGAACATCAAGAGGTGTGGCTGCGAGGCCGTCAAGAAACTGGCGCTCAAGTGTTTCCTCCTGTATTTCCCTAAATGCCTTTGATCTCGCCGCCGTCCATGCGCACAGATGTACCCGTCATCCATCTCGCCGCCGGCGACACCATGAACGCGAGCAGGTCGGCGATTTCTTCGGGGGTTCCGTAGCGACTGATCCCCACTTGTTCTGGAAATTGTTTCGTGGCCTCTTCGACACTCATGTGGTGCGCGGGCGCCCACTTCTCGATAAAGGAGCGCCGTCTTCCCGTCATCACCGGTCCTGGGACAATGCTGTTGACCTGCACGCCATCCTTAATACCCTGTTCAGCGAACGCCTTCGCAAGCGCAGTAATGGCAGCATTAATCGCTGCAACCGCTGCGAAAGCGGGCTTCGGGTCGAGGGCCGCACTTCCCGACATAAACACGACTGAGCCTTTCGATTTCTTAAGGCCTTCCCATGCGAGGATGGTCAGGCGTCTTGCACCGTGGAGTTTCAGTTCCGCACCCGCTCGCCACTGTTCGTCCGTCATCTCGAATAAATCGATTTGTGGCACTGCGCCTGCGATATTTAGGAGAGCATCGATCCTTCCGAAGCGATCAAGCGTGACCTTCACAAGTGATCGGGCAGATTCGATTTTGCTCAAGTCGAGATCGCAAACCAGAGGTTCTGCTCCCGCACTCATCACACTATTCGCCACCTCTTTGAGTGCATCGGCGTTTCGCGCTGCCAGGACGATTGCCGAGAAATCACGCGCCAGTCGAATCGCGGTGGATCGGCCGATTCCCTGGCTCGCACCGGTAACGATCGCGACAGAATTCATAATGTCTCCTTCGTCGAATCTCATCTCCTTAAGAAGACACTGCCTGTCTTGCTTCCAGGATGATATCGACGACCTTCTGCGGCGCACTTAGCAATGGTGCGTGATCGACGGCGAGCGACCTTATCGTCGCTCCCATTCGTTCGGCCATGAAATGTTGTGTCTTGGGATTGATCATTCGATCCTCTTCCGCGATGAGGAACCAGGAAGGCTTGGACCTCCACGCCGGCTTGGCAACCGGCTCTTGAATACACCTCAGTGAAATTGGTCGCTGTACAGCTGTCGATAATGCGATTTGTTCTGCGGTCGAATGCTGTGAAAAAGCATTTCTGAAGCCTTCATCCGGCATCCAGATGAAACCTTCAGCATCAGGCGCGAGTTTAGGCGATTGCGGGTGTTTATCATCGCGATAAAAGACCTGGGCAACCGTCTCACCTTCGTCCGGAGCCAGCGCCGCGATATATACCAGCGCTTTCACGCGCTCGTTGTTCGCCGAACCGATAACAGCACCTGCATAAGCGTGCCCGGCCAGAATCACCGGTCCTTGCGTACGCCCGATTGCCCGCTTCAATGCGGCGGTGTCGTCGCTAAGCGAGGTCAGGGGCATGGGGGCCGCGACCACTCGCAACTCTTCTCGTTCCAGGCCGAGAATTGTGTCTTTCCAACTCGAACCGTCAGCCCATGCTCCATGAACGAGCAGTACGGTAATTTTTCCAGGGCCTGTCACCTTTCGATTCCTTTCCACAAGTTCAAAGAGGGGGCGAGTTGCCCCCATTAGCAGCGTCCTCACGCAGCCGAAATTTGCCGGCTCAGTTTGCGCCCCAGAAAGTCGTGAATCACGCTCGCAATCTCCTGAGCATGCGTCTCAAGCGCGAAGTGGCCGGTGTTGTAAAAATGCACTTCCGCACTCGGATTGTCCCGTTTGAAGGCGTCGGCACCGGGAGGCAGGAAGAAAGGATCGCTGTTACCCCACACCGCCAGCAACGGCAGGTGCTTTGCCCGGAAATACTCCTGAAACTTGGGATATAAGGCGACGTTGCTGGCATAGTCGAGGAACAGATCCAACTGAATCTCGTCATTGCCGGGCCGGGCCAGTAGCGCTGAATCCAGTTCGTACGACTCCGGAGCTACCAGCGATGGGTCTTGCACACCATGGAGATATTGCCACTTGGTTGCTTCAGGGGTGAGGAATTGACGCAGCGCCGCACGATTCTCAGCCGTAGGTTCCTTCCAATATTTCTGGATCGGATTCCAACCTTGGCTGAGTCCCTCCTCATAGGCGTTACCATTCTGGGAGATGATCGCAGTGACGCGTTCAGGGTGAGCTAACGCCAGGCGAAATCCGACTGGTGCACCGTAGTCGAAAACGTAGATCGCGTACTGGTCCAGACCGATCGTCTGCGTGAAGCCCGCGATGACCTTTGCCAGATTGTCGAATGTATAACGGAATTTCTTGCGCTCCGGCGCATCTGAGAAACCAAAGCCCGGTAGGTCGGGTGCCACGACATGGTAGCGGTCGGCCAGCGCAGGGATCAGATTGCGAAACATGTGGGACGAAGTGGGGAATCCGTGCAGGAGAAGAAGGCTTGGAGCGGTTTTCGAGCCGGCCTCGCGATAAAAAATCTTGTTGCCTTCAACTGTGGCGTATAAATACTTGGTCATATCGGTCTCCCATGAATAGTTGTCTACTCAAATTGTGGTTGTGGCCTGTTCTCAGGAGGCCAGAACGAAGTTGGGGAAGTCCTCGAACACCCAGTTGTTTTTGAGGGTGTGGTAGATGACTCCCAGGAATTTGCGTGCCAGAGCGATGTTGGCCTTGCCCCCACCGCGCCGGCGCTGGATACGTTGATAGAAATTCTGCAGAAACGAACTGTAGCGTTTGGCGACGAGTGCGCACTGCACCAGGCAAGTGCGCGCGAGTTTGTTGCCTTGCTTGGTGATGCGCCCAGAGTGTTCCGTCTCGTTGGAGTTCTGCACGCGGGGCACCAGGCCGAGATAGGCGGCCAGTTTGCCAGCATCGGGGAAATCATCGACGTCACCGATCACGCTCAACAGGACTGCAGCACTGACCGGGCCGATGCCTTTGATGCTCATCAGGTTGGCATGGCCGGCGAGTTTTGGTCCTTCCTCTTCGATCAGTTCTTCCAATTCGGCGATGCTTTGGCTCAGGCCGCGGATCTGTCCCACCAGTACGCGAGTCTCCGCCCGCATTAGGGGAGACAGCGGAACAGCCAACACCCGCTCCAGCGCCTTATTGCTCGATAGCGCTTCCCGCTTCAGATTGATCCCCTCTGCCGAAAGCAGGTTGTTGATCTTGGCCTTCAGGGCGGAGCGCTGTTTGACTAGTAGGTCGCGTGTCTGCGCCAGGTGGCTCATCTCTCGTTGCTTCCGTTCCTTCATCCGAACCTCCGGCAATAATCCCTTCGCCAGGTACAACGCCAGTAATTCGGCGTCGTTTTTGTCGGTCTTCTTCACCGACTGGCTGATGACTTTGAACTGGCTCGGATTGACCACCGCCACCCGAGCCACATGCTCAATCACCGCATCGTGGAACAGCCGCGTGTTGCCGGTCGACTCCACCGCCAGCTCGTCTTCTTTCCTCAGCTGCGCGGCAAAGACCTTCAAATCTCGCATCGGCCACTGCCGCAAATAGGTTCTTCCGCTCTCCAGTCGCGTGCACACCGTAAACTGCGTCCGGTGCAGGTCTATTCCCAGGTATCGCTTCATCTCGTCTCTCCTCGTGCTGTGGAGTAGACGCGCTCTGCGGCGATCACCACTCTCCCATTCAAGGTCCTCGCGGCCTTACGGTGACGCTTCGGTTGCAGGTCTGACTAATCTCCTTTACGAGGTCCATCGGCCTCACTCCGAATATGCAGCCCGCAACCTGCCTGCTCCACAGCTCCTGCCGTGGAGCGTATCGCCTCAGAAGCTTCAGGTTCTATTCATGCCATCTCCTTT
>JASHPL010000425.1 GCA_030038125.1 Candidatus Sulfotelmatobacter sp.
TGGCAATTGGGTCGACACAGGAATGTGCGGCGTGGTGTGCTCTTCTTCTTCCAAAATGTGGGCGTTGCGTTCCGCTGCTTTGAGATGTAGTAGCATGGCGCGGCGTGCCTTTTCCGGATTGTTCTCGCGAATCGCCCGGTAAATCGCCCAGTGCTGCCGCAATCCTGCTTCAGGTACTCCGGGCATTACGTTGGTACGTCGACTTACTTCTCTTAAAGGTTGGGAGATTGCTTCCAGAACCATGATGGCGAGCGGGTTCCTGGTTGCCGCGGCAACAGCCTTATGAAAGCGGATGTTGGCACTGTTGACGGCTTCATTGAAGCGCACGTCCCCGTTGGGGGTGCTGCGATCCATGTTCAACGCGGCTTCCCCCTCGGCCAAAACCGAGCGCATCGTTGCCCAATCCGTCTCCGTTGCCTTTTCCGCGGCCAGAGCGACTAAGCCCGATTCGAGAACTTTGCGAAATTCGATCAGGGACTCCGCTTGCTGCATAAATGCGGAGGCAGAAAGATACTCTGCGTTCATTAAAGCCGTGGAAGACGGTTCCAGCACGACCGCACCGATCTTAGGCTTTACACTAATAAGCCGCAGTGATTCCAAAGATTTGATCGCCTCGCGAACACAGGTTCGACTGACGGAGAGTTCCTCGATCAGCTGCTTCTCCGTCGGCAGCCTTTCGCCGGGTTTCACGTGGCCCTTTTTAATAATATCGAGGATGTAAGTGATAACCTGAGCAGTAATAGTTCGTCTTCGGATCAGTCTGATACCCTCCGCGCTCGCCGAAACGCAGGAAACGTGCTCAACTCTTGGCGATTATATCATCATATCTTGTTTTTATTTCGACACTTACGCTCCCTTGCGCACTTATGCGGCCGGCATCTATTCATAGGCAGATCGAATGAAACCAGTTACGGTCTTCGAGCTAGAATCGCATCGAGCGGGCAGCCGGTTCTAGCGCCCCGCACGTCAACGAAGCCAGCTCCTTCGAGCAATTGCCGGTATTCGCTCAAAGATCGCTCCTTGCCCTCGGTGCAAACCAACATGTTCAAGGATTGAAGCTGAGCCGATATCGGACCGGTCCTATCTTCGAGTAACAGCTTTTCCGCGAGTAAAATTCCGCCGCCAGCGGGCAGGCGGCGATGAACTTTTGCAAGCAGTGCTCGGATCTTGCTTTCCGGCCAATCGTGGAGAATACGTCCCAGGGCGAACAGATCCGCATCCGGCAATTCGTCGCGAAAAAAATCACCTGCCGCTACGCTTACGCGAGCTGCCGCAGGAGAGTTCGCAATATGCGCACGCGCCGTTTCAATGACCTCAGCCAAGTCATACACCAAGGCGTGTAATTCCGGATATTTCTCACACGCTGCAATTGCGAGGTGCCCGCTCCCCCCTCCTAGATCCACCATTTGGCGAAAGCGGGAGAGGGAAAACGCCGCCACTACCTTCGGCGAACTAAGTACACCCAGCCCGTGCATGCCGTGTAGAAAAGTCTGTTTCGCTTCCGAGGTACGGAAGAAATGATCGAAGATCGAGCCCTCATCGCCAAAGGTCTGCGTCCAGCGTGGCGTGCCTTCGCGAATTGCATCCTCGAGATGGGTCCACAGGCGAAACGAAACGTCATTGGAGTACAGAATGTATCCGGCGAGCGAGGTTGCGCTGGTTCGGCAGAGATAAGTACTGGCTACGGGTTCATTCTCGTAAACAGCGTTCCTGTGCCGCAAGAGGTTAAGCCCTACGCAGGCGTCGAGCAACCGCTCCAGCGGTTCAGCCTGAAGGCTGAGTTGGTCGGCCAGGTCACAAGCCGTGGCCGGAGCAGATTCCAACGTGTCGAAGACGCCCAGGGACACAGCCACGAACATCGCCTTGGAACGGCGAAAGTCCTCGATCAGTTGAAGAACTGGAGCAGAATCGGGAAGGTCCATCAGCGGAGAATCCGTTTCGCAATCTGTATTACTCAGGAAGGGGCGACATCCAGTTCGGTTACCGCTTCGCGAGCTACAACATCGGGATTCGTGACCCTTCCCAGGCCGGTGTTCGTTTTCGCTCGATCGATGCGGTATCCCAGTTGTTGCAGAATCGGCGCAACGACTCGTTCCTCGCCATTTTCATCGCAGCGCGTGCTGACCCCCAAGGCAATCACACTATCGATTTGCCCCTCGAGATTGTGTATCAGTTCGATAACCTCGTCCACACGGCTGACTGGAACCTTGATTTCTACAATCGCGGAGAGAACCTTCTCGTTCAAGATATCTTCTCTCAGTGTTCCAGTCGCGACGTCGCTCATCAAAAAAGTAAGTGGATTTTTCTTTTCGAAAGGGACTTTGGCTCGAGCCAGCGCTTGCGTTACTTTTTGAATATCCCGGAAACGCACCCCGACACCAGGTCGCCCAAACTCGATGGTGAATCCCGCCTCGCCGGTCTCTACCCGGTGCGTCACGTCGTTCGTTTTCACTTCTTCAGTGCCCCGACCCTGAACTCCGGTGGATTCGTGCTTTGCCCGTGGATCAGAAAAGGCGCGACGCACGACGCGCGGCCACTGCAATTGGTCCGGCTCAAAGGCAGAAGTAGGGCAGATATCCGGCTCCGGATCGAAACGCAGCCGTGCAATCTGGAGAAATTTCCGCACCATGCGCACGAACACAGGATTCATACGCTCTTTGCTCAACCCGTAGTAGCAGGCGTAACACTCTACGCACTCATCTTGATCGATAGTGGCGCGTTTGCTGAGGGGATCGACGTAGATCGCGCCCATGGGACAGACGTACGTGCAGTTTCCGCAGGCCACGCACTTATCGCGATTAATTTTCATCAGGCCTCACGGGTGGAGCGCTCTTAGGAAGCAGACTAAAAGTCATATGATAGCATACTTTGTATTCTTTGCAGCCCTCAAGCGTTTACGCAATTTCTCACTTCGCCCGCGATTTTCTTTTCCGCGTTGACTCCCAGACTGAACAGCGCTCCGCCGACGCAGAGCCAGCAGCATACCAGAAAGGGCATGTTCCAGCTGTAGAGCTTTACCAGATAAGCGAGAAGAATGGGGGACACCGCACTCCCCAGATTTCCGAATGTGTTCATTATTGAGGCGATCGATCCTGCGTAGTCGCCCCCAATGTCAAGTGGAATCGCCCAAGAGACGCCCACAGTGAGCTCTAGCCCAAGAACTGCGCCGCAGGAATAAAGCACCGAAGCGATCGAGTTCGTTGTAAGCGTCGCAGGCACAATAAAGATGGCCGCTAACAGAAAGCCAGCCAGCGCCACTCCCCGACGAGCCGCTTTCAAACTTCCCAATCGCTTCGCCAAGCGATCCGAAATGGAGCCCCCCAGAAGATCCCCTGCCGCCCCGGCGAGCAGCGGTAAGCTGGCATAGAAGCCCATCTGTGTGAGATTGAAACCGCGATGGTCGTTTAGATATTTAGGAAACCAATCCAGGTAAATGTCGATGCTGTAGCCGTAGCAGAAATACATGAGCGAGAGCGTCCAGACCGATGGGCTGAGGAGAATCAGCCGCCAGGGTACAGCCTTTGCTCGGGCATGCCGAACCCCGACCGAGTCCTCAATGAGGCGGCGCTCCGCGCGATTAATATAGCGATGCTCGGCCGGTGTGTCGCGATAAAACCAGTACCAAGCCATCGCCCACAACAGTCCGAGCACGCCGAATAGGACGAATGGCATGCGCCATCCAAATTGCAACATCAGCAGTACGACCAACGCCGGGGTTAAAGCTGCGCCCACCCGCGATGCGGCGTGCGTGACACCTTGCGCAAACCCACGCTCGGTGGGAAGAATCCATGCCGATAGCGATCGTGTAGCAATGGGAAAGGCTCCGGCTTCGCCAAGCCCGAAAAAGAAACGGCACACTCCCATCGAGATGGCGCTCCAGGCAAACGCGGTCAGAGAAGTAAAGGCAGACCACCATATGACAACGAGGGCGAGCGCGCGACGACCCCCGATTCGGTCACCCAGCCATCCTCCGGGTATTTGAAACAGGGCATATCCCCATCGGAAAGCGGCGAAAATCCATCCGATGGTGATCATGGAGAATCCCAGGTCTTTTTGAATTACTGGAACCGCCGAAGCGAGGTTCACGCGGTCCATGTAGGTAATCATGTACGCGGCAACAATAAACGCCAACACCGCGAAGCGCGCGTGAGTAGGACGATCTGGCGATGAGGGTATCATTTCAGCTGCCGAACCCCAACCGGAGATGGCAAATGCGTTTTGCGATCAGTAATCGCCAGGCCCAGCAGCGCACATGTCGCGAGTCTGGTCTTTGGCAACACCGACAATTCTGCCGCTTCAGGTCGCAAGAAGTGCCTGAACAATCTCGCTTCGTCTGCGAGCGTGAAGTTCAATTTGCCGGCTTTTCAACCCTTCTTTGTATCTGTTTGGCACGGGCCCGCGGTCAGTGATCGGTTTTCACGGCGAAACGGAGCCGAGCTTTGTTGCCAAGAATCGACTTTAAATCGAGGGCCAGCGAATCCAATCCCTCTTGGGGTGAAGTTTTTCCACTTACCATCTGCGAGAGCCGAGCGACCATGGCGTCCGTCATTTGCGGCGATTCGGGAATGGTCGGCTTGCCTTCTGCAACCGGCAGTGCGGCCAGGAAAGCGGCTGTATAAGGAAGCTCCTTCACTCTCATGTCATCGTAAGTCGATTTTCGTAGTGAACCGCTGCCTTTCAGCGTCTGCTCAATCTGGACATTCGCCGACATGGCAAATTCCAGGAATTTGTAGGCTTCCTGCGGATGCTTCGATTCTGTGGGGATTAGATATGTTAATCCTTCAAGCTGACTGAACGGCCTTTCGGACTTCGATGGAATCAAGCTGTAACCAATTTTTCCTGCGACCTTGGAAACAGCAGGATCCTCCAGAAATGGCGCCTGATCGCTCCACAACAGGCCCATGAACACGCGTCCCTGCTGCAAGGCGGATTGGGCTTCGTTCCACCCAAACTGCAGAGTATCGGGCGGGCTGTACGCAATCAGCTTCAGGTATTCTGTGGTCGCGGCGATGTTTTGCGGGGAATTGACGACGATGTCCCCATACTCCCATCCGCGTCCGGAATCGAGAATATTTCCTCCGAACGAATACACCAGGTTCAGCCATTCATACCAGAGAGCAAGTCCCTTCTTTCCCTGGATATATGTTCCGTAGAATTGCTGATCTGGGTGGGTGAAAAACTCCGCTACTTGGTTGTACTCCGGCCACGTTCTCGGAGGCGTCAACTTTCGGTGATAACGATTCCTGAACTCACGCTGATTCTTGGAGTCCTTCAGCAGATCTTCGCGATAGCACAGGTAGGTGGTCAGGCCGGTGAAAGGATAACCATAGATGTGATCCCCATAAGAACTGAGTTCTCGCCACCAAGTTGCAAATAGCTGTATCTGTGGCGTGAAACTCGTGTCGTGCACCGCAGGATCGGAGAGAAATGAATCGATGGACCGGACTTGCCCCTTCGCAACCAGCGAACCCAGCAAGCGATGTCTTACCACAATCACGTCCAGGCGGTCCCTGTCAGAGGAGGCGCCAGAAGCGAGGTCGCTCATGATGGTGCGGTCGTTCTTGTGGAGAACTTCGACGTGAATTCCCGTCTTCTGCTCGAACACTGAAATCATTCCCGTCTTCGTCAAGGAATTCAAGAACCACTCATCTCCGGCCAGGCGAAGCGTAAGCGGTTGGTCTGATGCACCAGCCCCGAGTTGAAGCATCCCATACGACAGCGCCAGAATGCCCAGCAATATTGTCGAATGTCGATTGCAACGAAAAAGGAAATCGCGGAGTGAATTCATCGGACGATCGCGCAACCGCTATCTCGCTTGCTATTTCTTGATGGAGGAGCCTGCGAACCAGAGAAACTTGACCGGCTCATCGCCAGCATTGATGTTCGAATGCGTCATCAACCGATCCGGACGAATCATGTATGCCATTCCGGGATGCTGAATGCGCAATTCGGTGCCGAGGAAGGCCAGGCTGTCTCCTTCAATCGCCGCCCAAATTTCTTCCTGACCGGCGTTGTGCGGGTGAGGTTCGCCCATCGTCATCGGGTTGATCGTGACGGTGATGACATCGCCAATCGTCGCTAAGCCGTCTGTTCTTGAAAACAGATCCCGCACTATATGAGCCCAGTGTCCGGATGCTCCCGGAAGTGTGAAGGGAGACGCGTACATGGGCGTTCTCACCGCTACTTTTCTTTCGTCGACTGTTAACATCTGCTTCACCGGCTTGAAGCCCTCTGGCGTCGGCTCACTGATCACATACATGAGAAGATCTTCATCCCCGGTGTTCTTCATGACAAACTCAAGATTGGCGGGAACGAAAATGGCAATGTCTTTATGAAGCGCGAGTGTGCGTCCACCCGCGGTGATCTCGCCGTTGCCCCCGACAATGTAAAAAACGTTCTGCTCGCGATCCAGCGTAGTTGGGACCGTAGAATCCTCCGGCACAAGCCGGCCATAGGCCAGATAATTGGCAGCCTGAAGGATTGCTCCCGGTTCCGGAGGAGCGTAGTTATCGCCTCGCGTCAAGATATCGCGCAAAACCAAAGAGCCGTAAGCGTGACGCGGCAAGGAGTCGCGCCAGTCGCCCATGAACATATCGATTCTTCGGTCTTCGACATCTCGATCCGGCTCATAACGCACGTCTCCCGGGCCGTCGAAGCTGTTTCCACCCGCGCTGGGAGTTGATACAGGCGGCTTCGGCGTCACCGTCTGCGCCGCTAGGGGCAGTGCGGCAAGCGCGAAAATCGCGAATACGCAGACAGAATTCGGACGCGTCGATTTCGTGCGCGTCAATAAGGACAATCTTGCGCAGGTTGCATTCATCTCGACTCCTGGCACCGCACTGATGTGGTTGCGTCTCTGTCCGCGTAGCCGGCCTCATCCGCAGAAAAGTATTCGCCTAACGTATAACCGCCCAACCCAGCCCATCTGCACCGGCACCTGCATCGATCATTTTTTCTATTTTCCAATCCGAGATGCTGATGGCCGCAACCTTTGCCCCTT
>JASHPL010000426.1 GCA_030038125.1 Candidatus Sulfotelmatobacter sp.
TGTGGCAGCTTTGCTGTGGATCGCTTGTGGTCAGGTCTACCGTCCGGTGGTGATTCCGATCAGCATCTCGCCGCCCAACACCTCCGGGTTTCACGAAGTTTTCACGCTCAGTACGAATACGAATTTCAATCCGGGCGCCGCACTGCAAATTGACGTCGCCGGCGACAGCGAGATCGGACAGGCCAATGTCGGCCTCAGTCCCACCCACCTGGGTGTGCTGCCCAACAATTCTCGTGTGTTTGTAGCCAGTGGGGCAGGGAATTTGTGCCCGCCCGAGACGGATGTGATTACGGCATTCTCGCCGGCAACCGACACCACCACGGCCACCGGCATCAGCAGCCAGGTGACATTCAGTCTGCCGAACTCGGGCCCTTCTCAACTTGCCAACATCACCTCCATCAGTGAGGCAGGAAACCTCGTGACCGCAACTGTCAGCGGCGCCCTGACAAGTCCAAGTACGTCGGGCGGCGGCTCGTATTCGATTCTTGTTGCCAATGTCGGCATCAGTGGTTACAACGGCTGTTTCGTTATTCAGACAGCGACTCCGACTAGTACTGGAACGATCCTCACCTACGTGGACTCAGTCACAGGCCTGGCGGCAACTTCGGGAGGAACGGTGACGGTTCCGACTTTTTGCCCGTATCTGCCGGATTACGTCACCAGCGCATCGAACAGTTCCATGTACGAAGCCAACTTCGGAGTCGAGAACAATCCGAACTGCAATCTGCCCAGCACAGATTCGGTCGCGCTGCTGAGTCCCACGAACAATTCCATTTCGATCATTCAATATTTTCCCGGGACACATCCCGTCGCCATGGTAGAAACGCCCGACACAATCAACCTCTACGTGCTCAACCAGGGAACCAACACGATCACGGATCTTTCGCCCGTTGATTTGTCGACCCTCGCGACGATCCCGCTTCCTTCGGGGGCGAGCGTTCCGGCGTGGGCGGTTGCGCGTGTAGATGCGAGACGAGTGTATGTGCTGACCGAGGGCACGGGACAGATTCTTCCCATCGATACGGCATCAAATTCCATTCTTCCCAGCCAGACCAATCTTACGGTGGGGGCGGGAGCAAATTTTATGCTCTACGACTCCAATCTGAACCGGCTCTACGTGCCATTTCCCGGAACCCTGGCGAACAATTTCAAAGACTCCGCGGTCTATGTGTACTCCACGACCGGAGGAGTCGATCTCTCGGGGAATGCTAACGATACGCCCTCGTTGCTGAGTGTGATCTCAATGTCCAGCGGCACCAATGCGCCTTGTCCTAACGGATGCTCGGCGGAATCGGTCGCGGCATTGCCGGATGGCTCGCGCTTCTACGTGGCCAGCGTCGCGAGCGCTAGTTCCTGCCCGGACCCGAATGTAGGAACTTTGACGCCCTGCTTGATTCCACGTCTCACGGTCTATGACGCGGCCAGCATGAATGTGAAGCCGATGCCATCCTCCGCGTCTCTGCTTCCGCCCTCGTTGTCTCTGCTGACAAACGTATCCTTGACCACTCCGCAGTTCACCGCCACCCAATACGCTGTGCCCCCGGTTTCGCAGTGTGAGCCGGCGCCGATTTATTCTCCGTTCTCGCCCCGCTTTCGCATGTTCGCAGCCCCGTCGGCGGACAGCAGCCACGTTTATGTGAGCGTTTGCGATGCTGGCGTGGTCGCGGACATCGAGACGACGACAAGCTCCATTTCTACTTCTGGCTCGAACGCACCCGATACGCTAAAGACAGACCTAATGGCGCCGACTGGAACTTGCCCGGGGCTGAGTTGCGGTTCCGTATCCGCCATCACCAGTTTTTCCATCACTTCCGGCGTAGCCACGTTTCAGGGCGTCAATAACTTCACCGCAGGAACCAGGATTCTGATTTCAGGTTTGTCCTCGGCTGCGGGGACGCCTCTCGACGGGCAGATCTTGACGGTGCTTGCCACCGGCCTGACGGAAACCCAGTTCGAATGCGCTGTTTCTCAGCCCAATGTGGGTTCGACCACAGACTCAGGAAGCGCGGCGCTTACTCCGACTGCGCCCATCACAGCATTCTCTATCGCGTCGAACGTGGTTACTTTCCAGGCCGCGAATACATTTGTGCCAGGAGAGCAGGTCGCGATTTCAGGACTGACTTCCACGGTTGGGATACAGTTGGATAACTTGAGTCTGGCTGTCCTGACGACAGGACTAACAGCGTCTCAATTCCAGGCCGCTCTTCCTAGTTCGATAGCAGACACACCTCTTACCAGCGACGCGGGGACTGCCCTGGCCACGCCGGTTGCCCTAATCACCTCGTTTTCCATTACATCGAACATCATCACATTTCAGGCGTCGAACGCTTTCACGCCGGGGACCAGGGTCGCGATCTCCGGGTTGTCGACCTCGGCTGGGACGCCCCTGAACGGCCAGACATTGGCCGTTCTCACGACCGGGATATCGAGGTCGCAGTTCGAATCCAGCTGCCTGGTTGCCACCACGGGACAGAACGTTTGCTCGTCCAATCCCAACGTTGGTGCAACCAGCGACGCAGGAGTTGCGGTTCCAACCTCCCCGCCGCAGAATCCGACCTTCCTGATCACGGGACAATAGCGGGGAAGTTATTGATATTGCGTAACTTAGAAGGAGAATTGTAAGTTTCCCACAGTGTTCCTGCAGGAACATTCCATGTACAAAATGATACGTACAACGACGTACGTAACATATGGGTACTATCAAAATCTGTGCCGAGGTAGCCTTCCTAGATTTTGGCGGGGACTTCTTCTCTCAGGTCCCTTTCCGTCTCTTTGGCGGCGTAGTGCGAGTTGACGTACTCGTCGAGGATCTGGATAAACTCTGCCACAATGTGGTCGCCCTTCAGGGTAGTGAATAGGCGTCCGTCCACATAAACCGGAGCCTTCGGTTCTTCGAAGGTGCCGGGCAGCGAAATGCCGATATTGGCGTGCTTCGATTCTCCGGGGCCGTTGACCACACATCCCATGACCGCGAGCTTCATCTCCTCGACGCCATCGTACCGGCCCTTCCATGTGGGCATTTGCTCGCGCAGGTAGGACTGAATCTGCTCGGCCATTTCCTGGAAGAAAGTGCTGGTGGTGCGTCCGCAACCGGGGCAGGCCGTGACTTGCGGGGTGAAGCTGCGAATGCCCATGGATTGAAGAATCTGCTGCGCGACACGAACTTCTTCGGTGCGGTCGCCGCCGGGAGCGGGTGTGAGCGAGACGCGAATCGTATCGCCAATGCCCTCCTGCAACAAAACGCCCATGGCCGCGCTCGAAGCGACAACTCCTTTCGCGCCCATACCGGCTTCGGTTAATCCCAAATGTAGTGCATATTGGCAGCGTGCCGCCAGAGCCCGATAGACATCGATTAAATCCTGCACGCCGCTGACTTTTGCGCTCAGAATGATCTGGTCCGGACGCAGACCGTATTTTTCGGAGAGCTTGGCCGAATTGAGGGCGCTGACGACCATCGCTTCCATGGTGACTTCGCGGGCGTCTTTGGGATCGGCGAGGCGTGAGTTCTCATCCATCATCTGCGTCAACAGCGCCTGATCCAATGATCCCCAATTCACGCCGATCCGCACCGGCTTCTGATACTTCACCGCGACTTCAATCATGGTGCGGAAATTGGAGTCATCTTTGCGTCCAATACTGGCGTTGCCGGGATTGATGCGATACTTGGCCAGATCGCGCGCGCATTCGGGGTATTTGGTCAGCAAAATGTGCCCGTTGTAGTGGAAGTCGCCGATGATGGGCACGCGGATGCCCTGCTTATCGAGTTGCTCGACAATATGGGGCACAGCCGCAGCGGCGTCATCGTTGTTCACCGTGACGCGCACCAATTCCGATCCGGCGCGAGCCAGGGCGGCGCACTGCTGCACGGTAGCGGGGACATCGGCGGTGTCGGTATTGGTCATGGATTGCACCACAACCGGTGCATCCGAGCCAACGCGGACGCCGCCGACCACGGCCGTAAAAGTCTTTCTGCGGGGAAGGATAGCCATAGGAATCTATAGTTTAGATCATTAGGCAAGAATCTGGAAGGAAGGCACGCAACTCCGGACGAATGCGTCCGGGGCTACATGGCTTGTGTAGGGGCGGTCTACAGGAGCAGCTTCGCTCAGGATGAAGCCATCCGAGAGGAAATCCAAGTTGAGCTAGTCGGCAGGCTCGCGCTCCGGCAACAATTCTGCGGTTGTGGAAGATCTGTCGCGAGGCTCGCGCCGGGCCCAGACAAAATACACGGGAATCCCGGTTGCGATCAGCAGCAGTCCGGCCAGAGATGGAATAGGCCGGGTTCTCAGCATGTTGATCAGGAACCAGGCTGTGATCGCCAGAAAAAGAACGGGCGTGACCGGATATCCCCACATGCGATAGGGGCGTGGCAAGTCAGGCTGCGTGCGCCTTAACACAATCACTCCGGCCACCATCAGACCGTAAGACAGCCAGAGCGCGAACATGGCGTAATCGACGAGAGTCTCGTAGGAGCCGGTGACGACCAACACGATGGCCCACGCTCCCTGCGCCACGATGGAGAAGCCCGGAGTTTGGTAGCGCGGCTGAATCTCGGCAAATCTGCGAAAGAAAAGGCCATCGCGCGCCTGCGCGAAGTAAACACGCGGACTCGTCAGAAAGCAGCCGTTCAGTGTGCCGATGATGGAAATCAGAATGGTGAGGGAAACCAGCATTCCGCCGCGCGAACCCATCACACGTTCGGCGAGTGTGGCGCCTACGTGTTCGCTGGCGGCGATTTCAGAAATAGTCAGCACGCGCAGATAAGCGAGATTGGCGAGCAGATAAATGACCATGCACGCGGCTGAGCCCAATGCGAGCGCCAGAAAGATGTTGCGCCTGGGATTGCGTATCTCTCCAGCTACGAAACTTAGTTGCACCCAGCCGTCGTAGGCCAGAACGCAGGCGATCAGCGCCACGCCAAAGCTGCTGAGGGAAAATCCGGCTGCTGCTGCAGGGGACGATACCGGTGGCCGGCCACTCCAGAGAAACGCCGCAGCGATAATTACGATCAAACCGGCGACCTTCGCCAGCGTGAAAATGTTTTGCACGGTGGCTCCTGCCTTCACCCCGCGATAGTTGATGGCCGTAAAGATTGCGATCGCGGCGATTCCCAACAGCTTCGAATCGATCGAAGACAAGGGGATGAAATAGGAAACGTAAAGTGCCATGGTGACCGCCATCCAGGCGACCTGTGCCGTTCGCGAGACCAGAAACATCGACCAGCCGCAAAGAAATCCGATCAGCGGGCCGTAGGCTTCGCGAAGAAAAACATACTGGCCTCCGGTGGATGGAATGGCCGCACCCAGTTCGGCGCAGGCCAGCGCCCCGAAAAAAGAGATGACGCCAGCGAAGATCCAAACTCCCAGGATCGCAGCGGGAGATTTCAGTTGCTGCGAGACCAAGTTGGGGACAAGAAAGATTCCGCCGCCGATGGTGATGCCAACCACGATCGACAGAGCATCGAGCAGTCCCA
Organism: Candidatus Sulfotelmatobacter sp.; assembly: GCA_030038125.1. Lineage (GTDB taxonomy): Bacteria > Acidobacteriota > Terriglobia > Terriglobales > Acidobacteriaceae > Sulfotelmatobacter. The sequence goes on from JASHPL010000426.1 coordinate 5,474, forward strand.
GCCTGCGCGGGAGTTCGGAGGACGCGCTAGCGGACCGCGCTTCGCTGCGATTGGGCATTCGACAATATACCGCGGATTTCCAGTCAGGGCTCGATTCGGATGCGTAGAGAATGTACCGCGCGAAGAACCATCGGCGATTGATTTCCGGCGACCGCTGCCGCAAACTCTTGAGATCAGCCACAGCGCGTCCACTCCGCTCTCAATTCTGGAACATGAGGTCGTTATGAATCCGAGCAAAACTGCCCGCAGGAAATCGTTTTCTTCGAAGGCTGCAGCGTCGGCTGCGACGCCCGCCTGGCCCAGCTATACCGGAACCGCGCAACTGGTCGGAACCAGTCCCAGCGGCCGTGTCACGGTTTATGTGGATCCCACGCTGGGGCAACCGGGCTTGCAGAATGCCCAAGACCTGCTCAATGATGCGGACCGCGTGGTAAGCGCCAATGACGCATTTTTCGGCACAACCGGAGGCGCCGTCAGCGTTATCGTGTTCGCTCTCGGCGGGGCCACTGACGGCACCGGCGGTGCCGATCACATGGCCTGCAACTATTCCACCGGGAATGCCATTGAAGTGGACGCTTCCTTCGGCAATTCCGCCCGTGTGTCGGGGTTGTTTGAGGCCGAGCTGAGCGAATGCTCGATGGGCGGCAATCTCTGCGGAGAAAGTACGGGCGAAGCCTTGTCTCGTTGGTGCGCGGCGATCACGAGCAATAATGCTCTCTCCGACTTCGCTAGCGCGCCCCAGTGGGTGCAAGATGGCATGCCAGATTGGGTCGATAAAACTGAAGACACCGACCAGGATGCCGTCAGCGTCGGGTGCGGAATGGCGTTTCTTTCCTGGCTGATGAGCACAGGCTACAGCATCGACAAGATCGCGCCGGCTATGGTCGCACTGGGAGACGCAGGGACGTTAGCGCAGCTCTATGCCAAGCTGACTTCCGATTCGGCATCGAATGCGTGGACAAATTTTCAGGCCGCGATCCGAGCTCTGCCGAATGGGGTGCACAGCGACGATCCCTTCGGCGCACTGGCTGCCAATGTGGCGAGCCTCGCCCAGCAAAAGCAGACCGCGCAGGCGATGAGCAGTGCCCTGCGACGGGCATCAGAGTCAAAACCGTTGGCTAAGCAGGTGATTTGCAAACCAAAATCCAAGCGCCTGCTGCCGCCGAAAAAAGCACGATGAAGATTCGTACGGATGGTTGTTGATCGATTTTTGCGGCGCGAGTAAACTCGTGCGCTTCGCGAGGGCATTGAAGGCGAGGACATGAAGGCGCCCTCGTCCGAGTTCAAGGAGCGAACTAGGGCAGCCGATCTGCCAAGCCGGGGATGGTCTTCATGAGATCGTTGTAGATGACCATTACGGCGAAGAGCACAAGAAAAACGAAAGCCGCCTGATAGACGCGTTCTTTGATAGTCATGCTGATGTCGCGGCGCATGACGCCTTCTATCAGCAGGAACAGGATCACGCCGCCATCCAGAATAGGAATGGGCAGCAAGTTGAAGATTCCGAGGTTCAGGCTGATACCGGCGGTCAACTCCATCAGCGGGGTCCAGCCCTTCTGCTCGGCGGCATAGCCCGCGTCCTGGGCAATCCCAATCGGGCCTGAGATAGCCTTCATCGAGATTTTTCTCTCCACCAGTTTCTTCGCCAACTCCAGGATCAGCACCCCGTATTTCTTGTTCTGATTGATGGAAAGCTTCAGGGCCGCGGGGAAAGGCAAGGTCGTAACTTTCGTGACGCCTTTGTTGATGAATCCCAGCCGATAGCGCTGCTCGTGCGGATCCTCGGTCGGAGACAGAACCGGCTGTAACGTGATATGCAGTGTCTGATTTCCCCGTTCGACGGTGAGGTTAACCGGTTCGGTTTTGGTCTGCTGTAAGCTGTCGATCATACTTTCGATCGAAGGCAGTGGCTGTCCGTTCATAGCGACGATCTTGTCATCCTCTTTCAGTCCGGCCTTGGCCGCGGGCATGCCCGGATCGAGTTGCCCGACGACCACTGGTTCCTCCGGGAACCATCCTGCAGATCCAACCTCGGAACTGCTCACAGCTTTAGGCACCAGTGTTTTTGCGAAGACATCATTGCCCCGCTGAATCATGACCGTGAGAGGCTGATTCGGACTGAGCCATACGTTGGGTTCAACCTGCTCCCATGTGGGATCGGTTATGCCGTCAATTTTGACAATGCGATCTCCTGCCTGGATGCCCGCTCGCGCCGCCGCAGAATCCTTGCGCACGCCCTCGATCACCGCCGGTTTATCGAGATAAACCGGGTACTCGTAGTGCACCATGTAAACGACGGTGAGCAGGACCACGGCCAGCAGAATGTTCATGGCCGGGCCGGCGATCGCAATCAGAAAGCGGTGCCAGCGCGGATGATTCAGGAATTCGCGGGGGTCGTCGGTCCGCGCGTCCATCGGGTTTTCGCCACTCATCTTGACGTAGCCCCCGAGCGGGATCGCGGCCACCCGATAGTCGGTCTCGCCTTTACGAAAGCCAAAAAGGCGTTTGCCAAAGCCGATGGAAAACACTTCCACCCGCACCCCCAGCCATTTAGCCACCGCATAGTGGCCAAACTCGTGGATGAGGATCATGAACCCGAGAACGACGACAACCGCGACAACGGAGATCAGGAAATCAGACATAAAAGAGCTTAGGTTAACCTTCAGAGATTAGATTCAAAATCCGAACGAAAGATGTTGCGCTATTTAACGGCCATCATGCTAAAGATGACGCCGCATCTTTTACGGGATGCTTCGCGCCGATTCGCCGACGGGTATGCTCGCGTGCTTCCGCGTCGGCCGCCAGTACTCCGGCAATCGACTCCAAAGTTCCGGAAGTCGTTCGAGACAGAACATCTTCGATGACCCTGGGAATTTCATTAAAGCCAATCGTTCCTTCCAGAAACGCCGCCACTGCAACCTCATCGGCCGCATTGAGCGCGACGGTTTTCGCTCCACCCACCTCCGCCGCCTCGTATGCCAGGCGCAGACAAGGAAATTTTTTCAAGTCCGGGGGGCAGAAGTCCAGATGACGCAAGTCGCTGACCGCAAAGCGCATATCCGATTGAATGCGCTCAGGATAGGTCAGAGCGTATAGAATCGGCAGGCGCATATCCGTCACTGAGAACTGAGCAAGTATGCTGCCATCCACAAACTCAACCATGGAGTGAATGGTCGATTGTGGATGCACAATGACCTGTATCTTTTCGGGCGGCATGTGAAAAAGTCTGCATGCTTCAATGACTTCGAAGCCTTTATTCATCAGCGTGGCGGAATCGATCGTGATGCGGCGTCCCATCTTCCAGGTGGGATGATTCAGCGCCTGTTGCACAGTAATTGAGGCAAATTCTGAGGCTGGCGTGCGTAGGAATGGTCCGCCGGAAGCGGTCAGCCAGATATGCTGGACTTCGTCCATGCGTCCGCCGCGCAAACATTGATGGACGGCATTATGCTCGCTATCGATTGGAAGCAGAGGCTTCCCTTGCTTGCGAGCCTCGGCCGTAATCAATTCGCCCGCGGCCACGAGGCATTCCTTATTCGCCAGGCCGACCACTTTGCCGGCGCGGACGGCCTCATACGTAGCCTCAAGACCAGCTACGCCGACAATCGCGCTCACCACAAAGTCGACATCCGCCTCTGTTGCCACTCGCACGCTACCCGATGCGCCATACAGGATCTCGATTCCGGCGAGGCCTGAATGACGCAGGAGTTTTCGTAGAGACTCGGCGTCGCGTTCCTCGGCCATTGAGACCAGGCGCGGACGCCAGCGCTTCGCCTGCTCGAACGCCAAATCGAGATTTCGACCCGCAGCTAGCGCGACGATTTGAAAACGTTCGGGGTAGCTCTCCGCGACGCTCAAAGTGCTGCGCCCAATCGAGCCGGTCGAGCCCAAGATGGCAATGCGTTTCATAACGCATGTTCATTGTACGATGTCCGGCGCCGGAAGGAGCTTTTCAAGGAATCAGTGCTATTGCATCACCCGCCATGCCGCATAGAACCACAGCACCGGCGCGGCAAACAGCAGGGCATCGATGCGGTCGAGCATGCCGCCGTGGCCCGGCAGGATCGCTCCAGAGTCCTTCACACCTGCGCCGCGCTTGATCAGCGATTCCACAAGATCTCCTAGTTGCGCCGCCACGTTGATAGCGATTGTGAGCGCTATCACCGGTCCCGCAACCGGCTGCTCCAAGCCAAACAGGCCGTCGCGGCGCTCGATCAATCCCGCATGCAGAAGGGCAGTACTGATCTGCAGCGAATATTGGAATAACAGCCAGCCCACGGCCACGCTTGCAACGAGCGAGGCTACTGCCCCTTCCCATGTCTTTTTCGGACTGATGCGCGCCGCCATCCAGTGACGTCCCACTGCTTTGCCGACAAAATACGCGAAAATATCCCCCGCCCAAACCACCAGCAACAAATATAGGAGATAAAACGCGCCCGCCCATTGCTGGCGAAGCTGTAGCAGCATTCCCAGGGGGAGAACGATGTAGGTGAAGGCGAAAACTGACGCCGCAGCCGCCGGGTATCCGCTGCGCAACTCCACACGCCGCATCGCAACCGTCAGGGCGACGAACGGGACAATGGCTGCGGCGAAGGCGAGGCAATAGATGAAAATCGCAGTGGCTGGAAGCGGCTTCTGATTGCCGAGGTTCAGTCCCAACAAAGCGAAAAAGATAGCGGCGAAAATATAAGTCGGCCAGCGTAACGGCTGCACGCCATATGATTCTGTCAGATGAAGGAATTCGTGAATCGTGAGCAGCGCCACAATCGCAGCCACTGCTGCCAGCACCGGTACGGGTGCTCGCAGGATCAGCGCCAGCACAATCGGAATCAGTACGACTGCAGTCGCAATTCGCTTGAGCAAGGGAAAGGAAAAGATTTCGTAATTTGGTAATCGGGAAATTTTGTAACTTTCAAACGAGCTCAGATTCGCTGAAAATCACCAAAATACCCGGTTACAAAATTACCAAATTCGCGGCTCCTAAGGCGCTGCCGGATGCAGGTCGTTGTGGTTCAGCCCGCCATAGCGGCGTTCACGCTTCTGATATTCCGCAATCCCTTCCAGCAGATGCACGCCGCGAAAATCCGGCCAGAGCGTCGGGGTTACATAAATCTCGGCGTAGGCCAACTGCCAGAGCAGGAAGTTACTCAGTCGCATCTCGCCGGAGGTGCGAATGACCAGGTCTGGATCGGGCAGATTTCGCGTGTAAAGATGCTGGCTTATGGCCTGTTCATCGATCTTGAGATGATCGATTCCGCCGTTCTGCGATGCCGCCCAAACCATCGCGCGGAAGGCGTCCACCAGTTCGCCGCGGGCGCTGTAATTGAGCGCCAGCGTAAGCACCATCCCGGAATTCCGTTCCGTCGCCGCGCGAGCCCAGCGCATGCGCTCTTGGACATCTTCCGGTAGCTGTTGCCAGCGCCCGATATATTCCAGCCGGATATCGTTCTGGTTCAGAGTTGGAACCTCGGCTTTCAGGTAGCGGCTGAGCAACCGCATCAGGAAACCGATCTCACTCGCCGGACGCTTCCAGTTTTCCTCGGAGAAGGCATAAAGGGTCAGCGCGGGAATATGAACGCGCGCGGCGGTCTCTACGGTTGAGCGCACTGCAGCGACCCCGGCGCGATGCCCCGCGACACGCGGCATGTGGCGCCGTTTCGCCCAGCGCCCGTTACCGTCCATGATGATAGCGATGTGGCGGGGAAGCCGTGCCGGGTCCAGCTTTCGATAGATTTCCGTTTCTTTGTGATCGAGACCGGCAGGTACTTTGTCGCGCAAAGTGGATGTCACGCCATGAGGCTACCACAGCAGGCAAGGGAAGGCAATGATCGCGAGTGCGGGTTGTGGCTCAGTTTCACGGTCAGTTATTTCTCCACGGCGTCATCCTGGGCGGAGCCGCGGTTCAGGTGGAACGAAAGGGATCTCCCGTGTATTGCTCAGCAGTCCCTGCCAGATCCCTCACTGTTGAAAACACCAGGCTTCGGGATAACGCAGCCGTAAAGGAACGGATTCGGACTGAGCCGGTACCGACTGTGGCCCGCGCCACTTCGACTTACTTTGCTTCCTCGGGGACGATTCTCAGCTCCAGCTTCTCCGTATATCGCAGCACTATGATTCCGCTGCTAACGCCGACTCGCAAGTCCGTCAAAAGTCGATGCAGGTCGTCCACCCCCGCGATCGGCTTGCCCTCCAAGCCCACGATCACGTCGCCTTCACGCAATCCCGATCGTTTCGCTGGACTATTCTCTTCGACCGAGAGGACCAGGGCGCCGGTTTCGTTTGCCAGATCATAAAAGCGCACCACGCGCCGGTGGATCGGAACCGTTTGCGCCGAGACTCCAATATAGCTGCGGCGAATGCGCCCATCCCGCAACAGGCGGCTGGCGACAAATTTGGCTGTGTTGATGCCGATGGCAAAGCAAATTCCCTGGGCCGGCAGAATCGTCGCCGTATTCACTCCGATTACCCGTCCGGCAGAATCGGCCAGCGGACCGCCGGAGTTTCCGGGATTCAGCGAAGCATCGGTCTGGATCACGTCGTCGATCAGCCGCCCGGAATAAGACCGCAGGGAGCGTCCGAGAGCACTCACTACGCCGGCCGTGACCGTCGATTGAAATCCATAGGGAGCGCCGACCGCAATCGCGATCTGGCCCACGCGCAGTTTCTGCGAATCTCCCAGCTCGGCGGCCAGTAGATGTGGTTCTTCGAAATGTGGCTCGTCAATGCGGATCACGGCCAGATCGCTGCCCGGATCTTCGCCGATCAGGGAAGCGCGCATATGGCGGCCTTCATTGGTGGTCACGGCGATGCGCGAAGCGTCATGGACCACATGACTGTTTGTCAGGATCAAGCCGTCGGGCGTGAACACGAAACCGGAGCCTCCGCCCTGCCGCTCGCGCGGTTCACCGGAGCGCGTGCGTCCCGCGCTTCTCTCAGGCAAAGCCTGATGCACTTCGATATGCACCACCGACGGGCTCACCCGCTCGACGGCGCTGGTCACCGCTTGGGAATAGGAATCGAGTAGGGAACCGTCGTCCGACTTTGGGCCGGTTTCGACGCGTTCCGATTCCCCAGGAGCGACACCACTAAATTGGCCGGCGGGCGCTGGTCGGGAATACGGCGCTGACAGACTTCCAACTTCTCTGAGGTTCATGCTGCATAGATGACGGTCAATCTCCTTGGGATTCAGCGCAAGACTCAGTCCGCTTTCCGTGTCGCCCGAACGTTGAAGCCTGACACGTGCGGCCCATTTTGCGTGCTACACTGCCGGTCTCATGGCAGAGGCGATAGAAAAGCGGAGCAGTCGCGCCCTGTGGCTGGGATTGCTGTTTACCGTGCTCGGCGTCTTGAGCAACGGGCTTTATTCCGTCGGATTCCCCGCAGTCGCTGTAGTTTGGATCAGTCTGGCGTTTCCCGTTATCGGCTTGTTTTTTCTGCTGACCGGCCTTCGGCAAGCCTTCCGACAGCCTAATTTGCACCGGGGGAAGATCTGGGGATCGATCGTTACCGGGCTATCAGCGGTGGTTCTTCTCGCTTCGGTCGCATTCTTTTTGATTGCCAGGCGCCTTCCTGTGGCCTCGGTGGCGTCCCCGCAAATCGGCCAGCGCGTGCCTGATTTCACTTTGCCCGACAGCGAGGGACACCCCGTTTCCCTGTCCCAGTTGCTCGCCGGTTCAGGCGGAGATGCCGCGCCGAAGTCTGTGCTGCTGGTCTTTTATCGCGGATATTGGTGACCATTCTGCGTCCTCGAGTTGCGGGGCATTCAGAAGAGACTTTCCGACTTTGAGGCCGAGGGGGTCCGGCCGGTGGCAATCAGCGTGGACGCGCCGAACGTCTCCGACGAACTGCGGCACAAAGCAGGTCTCACGTTCACCCTTCTTTGCGATCCCAAGGCTGAGGTGATCGGCCGGTATTCTCTTTTGCATGCGGGGGGAGGGCCGGATGGGCATGACATATCTCGCCCGGCGGAGTTTCTCGTCGACCGTTCTGGCACGGTGCGTTGGGAGAATTTCACCGAGGATATCCGCGTAAGGGCAAGGGCGAATCAAATGCTTGCTGCCGCACGTGCCATCCATTGAGTAGTCTGAACCCGAATTCGAAGAAAAAAGCCGGGACCAGAGGATGGTCCCGGCAAGTGTTGGCTGGTTGCCCGGATAAAAATTTATATAGGAACAGCCACCTCGGCTGTTCTGGCCGGCTAAAGCCCCGCTATGTCCAACTGTCGAACAGAACCCTATCGGCAAACCTAGTGAAACCTTGAAACCTGAGTCTCACGCGCTTCTTCTCGGTCTGACCGTCAGGTCTCGCACCTGGGTTAAGATGCTCGACATCTGCATTCCGTTCAGCTGCGAAACGAAGGGCAGCAGTTCGGCGATGAACTGATCTTTCATCAGTTCGGCGATTTCTTCCTGGCGACTGCGTTCTCCACCACTGAGCAGTTCGGGCACGGTGACCTCCAGTGCGCGCGCCAGCCGCTCCAGCGAAGACAGGGTCGGCGTGGCTTTCTCGTTTTCAATTTTGGAGACGTAGGTGCGTGGAACCGCCATGCGTCCGGCCAGTTGCCGCTGGCTGAGCCCGTTGCGCAGGCGCAGCGAGCGGATCGACGTGGCCAGGTTCAGGTGCCCGTGGCCATTCGTCGGCACAGGCATCATGACCGGCATCGCGACCGGCATGGGCTCCGGTTCCGGCTCCTCATCCAGAGATGCGTGGCAGCGCCGACAGTTATTGTTGATGGTACGGAATTGGACCAGCAGGCAATGATCGCAACGAACGACTTCCCTTGAATCGACCGGGGCAAGAGTCGTGGCCATCGAGTTGTGGGAGAGCCAGAGCGGGCTACTCCGTACAGCTTGTCCGCAGGAACTGAGTCGGGGGAGTTCCTGACTGCACCGAATCTGAGGCATGTGGCCTGTGGAAGTCAACAGAAAAATGCGCGCCAGAAGGATGCGGCTCGGTGGAGATGTTTACTAACTGGATTCGTCAAAGACCGGTTGCGCCGCCATTCCACGTCTTGCAGCTCAATTTGGACTCTGAACAAAATTCTCGTTCTTGCAGTGTGGCGTCATCCCCAGCGCAGCTGTTTTTGAAACGAGCGAGAGCCTGCCCTGAGCGAACGCCGACCAATCGGGAGACGGAGTCGAATGGGGATCGCCCGCGGAGTCCAACGCTGCTGTACGCGAGATCCTCGCCCCGCTGATGAAAGCGCGGGGCTTCGGAATGACCCACCGGAGTAAGAAATTCTGCGCGTGTCGGTTTTCGTGCCTGTGCTAGTCTGCGAAGCTATGCCCAGACCACCGGATCGCCAGCTCCTGCACTATCTCGCCGCTTACGATCCGCACGTGAGCGATCTGACGTTGGCTTTGCGCGAGATAGTACTGGAAGAGGCGCCGTCGGCGATCGAGTCCATCGTGGAAGGCTATGCGGTCGCGATTGGATTCTCCTTCACCGGCAAGCCCCTGAAGGATGGGTTTTGCCACATCGTGACTTACGCCAGCCACGTGAACCTTGGATTCAACCGGGGTGCTCTGCTGCCCGATCCCAACGGAATTCTGATCGGGAAGGGCAAATCGATTCGCCACATAACGATCAGCAATCACGGCGAGCTGGAGAATCCCGTTGTCCGGCGATACCTGCAGGCAGCCATCGAGCAGGTGGGCGCCGCGCCAGCTGAAATCAAGGCGGGCAAGAATTCGAAGACGTTGGCGAAACCGAAACCGCGTTCAAAAAAGCGTTGAAGAGGAACGGCAATGGAACCTGAACCATCGCTGCGGTGTCCGTGCTCTTGCAGTGGACCGTGAATTTCTGTCGTTGATCGTCTCTCTCGGCTGGGCGAACGTATGGATCGGTGGTGCATTGGGCACTTACTGCGGTCGACGTACCTGATGGAGCGTGTTGTTCTCACGATTCTCGCGCTTATGCTGATCTATGTCAGCTACATCAGCATCTTTGTCGTCCGCGTTTCCCGCCAGCTTCGGCTGGCTCGACTCACCCCGGGACCAATGGCGTCCGCATCGAACTCGGTAGGGAGCCGCAGGAAGGTTCTTGAAGAACTCAGAATCCGGACAGGAACCCTGAGATCAATTGGCTCTACCGCCCCGTACTTGGGACTCGTCGGTACTTGCCTAGGCATTCTGGACAACTTCAGCATTGGGTACATCGGTACGAGACAAGGAATTGTGATATCGGAAGTCTTGGGAATAGACACGGCACTTCTCTCCACCGCCGCAGGCATACTCGTCGCTATTCCGGCAACCGGCCTGTTCAACTATCTCAGTACACGGATTGACCCGCTCGAGGTCCAGGTGAAGAGCGGGTCGGCGGACAGAAAGAGGTTCCCGCTCGAGGTACGATTCTCGCGGTTTCCATTTCCAATGATCGCAGCGACTGTCCTCGCGCTTTCTGTCGCTGCGTTTATGCTGTTTCCATCACTCGATCCCCCGAAAGGACTGACTGTTCGGCTTCTTAGAGTCGGCGCGACGGAGCAGCCCTCGCTCCGACCGATCATCATCACCGTTGCGGGTTCAACGCCAGCGAGCCCTCCCGACGTTTTCTTGGACGAAAGGAAAACGCCATGGGAAGAACTAGGCAGCAAAGTCGAAGGCGAAATGAGCATGCACTCTCAGCAGCCACCGATTTACATCCAGGCGGAAAATAACGTTTACTGGAGAGACGTTGCCAACGCGATTGATGTTGTTGAGGCAGTCCATGGCAAGGCCGTTTTGCTTACCGCGACGCCGTGTATGAGGACTGCCCACAAATCAGTGCGATAGCGCTGCGGCCGCACCCGGGATTGTCGCAACATCTCGGATTGCAGTCGCCGCCCGGTTTCGCCACAATGAGAAACTACATCAACACCCGACAACAAGCATGGGAACTGCTTACCGAATTCACCCAATCCGAGAGCCTGCGCAAGCATGCGCTCGCCGTCGAGGCCTGCATGCGCGCCTGCGCTAGCAAATTCGGCAACGCCACGCCTGAGGACAGCGATCTCTGGGGTATCGTCGGCCTCATACACGATTTCGATTACGAGCGCTGGCCGAGTCTCGAAGAGCATCCCTACAAGGGCAACGAGATTCTCAAGCAGCGCGGATATCCCGAGGTGATCACGCGCGCCATCATGTCGCACGCTGAATACACGGGCGTAACCCGCGACACGCCGATGGAAAAAGCTCTGTTCGCCTGCGACGAGCTTGCCGGATTTATCACCGCCGTCGCGCTGATCAAGCCGGGCAAGTCGCTGGCCGAAGTCGATGCGAAGTCAGTCCGAAAAAGAATGAAAGACAAAGCCTTCGCTCGCAAAGTGAATCGCGATGACATCATCAACGGCGCGCGCGATCTC
>JASHPL010000427.1 GCA_030038125.1 Candidatus Sulfotelmatobacter sp.
CATGTCTGGTGCCAGTAGGTGACGACAAAATCTCTAATAAAAGTTTCCAGAGGCTTTCCTTGGTTTCGCCCTGGTATTACCTCGCGTTTTGTGAATGGCCGTAGCGCAGCAGAGCTTGCTATGTCGCGACAGAACTGCACGCATCTGACCAAGGCCTTCACGTCGTCCGGGTCTTCCAAGTGATTTGCTGTGAGTTCTACCGGATCGAGCGGGTTCGGCCCGGTAAGACGGATATGGCCTCGGCTCTTTGGTCGGAAAATGCCAGGACACATTGTCCATGAGTTCTCCGGTGGATTGAATTTGATGGTCGCGGGGCTGAGAAGCAGACCCTCCGCTATGTGGCAGGACATGTCGGGTGTATCGAGACTGGAGTTACTCTTGCAAAAGATCACTGCCTGCTCTTTTTGAGTCACCGCGTCGGACTGGTTGTGTTCCCAAACACAACCCAAAATCAAAGGATGGTCTTGAAAGTTTTCCCCGACGCCTCGAAGATGCTGCACAACGGGTATCCCGAGGCGGTGTAAGTCAGCATAATTGCCGATGCCAGACTGCATCAGTACCTTTGGCGTATTTATGGCGCCTAGAGATAGAACGACCTCGAATACGGCGCCTATGCGCAGAACCTTGCCATCATGTGCGACCTCGACGCCGGTCACCCGCTTTCCCTCCAGAATGAGCCGGGTGACCATTGCTTCAGTGAGAACCGTGAGGTTGGGCCGATCCATGTATGGGAAGGTGTACGCGCGAAACACAGAGAGTCGACGTCCGTTGCGAATTAACCTTTCCGTCGATGAGCAGCCGCCGCCACATTCCATCATGTGGCCATTCAAACTCTCGAAGGATGGAATTCCAACCGTACGCGCGCCCTCATAGACGGCAGGGCCGAGCGGGTTGGTGGGAAGCGAAGGCCGTATATAGAGCAGTCCTCCAGTTCCGCGGTAGTTCGGATCCGGCTCGCCCTGCCAATCTTCAATGCGACGATAGAGGTTCAGGACTGACTCATAGTTCCATGCGGGATCTCCTGCCTCATCCGCGAAGTAGTTCCAATCGTTTTTGTGACCACGCACCCAGTACATCCCGTTGACACTGGATCCGCCGCCGAGCACCTTGCCCATAGACATCGAAAGCGCGCGCCCTTGAAGCGCTGGATTTGGCTGCGCCTTAAAATCCCAGAACAGCTCGCCTCCCAAATTGCTGGTCCATTTAGTGGCATCGGTGACCGCCGGCACATCGTCGCTGCCACCTGCTTCGAGCAGGAGCACGCTGACCTCCGGGTTTTCGGCCAACCGACGAGCCACCACCGAACCGGAGGAACCTGACCCGCACACGATGAAGTCGTAATGCGGCTTCAGCTCAGCTGTTAGTTTTTGCTGATTGATACGTACCCGCTCCGCAAAACCCCCTATCCCTGTGTCATCGTCGATACCTGCTTCGGGATCTCTTGCCGGATTGCCTGTCACGGTGGATCCAGCAACTAGAAAAGGTGATGAGTGAAAAAGCTCCGTCGAATTCGTCATGGCCTTCCCATTGCCGTGCGGGAAGCCCTGCTCCCCGCACGTTCCTTCATCGCAGTAACGCTAACAAGAATGGAAAAGGGGATATGCCGGGAAAATGCTTCCCTTCTGGATTCGTGCCAGAAACTGCCGCAATAAAACCAGAACGGCTAGAGCCGCAGGATTCATCACAAGCTCCGAAAAAGCGCACTTCTTCAGAGGACGCTCCTCGCCGCATTGGCTAGTCTCGAGACGAAAAGGCACGACAGAAGGAGAGGATCATGCACAGCACAGCAATTGACCGTACAGCAGTAGACAGTAGTCTCGCTCAACGTCTGATACTTCCGGGCAGGGCGCTGAACTGGATTGATGGAAAGTTTGCGGATGCGAGACAGAGGTCCATAAGTTTCGACCCGGCCACGGGGGAGGAGATTGGGACTTTCGCCGACGCCAGCCGCGAAGATGCTGCCCTCGCCATCGAAGCCGCCGACCGAGCGTTTCGTCTGAGCAATTGGAAGGACGATCGCAAGCTTCGCGCGAAAGTGTTGAATGAGATCGCGGATCGTTTCGAAACTCACCGGGACGATCTAATAAGAATTCTGTCGTTCGAAAACGGCAGAGTGCGAAGCGAAGCGGCAGCTGAAGTCGCTATAATTCCCGGCTTCTTTCGTTACTGGGCTTCCTTTGTTCTCACCCATTTTGGCAGGGCGCTTGAAGTCGAGCGGGGCCGCTTTTCGTTCGTACTGCGCTCCCCGATCGGCGTCGCCGGCATCATCGTTCCATTTAATGCTCCTCTGGGGCTCGCCGCTCGGTCTCTCGCACCCGCTTTGGCAGCAGGTGTGACGACTGTTGTAAAACTCCCAGGCTATACGGCACAAGCAAGCTGCATGCTCAGCCAACTCCTGTCGGAAGTCGGCGACCTGCCGCCTGGCACGATCAATGTGTTTAGCGAGAGTGGAACTGCAGGCGCTTCGCTGCTCGTGGAATCAAAGACTGTACGCGTCATCAGCTTTACCGGTAGTACGAAAACCGCCAAGGTCATCTCCGCAGCAGGCGCGTCCACTCTGAAGCGCTTCCAAACCGAGCTTGGGGGGAAAACTCCCGTGATAATTTTCGATGACGCGGACCTGGAGGCCGCGGCTCCCAGAGTCGCAAAGGGAGTGACTCTGTTTGCGGGCCAGTTCTGCATGGCCGGATCCCGTTTGCTGATACAGCGAGGGGTGGCTGAACGCTTCCGATCGCTGATGAAAGAGCGCTTAGCCCTCGTCAAGGTCGGTCCCCCGTCTGACCCAACAAGCGACATGGGGACAATCATCGACAAAGCGAATGTCGCACGCATCGATAAGATGGTGGAACAGGCCATAGCCGAAGGCGCCAAAGTCATTCTTCGTGGTGGTCCCATCAGCGAAGGGCCTCTTGCAAAGGGTGCCTTCTACCGGCCGACGCTGCTTGAAGTCACAGACCCTAAGACGAACATTGTGCAGGAGGAAGTCTTTGGCCCCGTTCTCACAATGATGGTTTTCGACTCGGAAGAGGACGCTGTCCGGCTGGCAAACGACAGCGAATACGGACTCGCGGCGAGTATCTGGACGCGGGATGTTGATCGACCCCTGCGGGTTGCAAGAGAGATCGAAGCCGGCACCGTCTGGATTAACGATTGGGGTGTTTCGCTGGTCGAGTTCGAACAAGGCGGATTCAAGCGAAGCGGAAACAGCCGCCTCCACGGTCAGGCGGGCATCGACGAATTTCTGGAGTACAAACACATCGCGTTCAACTCCGGTGTCATCAGCTCCGCACATCGCAGTTGAGGAGGATCTCAGATCAAAACCCGGCAAAGTCATTAACTCACTCACGGGAAGCGCTTCACGAACCGAAAAGGAGTTTCCAGCGCGGTTGAGGTGTTTTTATGCACCATATATTTTGTAACTTCAATGACATTATAACGTCATATTGTCATCAGTCAATTACAGAACGTTTAACTCTGACTGACAAATGAGGAAAATATGTCACAGCAATCCACGCCTGCCTCTACCAGCGGAATGCCAGACCCTACCGCTACTTCTGAAACCGTAAGAACAAATCCATTCTCCCCCGGACAGAGATTTCAGATCCAGAGGTATCAGAACTACGCGGGACAATGTCTGAAAGAAGCAAATGACCGACACGTCATCGTGCAAATGCGCGAGTCTGCTTGGGCTGAACGTCGCGGAGCGAGCGGAAGCTGGGTCCAATTTCTGAAAGAGCGTGGATCCTTGACAATTGTACGGTCCGGACCGGTTCCCGAGGTTCGCCTTCTTAATCCTTCCAACATGATTGTCTGCGCGTTAGAGAAGAACTTCACTCATGAGATCGCTCTGGAGATGGATCAGCAACCTGCCAGCGGTGCTGATTTTCACATTCGTGATACACCCCTTGAAGAACTCATTAATCTGATGATCAACGACTTCGAAGCTTCTCGTCCCTGTGCGCTCTACTCTGACACGCTGGCACACGCGTTGGTGATGCGATTCCTGCTTTGTGGGAGCTCGACGGAGCACCCACTCAACTCTTCGGTCGAGCCCTTGCCACCGAGGATTCTCCGCCGAGTTCGAGATCGGATCGAGGCTGAGTTGGATGCAGAACTCTCGCTTGCGTCGCTCGCGAACGAGAGCGGCTACAGCCGGGAGCACTTTCTGCGCATGTTTCGTACCGCCACTGGGCTGACGCCACACCAATATGTGCTGGAGAGGCGTCTCAGCGCTGCGCAGCAGCTACTTCGACAATCCAAGATGTTACTGGTTGATATCGCCCTCCAGTGTGGTTTCTCCAGCCAGACTCACATGAATGATGTTTTTCGAAAGCGGCTTGGAGTTACCCCTCTCGAGTATCGCCGCAACGTCTAGCACGCTTTACGAAACATTGCACTTCTTCGGATAAGAATGGCAGTAGCAAGGGGCGGGAATACGAAGAGTAATCCTCCAGCATTGCTGAAAATTGTGGATCATCCGCTAGAGCTCTGCGGTCTGCTGGAGTAGCTGCGGCCGGAGCGACCGAGACCACGCTACGTCAACCAGCCTTAGTGTTGGCGGTGCATTACCAAAGTTGCAAAGGCCACGCCATGTGGAGTTGTCGATCGATCTCGAATCGTCATCGTCTTACCGTCGCGGGAAAGAGTCACAGTGTCGCGTTTTGTCTCCCCGTGGCCCAGGTCGCTCAGTCGAATCAGAGCACTCTTGTGCCACCGGTAAGCATCTGATCCTTCTGTCCCAATCAGGGGCTTGGGAGAACCATCGATCGGGCCCGTCCATGAAAAGGTTACCGTCTTGCCACGAATGATCGCGTTCGAAGTCCATGCCAGAGTCGTGGTTGTGGCTTGGGTAAATGTCAGAGTCCAGGCATCAAACTGTTCATAGGGATCGGGCCCGAGGGAAGATTGTTCCAGGTCGAGCACCCACTTACCTACGAGAATCTCCGGGTGATGTGCACTTAATCTTCGCTTATTGCTGGCCAACACCGTCCATTGAAGAACGAACATAGCGAACAAGCCTGCCACAACGCCGATGGCGCATAGTCTAACCAAACGTTTCATCATCTTCTCCTTGTAAATCGAATAGTGCTCGGAAAACACGCAGGAAAAACGTGCAAGCGTCTCTCACTCACACTTCCCATGAGCGGGTTTCCGTGACGGCAACGACGCTAACAGCAATTGAGATAAGAAATATGCTGGAACAATGTTTTGCTTCCGGATTCGTGCTAAGAGTGCGGTGTTAAGAGCGTAGGGATTACGGCCACAATATTTATCACGCGTTCCGAAATACCGCACTTCTTCGGAGGATGTCCTTCGCCGTAAACGCTAGTATCCGTGCATGGCGAACGGTGAAGTTGCTCTCCATTTCAACAATGACTCTGAAGCGGACTTCGCGGAACAAACGTCGTCCAATCAGCAACAGCTGATCTTTGAGGCCAGGTTCTGGCGCTGCAATCGCCTACTGCGCTTCATCGCCGGGCTTATTCTCGCTGATCCCGAAGAAGTGCTGAAGGCGATCGAGAACTGCCGGCATTCAGCTTCTGTTCGTGCTCCGCACTTTGAATACGAAGGCGCCTTTCGCAGTTGGCTGGTTAGAGTTCTGATCGATGAGGCTTTGGTGCTTCTCCGCCAGAGTGTGCCGATGCGCGCATCGCAAGTGTTGTGCGAACCAGCTCCTGAGCAGCTCTTCCTTACTAACGACGTATCCGACAGCAAGGGCGACATTCGCACTGACGACCAGGATCGGTTCTCACAAGCTCTTTCTGCGGCTCTGGAATAGTGAGGCAAAAACGTCATCTCGAATAAGGGGCAAATCTCAAATGAGCGAAGCGAATCAACGTGAAGTTAGCTATGTTTTTGGCCATTCGGAAGCCGAGATTAGTCGTTTGCAGACCCAGGCGACGATTTTGCGGCCGATCACAGAGCGTCTTCTTCATCGCGCCGGAATCCGCCCCGGTATGCGCGTTCTGGATCTGGGTAGCGGCGCTGGAGATGTTGCCATGCTGGCGGCTCAACTGGTCGGCCCTTCTGGCTGCGTGATCGGAATTGACAGAAATTCGCAGGTTCTATCGATCGCTAATGCGCGCGCCGAGCGCGCCGGTTTTAAACATCTGTCTTTTCATGAGGCGTCGGTTGAAACCTTCGTGGACGACGCTCGATTTGATCTGGTGATCGGTCGCTACGTTTTGATTCATCAGAGTGATCCGGTTGCTTTTTTGCGTGCAGCCGCGCGTTTGGTCAAACCGCGCGGCTCAATGGCCTTTCATGAACTTCGATTGCGCGATGCGTGCCGTTCCGTTCCAAACGTGCCGCTGTGGGAAATGATCGACAGATTGCTTCGCTTAGCTTTTTCAAGCGCGGCGCCGCACTACGACGCGGGAGACAGACTGGTTGAGCATTTTTCTCATGCGGGCTTGCCTGAACCCAACCTGTTCTGCGAAACCCATGTTTTTGGGGCCGCAGATGCGACTTACTATGCGTGGGCAGTGGACACGCTGCGCGTCCTTTTACCTCAACTGCAGCGCTTAGGGATCGTAGCAGGCGAGTTCATGGGGATAGAAACGCTCGCAACGCGGGTCAGGGACGCTGTGCGCCAAGCTCACAGCCAGGTCACATTTGCGCCGCAAATATGTGCTTGGACCAGAACGTAGCGGTCCGCTTTATTTCACTGAAACGAATTGACAGGCTTGGCGGCCACCTCGCTCACGCCTCACTGTTGCGTAGATCAGGAAGCCGTTCCGGGCTCAGTGCACCGGATTTACAGGAGGACTTATGACAACCGTTGCATCAGCAACAATGAGGATGGCGCAAGTCTCGCGTCCCGGAGCGCCTTTTGAAATTGTCGAGCACACGATTCCCACACCGGAGCCCGGATGCGTTCGAATTAAAGTTGCGGCCTGCGGGGTTTGCCACAGTGACGTTCTTACCAAAGAAGGCTTGTGGCCCGGAATTCAGTATCCTCGCGTTCCCGGGCACGAGGTCGTGGGCGTCATCGACGAAGTCGGAACGGGTGTTTCCGCTTGGAAAAAGGGGCAGCGAGTCGGAGTCGGATGGCACGGTGCGCATGACAACACCTGTCCGGAATGTCGGCGGGGAGATTTTCGCCATTGCCGAAGCGCAAACATTTGTGGCATCAGTTATGACGGGGGCTATCAGGAATATATGGTAGCTCCGGTTGAGGCGCTAGTGGCAATCCCGGAGACCCTAAGTGACGCCGAAGGGGCACCCCTGCTCTGCGCTGGTGTCACTACTTACAATTCTCTGCGGCATAGTGGCGCGCTTCCCGGAGACCTTGTCGCCGTACAGGGTATTGGCGGCCTCGGGCACCTCGGAATTCAGTTTGCGAATAAATGCGGCTACAAGGTGGCTGCTATCGGACGGGGAGCAGAAAAAGCGCCGCTAGCGAAAAAGCTCGGTGCTAATGTCTACATCGACAGTAACTCGATGAACCCTGCGCACGCATTGCAAGAACTGGGCGGGGCGCAGGCAATTCTGGCAACGGCTCCAAACTCGAAGGCAATGTCAAAGCTAATCGACGGCCTGGGGCCGAACGGTAGGCTCATCGTGTTGGGCTTGGCCTTCGATCCAATTGAGGTTACCCCGATACAGCTGATTAGCAGAAATCGAACAATTCATGGATGGCCTGCTGGAACACCGTCCGATTCCGAGGACACGATGCGCTTTGCCGAGCTGACGGGCGTGCGGCCGATGATCGAGACCTATCCGTTGGAAAAAGCAGAGGAAGCTTATCAACGCATGTTATGCGGCGAGGCCCGGTTCCGCGTCGTCTTGACGATGTAAGAAATGGCAGGCAGGAATGATCCATGCCTTCAATCGTTCGGAGGAGCAGCATACAGAAACGAAAATTAGGCCGAAGCAATCTTGAAGTATCCGCACTCGGATTTGGATGCATGGGGCTGAGCTTCGGCTTTGGGCCCGCTACAGAAAAGAAGGAGGCCATCAAGGTAATCCGTGCCGCTTACGACGCCGGCGTGACCTTCTTCGATACCGCCGAAACGTACGGTCCATTCACGAATGAAGAACTCGTTGGAGAGGCGCTGGCTCCGGTTCGTGACAAAGTAGTCATCGCAACGAAGTTTGGCTTCAAGAACGGAATACCAGGTCAGGGTACGGACAGCAAGCCGGGGCGAATCAGGGCCGTTGCTGATGCTGCATTGAACCGCCTCAATACCGAGGTGATCGATCTGTTTTATCAACATCGCGTCGATCCGAGTATACCGATCGAAGACGTAGCAGGTACCGTGAAGGACCTCATCCAGGAGGGCAAGATCAAGCATTTCGGAATGTCGGAGGCCACTGCCTCAGACATTCGCCGTGCTCATGCTGTACAGCTGGTGACGGCACTCCAAAGTGAGTATTCGCTGTGGTGGCGAGAGCCAGAGAAGGAGATTCTTTCAACACTGGAAGAGCTCGGTATCGGATTCGTATCCTTCAGTCCGTTGGGCAAAGGCTTCCTTACGGGAGCGATCTCCGACAAGACGGAATTCGACAAAACCGACTTTCGCAACATTCTTCCGCGCTTCTCCGCGCAAGCCCGGGAGGCGAACCAGGCACTAGTGGAGGCTCTCAGGCAGATCGCAAAACGGAAGAACGCGACCAAGGCCCAGATCACATTGGCTTGGCTGCTTGCTCAAAAACCATGGATCATACCGATTCCTGGAACCACAAAGCTTCACCACCTCGAAGAAAATCTTGGCGGCGCCAGTGTAGAACTCACGGCGGACGATCTTAAGGCTATTCACGATGCGATCTCCCCAATCGATGTTCAAGGAGACAGATACCCTGCTCAACTTCAGAGCCTCCTCAATCGCTAGGAGAGAGGGCGTTTGGTTTCTCGATTCGTGCCAAGAACTGCGGCGCCGGTCCGGGAAGGATCATGCAATGGCTCAGCGCATGGAGGAACCTTCGGTTGCTGATCCACCGATTCCGCTCGACCAGTTCGTCATGCATGATGGCAATGTGAGCGGCGGTGCCGCCGAAGGTGATCCATCCCAGCTTCCACCAGAAACCTAGCGCGGCCTTAAAGGAAGGTCGTTGCAGTTCATCTTCGGCCCCTCGGTTTTCCAGATCCTGAGAGCAAGCTGTCGGCAAAAGAGTTCGCAAAATCCTGTAACCTTCATGACATTATAACATCATAATGGATGACCAAAAACCCAAAGCGCTTTCGAAGTCCGCAGCGGGTTGGCGCGTCGACAACGATCATATCCAGGAGGAATAAAATGAAAAACCATCTGAAGATGCTTGCCTTGGCCTTGTGCATGCTACCGATGTACCTGCATGCCGGCTCGGGAGAGGACCTCAAGCAAAGCTTTCAATCCGCAGCACCGATTCCGGCGGGCACTATTCTTCCCGTCAGGTTGAATACTGCCTTGCGCTCGGACAAGAGCGGAAGCGGAACTACCATCATCGCGACGGTCATGCAGGACGTGCCGCTGGGCTCGGGAGAAACCTTACGAGCCGGCTCCCAGCTTACCGGCCACGTGATTGAAACAAGGACTCCAGGAGCGGGATCGGACGAAGCGAGGATCTCATTTCAATTCGACCAGGCCCGTCTTGGCAACCTAGCCATTCCGATCACGACCACCTTGCGCGCGATAGCGTCAAGGTCTGCTGTATTTGCCGCCACGCCCGAGCTCACCTCGAGCGAAGATGCCGATTACACGATTGAAATCGGAGGCGACCAAATTTCTTACGGCGAAGGTGGGCAGGTGATAGCCGGATCGCAGGTCGTTGGGAAATACACCAACCAAGGCGTGCTCGCTTATAGCGACCAGGATTTGGGCACTGCAAACGGGGGCATGATCGATCACAATCCTCGTCCGCAAGCGTTCTGGTACTTCTCAGTGAATGCTTCCGGCGCCTACGGATTCTCCAACCTGCAAATTACCCATTCCGGAAGCACCGCGCCGCTTGGCGAAGTCACTCTAGCCTCGGACAACAAGGC
>JASHPL010000428.1 GCA_030038125.1 Candidatus Sulfotelmatobacter sp.
GGCGTAACGCTGGCTGGACGCAGCTGCCTATGACTCAGCTTTACGGCGAGTACGAACTCGTTCGCTTATTCGACTTAATACCTTCTCTGTCACCCGGCGCGATTCAATCTTCGTGAAAGCTGCATGCGGGAAACCCGCACGTGCAGTTTGGGCGGCGGACGGAGGCCAGCGCGCAAGCGCGCCTCCTCCGACCCGACGGCAATGATGGCTGCCGAGGCTGCGTTGGTTTCAGGGACGAGCTTCAAACACCAAGTTGAAAGGCGTCTCAGCCGCTCGGCGAAAACGCGTAAAACCGGCGGCAGTCACGACCTTACGGATGCGTTCTTCTCCAGCCTGTGCACCAAGAGCCGCTCCCACTTCCTGCGCAAGAGATGCCGGCGTGCAGATCATGGTTGATGCCGAGTAAAGGATTCTTCCCACCGGATTGTAATTCTTCTCCGTGCGGTCATTTGCGAATGGCTCGACAATCATCCATGTGCCATCCGGCTTTAGCGTGGACAGGACGTGTCCGGCAGCCCCAGTTGGATCGCCCATGTCATGCAGGCAGTCGAAAAAGGTAACGAGATCGTAGCCGCCGTTCGCCGGATAACTCTTCGAACTGGCGACCTCGAACGTGATCTGGTCGAGCAGGCCATCTCGTCCTGCGACGTGGCGCGCATATTCGATTGAGCCACTATGGTAGTCGAAGCCATAGAAGCGAGACTTCGGAAATGCCCTAGCCATCAAGAAAGTGGAAGCCCCGTGCCCGCAACCCACGTCCGCTACGTTTGCCCCGATTTTGAGCTTCTGGACTACCCCGTCCAGCGATGGCAGCCAGGAACTCAACAGATTGTTTTCGTAATTGGGACGAAAGAAACGTTCGGTACCAAAGAATAAGTTAGCGTCGTGTTCGTGCCAACCAACTCCTTCCCCGGTTCGAAAAGCCTGCGTGATCTTGGGTTCGTCCTTGAAACAAGAGGAGATGATGTGGAACGCGCCGGCAAATCCTGCACGGTCAACGCGGAAGCTTGTTCAGGTGGCAACTGGTAGCGTTCTGCGCCCGGATCGTACAACACGTATCCACTAGCGGCATTGGCATTGAGCCACTCACGCACGTACCGTTCGGCGGTTTTGGTCTTTGCTGCCAGCTCTGCCGACGAAATCCAAGATTCGCCCGCCATCGCCTTGTACAGACCCAACTTGTCCCCGATAACAACTAGCGCGGCGTGCATGGCCGCACCCATGTCGGAAACCGCACGCCCCATGAACTCGTTGAGTTTTGCCTCGTCAATTTCGGATCTCGCGAAGGTCGCCATGCGTCACCCCCAGAGTGAAGCTGGGGCAGAATTCTATGTCCGCAATGTTATTTCGTTCAAGAGCAGAGGTCTGCGATTGGTCGGGACGGCGAGATTTGAACTCGCGACCCCTTGCACCCCAAGCAAGTGCGCTACCAGGCTGCGCCACGTCCCGACTGGGAAGGTTTCCGCCACGGCCACGCCGAAGCATGTCCTCAACGGAGGGGTTCGTGCCAATTTTACACCAGGCTGTGCGGAAGGGACCCATTTTGGCGAGCGAGGGCCGCCGCGCGACTGCAGCTAATCCAGATCGCGCCAATTCGGCCCGACGCTCATTTCGACGAGTAGCGGGACCGCCAGCTCGTGGGCATGCTCCATGTGCTCGCGAACCAGTGCTCTCATAACATCGATCTCGTTTTCCGGGACCTCAAACACCAATTCATCGTGGACCTGCAAAGTCATGCGCGATTTCAATCGACGCTCCTGCAGGGCCGCATCGATACGAATCATGGCAATTTTGATCAGGTCCGCGGCCGTTCCCTGCAACGGAGTATTCACAGCGGTGCGTTCGGCGAATCCACGTTGGTTCGCGTTCTTACTGTTAATGTCGGCAATGGGCCTCACGCGTCCAAACAGAGTTTTGACTTTCAAGTCGCGCCGCGCTCCTTCGAGAGTGCGATCGATGAACGCCCGCACTCCGCGGTACTTTTCGAAGTAGTTGGTGATGAACTGCTTCGCTTCGGAAGTCTCGATGCCGAGTTGTTGCGAAAGCCCGAAGGGTGATAATCCGTAGACGATGCCGAAATTCACTACCTTGGCTTGTCGCCGATGATCCGCGGTGACCATCAGCGGAGGAACGCCGAAAACCTGCGACGCCGTCAGCGTGTGAATGTCGTCGCCGCGGCGGTAGGCCTCGACCAGCAAGGGATCGCGCGAGAAATGGGCGAGCAACCGCAGTTCGATCTGCGAATAATCCGCGGTCAGCAACGCGCAACCGGGATCGGCGATGAACGCTGCACGAATCCCGCGTCCCAGGTCGGTGCGAATAGGAATGTTCTGTAGATTCGGGTTCGCTGAAGAAAGCCGGCCGGTCGCGGTTCCGGTCTGGCCAAACGTGGTGTGAACACGACCCGTCACCGGATTGATCAGCGCGGGGAGCGCATCGACGTAGGTCGATTTTAACTTCGTAAGCTGACGGTAATCCAGAACCATGCGCGCAATAGGATGATTTTCGGCTAGCTCCTCCAACACATCAACAGCCGTCGATATGGTGCGTCCCCTGCCATATTTCACCGGCTTGGGAAGGTTCAGGCGATTGAAAAGCACATCGCCGAGCTGCTTCGGCGAGCCCACATTGAATTCCATCCCAGCAGCTTCGTGGATCTCCTTTTCCTTGGTGGTGATCTCCCTCGACAACTCCTTGGACATATGTGCGAGCGCGTCCGTGTCAATTTTCACTCCGGCCGACTCCATGCGGGCCAGCACCGGAACCAGCGGCAAGTCGATTTCTTCGTAGAGCTTCGCCAACCCGGCCTGCTCCACCTCCGTGCGCAGAGCGGTGGCCAACCGGCCCGTGAGATCGGCCGACTCGGCTAATTCGCCGGAAAGTTTCAGGTTGAAGCGGCGAAGCGCGACCTCAGCGAGTTGATGAGAGGAGTATGTTGGATCGAGCAGGTACGAGTACAGCATCGGATCATGACGCACCGCGGAGATCGTGATCCCGTGCGGGCTGAGCGCGTGAATCACGGACTTGTAATCGTGAATCGCCTTGGGAAGTTCAGGATCAGCAAGCGCGGAACCGGCCACGCTTCCCGCCGCGCTGGAATCGAGGTCCACGATGAGAGCTGATCCGGCATGCGCCGAAATCGCGACGCGGCAAACGGGTTGGCTTGGACCCGGCCCCACCATCATCGATCCGGTCATCAACGAAAGTTGGCCGTTATCGGGCGCTGGTTCTTCGTCGCCCTGGTGCTCCTCAGCTTCGGTAGTCGCAGTCTCTTGGTGCTCGACCGCAACCGCCAGCGATGCTTCACCGCGAACCGAACTGATTACACCTTCCACGTCCGCCACTGATTTGGCTTGGCGATAGTCTGCCTCGCTGACTTCGACAACGGGCAGCAATTCTTTTAAGAGAGATGTGAATTCCAGCTCGGTGAATAGGCTGCGCAGAGCGTCGATGTCTGGAGCAGCGATGCGCATCGCTTCCACATCGAGTTCGATCGCAACATTCGTATCGATCGTCGCCATGCTCTTGCTGAACAGGATAGCTTCCCGATTGTTCTGCAGCGATTCGCGGTACGTTTTCTTCTCGACCTCGGCAGCGCGTTCGAGCGCGTGCTCGACGGTTCCAAAGCGCTTGATAATGTCAACCGAACCTTTATCGCCGATTCCGGGCGCGCCGGGAATGTTATCGATGGCGTCACCGCGCAGGGCCATCACATCCACCACACGCTCCGGAGGCACTCCCAGAATTTCTTCGACCTTGGCCGCGTCGCAGATTAAGTTATCTTTCGGCGGATTCAGGATGTGCACTTTATCGTTGACCAACTGCATCATGTCTTTGTCGCTGGAAACGACATAGACGGGATGAGAAGCTTCGGCGGATTTGCGGGCGAGGGTGCCAATCACATCGTCGGCTTCAAAGCCCGGGACTTCGAGCATGGGAATGCGATAGGCTTCGAGCGCTCGCCGAATGTAAGGGACCTGCTGGACGAGATCCTCGGGCATCGCGGCGCGATTCGCCTTATATCCTTTGTATTCGATTTCGGTAAAGGTTTGCGTCTTGATGTCAAACTTGCGAACGGTCGTGACCGCTTCCGCCTGCTGGTCGCGAAATGTTGGTCCCGCGGGATCGAAAATGGCGGCGATATATTCGGGCGAGAAATCTTCCCGCAGCTTGCGCAGCATGTTCACAAAGACGTAGATCGCAGCAGTGGGCAGGCCTTTTCGTGTCGACATCGGCCTTTGCCGCGCCATGGCGTGATAGGCGCGGAAGATGAACGACATGGTGTCGATCAAGAAAATGTGTGAATGCGAACCGGTGTCGGTGGAGGCATGGGGAGAGCTGGCCCGCAAGGACGCTGCCGAAGGGGGCTCGTGCTCGCTCACGACGACGGGCGCCAGGGTCGGTTCAGGCGACTGGGATGGAAACGCTTTTTTACGCGCAGGCAATTGTTCTAGTTTAGCAGGGCGATTCGCGGCTAGAAATCGATCCGGAAATCGGCCTGAACGAGCGCTTTCCCGTTGGCAAAACCGTTACGGAAAACCAGGTAATATTTCGCCGACTCACTCATTGTGGGAGGCAGGCTGACATTAATTTCCTGAGCATCCGATCCCGAGGTGGAGAAGAGCGACTCGGCGGGACGTCCGCTTGTGAAATTTGCATATTGCTGCTCGTTAAGCAACAGGACTTCCACCTGTGGTGCTTCGTCAGCCTGTACTTTGCCGGGAAGGAACGAGCGGTACGTCCCGTGCAATTGGGCATTCGCCGCATGAGGCGGAACACTAAACGGCAGATGAACCGGCGCGGCCACAATAAATGTCTTATGCAATAACGGAACGGTTGTGCCTACAGGCGAGGGACCGACATGATCGCTGGCCACAATCCCGCGGGGTGCAGGTGGAATCGCAGTAGTGAACTGATGCTGGTGGGTCCATGCGTACCCCCCAACAAAGATCACGAGCGCGAGTGCAAGCAAGCGCCGGACTGCAATCTTCATAGTTGCCCTCTTCCAAGTGTAATGACGAGTGTTGCGGGAATCTGTGAATGGAAATTGTCCGGCAGTTACTTCGGTTTGGGTATCTTCCTGGGAAGTGCTGCCGGGACGCGGATCGAGCCTGGCCGTCGCCGGTTCAGTGCTGTCGATCGAGGAGTTGAATAAGATTCTGTTTCACGCTGGGCCATTCCGCCGCGATGATCGAAAAGCGCGCGGAGTCGCGCGGAACGTAATCGGCAGCCATGCGGTGGGCGCGAAGAATCCCCTCGAATTTTCCGCCGATGCGCTCAATGGCTGCGCGTGAGCGCTGATTGCGTACATCGGTATGCAGGCAGACACGCAGCGCCTGCCAAACTTCGAAAGCATGCCTCAGCATCAGGAGTTTGGATTCTGTATTGGCGGCAGTGCGAAGAGCGGAGCGGGTGAACCAGGTGTAACCGATCTCGCACGCGTCGGGAACCCTGCGTCCATGCAAGGGATGATTTGAAGGCCACGCCCAGAACTCCAGGTTGAAGAAACGAGTCGAGCCGATCACCGCTGCATCTTGGCAGCGAACGACGGCAAAGGGAACGGCGGTACCGGCATCGCGCCACGATAATGCCGTTTTGACGTAGCATGACGCCTCCGCCACGCCCTGCGGAACCGGACTCCATTTGTACAGAGATGGATCAAAAGACGAGGCGGAAGCCAGTCCTTCGGCATGGCGGTGGTCGAGCGGTTCCAGGCGAACGTGGACGCCCTGCAGCGTAATGTCACCACTCATGAGATCAGCCGAGATTAATAAAACAGGTACTTGCGCCACTTATCGTCGGAGCGTCCCATCAAGCGCATGATGTGGCGGCTGGTGTGCAGATTGAAGGCGCGGGGCTCACGCGTCAGTTTCATGCCCGCCTCGCCAGGAAGCTGGTTTCCCTTGCGGCGATTGCAGGGATGGCAGCAGGCTACCAGGTTTTCCCAGGTAGACGAGCCACCCCGTGAACGCGGAATCACGTGGTCGAGCGTCAGTTCGCTTGAGGGCAACACGCTGCCGCAGTATTGGCAGGTGTTGCGATCGCGCAGAAGAATATTCTTTCGCGACAGAGCGCGGCTCTGATGCGGAATGCGACGATATTCCAGTAGCCGGATAACCGAGGGAAGACGCATCGCCAGTCGCGCCGAGTGGAGGAAGTGGCCGTCCTCTTCTTCCGTCATGGCCACGCCTTTGAGCACGAGCACGAGCGCGCGACGGGCCGCGCAGACGTTGATGGGCTCATAGGAGGCGTTCAGCACCAGAACGGGAGCAAGCAGAGCATGGCCGTCCCCGCTGCGGTGCGGAGCGGTCGACGAGAACAAGCCGGCGTGCCGCGCGGCTGTTCCTGACTCGTGCTCGGCTCGGTGCGACATAACAAGCCAACGTTTCACGTTTCAAAGTTTCAACGTGCCCAACTTGCTGTATTCCATGTGCTCGAAACTTTAAAACATGAAACTTGCGTTCAGCTTCCGGCGGCGGTTGCCACCACGTTTCCTTCCGCGGCCTTCGGCCCAATTTCAGCGTACTTAGATGCCAGTTTGAGGGTGCGAGCCACGGTGGCAGCCCAAACCCGGCTGGCACCGGCGCGGCGCAAGACCTTCGCACACTCGGAAAGCGTGGTTCCGGTGGTATAGACATCATCCACAAGAAGAACTTCGCGGCCCGTGACTTCTGTGGCACAGCCGACAGCGAAGGCTCCGCGCAAATTTTCGCGGCGCTGATGGCTGGTCAGCCCGATCTGCGAATGCGTGTCCCGGATACGCGCCAGAATATCGGTTCCCAGTTGGAAGCGAGCGTCAGCCATGACCTTTAACGCAGCTCGCGCGATCAACTCTGCCTGATTAAACCCGCGCTGATGACGCTTGCCCTTATAAAGGGGCACAGGAATCACGAGCACCGTTTGCTGGGCAAAGGAAGGCTGCAAAGCCTGCACGGTCTCGGCCAACATGCGTCCGAGCACGCCGGCAGCCGGACGAACCCGGCTGTACTTGAGCAGATGGATCAGTTCGCGCAGTCCATCATCGTAGCTTCCGTAGGCGACTGCGCGGGCAAAGGGCCGATCAAGGCGACGGCAAACAGGGCAGCGGAGCAATCCGTCATCATCCCGCTCAGCGTAGGCCGAGAGCACTCGCTCGCCGCAGATGGAGCAAACTTTACCCTTTATTGGCTCCATAGCCTGCAGGCAGGCGGGGCAAACCGGCAAATCGGATATGTTGAGCAGAGCTTCGCCGCAAATGCGGCAATCGGAAGGAAATATAACCGAGAACAGGCTCTCGGCTATTCGGCGGATACGAAGCTTTTGAACTCGGGTCACGCCAGCTTTCGGCGCTTTCTTCCGCAGGGGGCTTTCCTGCAAAACAATGGGCCACCCCGCCACTTCAGCATTGGCTAAGCTAGCCCGGATTCGGTCCTCGCTACTGCTGAAGACGGCCTCCTTTGCACTCCCGCGCTACATTGCAATCCAAAGTATAGCGGGGGCGTGCTCGTTAGGCAACGTTTCGGCGGGACGTATCCGTTTGCCGGCCAGATGTGATCTTTTCCAAATCGGGCATGCGTTCGCGCACGGGCGTGAAAATCAGCCGATAGTCGCGGCGGAAACACTCTCCACAGCGCACCGGCTTCAGAAGTAATAGTGGAAGAAGATAGCGTTCTGCAAAGTTGCGGCGGCGCGAGCGGAACCCGAGTTCGCTGCCGCAATCTCGACAAAGATACGATGACACCAGGGGAGAGTCACTCATTACGACACCTCAGATGGACGAACTCAAATCTAGGGGAACTTCGAAGCGGTGCATGTGTGACGTTTGAATTCAATTTTACATCGAGCGGGTGAAGAACTGAGCATCCCGGAGGGACAGGTGTTTCAAAATGAGACGCCCACAATGTTCAGAATTGCCCGTGACCCATTCGAATCGAACTGCACATACTTTGCCAGCGTCTTGTTGCTTTGCCAGCGTCTTGTTGGCGGATTGGGAACCATCCTCATAGGGATTTCGACACTATCTGCTTCAGCCCGGAAAGCTAAGGGGCGAGTTACCGTTTTGATCTCTGCCTTCGTTCCTACCACCGTACTTGTCAGGCGCAGCCGCCGCGTGCTAAGGTGCGCCGTTCTGCGATTCTTGCATGCTGGCATCACGGCTTGATTGTTTTTGTGGCTATCTTTCGCATAAGCTCAAACCAGCGCTCGACAGCGAAATGTCTGCATCCTACGCTCTAAAAGGACTCTCCTATGAGCAGCTCCGTAACAGAACTTCCGCAAAAAAAGAAATACGTGCCCTACGTTCCCGAAAGCATGGATATGCGGGAATTCACCTTTCGGGCCCTCCTGATTGGCCTGGTCCTGACCGCAATTCTGGGTTCGGCCAATGCCTATCTCGGACTGAAAGCCGGGATGACAATCGCTGCGACCTATCCTGCAGCCGTCATTGGGATGGCGATATTGCGGATCATGAAAGGCTCGCTGCTCGAAGAGAATATCGCCCGAACCGTGGGCTCGATTGGCGAGTCGGTAGCAGCCGGGGCGGTGTTCACCATTCCGGCATTTGTGATGGCAGGACTTTGGCCGGGTCTGACACACGACAAGTACTGGCAGTCGGTCGCGCTGATGGCGATCGGCGGGACACTGGGTATCTTGTTCGTGACCCTCCTGCGGCGCGTGATGGTGGAAGATCCCGAGCTCCCGTATCCCGAATCGGTGGCGGCTTCCGAGATTCATAAGGCGGGACAGCAGGGTGCGAAGGCGGCAAAGATTCTTTTCGCCAACATGGGATTTGGGGGATTCATCTATCTGCTGGGCGCAATCAACGTATTCAGCGCCGGTAATACGCTGCACGTGAGAATCAGCGATCTGGGAAAGAAACTGCTGCTGCGCACGGGGACGAACCCGAATGTGGCGACGACGATTACTGGAGGCGCAACGCTGTTCAGCGCTCCGGACATCAGCCCGGCCTACCTCGGCGTCGGCTATATCATCGGGCCGCGCCTGGCGGCTTTGAATTTCGCCGGTGGTGTACTGGCCTGGGGACTGCTTGTGCCGCTTCTCACCTTTACGGTCGGTCCCTACATTCAGGCAGCACAGCCGGCCGGACACATAATTTCCTGGGAGTTGCTTGCGGGAGCAATCTATTACTCAGTGGTGCGGCCCATTGCTGTTGGTGGCATGCTGGTAGGTGCATGCTTCACGCTTTTCAAGATGCGCAGCCAACTGGCAGTGGGTATGGGGCGGGCGATTTCTGATCTGAAAAAATCGGCGGCAGCGCACGCGGCCACCAGCCGCACCGATCGCGATCTTCCATCCAAGGCAGTTTTCGCCGGGGTGGGTCTGGTTTTCCTGGCCATGATCGCTCTTTACTACTATTTCATCGGGGCGGCAGGAAATTTGACGAGTTCGAAGATCATTGCCGGATCGCTGGTTGCAGCCGGAATCATGATCATCGTCGGATTTTTCTTCGCGGCCGTCTCCGGCAACCTCGTGGGATTGATCGGCTCTTCGAATAATCCAGTCTCCGGACTCACACTCTGTACGCTCCTGATTGCCGCGCTGCTTATGGTCGCCCTGGGCGTTTCCGGAACGGGAGGCGTCGCCGCTGTGCTGGGAGTCGCGGCTGTGGTGTGCGTATCATCCGCTGTGGCCGGCGAGATGCTGCAGGATTTGAAGGTCGGACACATTCTTGGCGGCACGCCGTCGAAGATGCAGGTGGGCGATCTTTTCGGAATTGCCGTAGCTTCGCTGGTTCTGTTTGTTCCCCTGGCTGTGCTGGACAAGGCGTATCACTTCGGGAGCAATGCGCTGCCCGCACCGCAAGCGGGCCTGATGGCGATGCTCGCCCAGGGCATTGTAGGCGGGCAAATGGCTTGGCCGCTGGTGGTCGTGGGGATTCTGCTGGGCCTTTCCATGATTATGATTGAAGTCAAAAGCGTAATGCTGTTTTCGGTCGGCATGTATCTGCCGCTGGGAACGACATTTGCGATTTTTGTCGGTGGGATTATTCGCTGGGTTACGGACCTGCTCCGCGATCGGCGCGGGTACAACGACGCGCAGAAAGCGCGGGTCGATAACGCCGGTGTGCTGACGGCTTCCGGCCTGATCGCGGGCGAGGCATTGTGCGGGCTTGTCATCGCCGGGCTGGTGGGCTCGGGAAAGGATGTGACGCTCGTGCACTGGACCCCGCCGATCTGGGCGGCGCTGGCGGCGCTGGCGGTATTGGTGCTTGCGATGATCCGCGTGCCGCTCGCCAACGCCGGCAGCCCGGATGAGCCGGCTCCGCCTACGGCAATCATGTGAGGGACTGGCGCGTCCAGGCAGACGCGCTTCTCGCTCTTGATTATGCGAATTCCTGTCGTCCGTGCTCCCGCGCTCTGATCGTTTGGACTCGAGACGCTCTTCGCCGAGGGACGCCGATTACGCGGAGGGGGCGTCGCTCATGGAAAGCCACGTCTTCTGTGGTTTCACCTCACATGTCAATTTCTTCCAACATTACGGCCTTGCGAGAGCGCATCGAGCGAGCGACAGGGCGTGCGGGACACTCAGCAAGCGATGTTGCGCTGATGGCAGTCACGAAGACTCATCCTGCCGAGCGAATTCGGGAAGCCTACGATGCCGGGCTCCGGTTATTTGGCGAAAATCGCGTGCAGGAGTTTGCCGCGAAAGCACCCTTGTTGGCGGATCTGGTCGAAGCCGAGTGGCGTATGATCGGGCACCTCCAAACTAATAAGGCAGCGAGGACGGCCGAGTTGTTCAGTGCCGTCGACTCGCTCGATTCGATAAAACTAGCGGAGAAGTTGGACGCAGCGGCTCGAACTCTTCGTAAGACGCTACCCACGCTGATTGAGATCAACGTTGCTGGCGAAGCAGCGAAGAGCGGAGTGCCACCGGATTCTCCGGAACTCGAGAATTTGTTGATGTCAGCTCCACGCTTTGAGGCGCTGGAATTTCGCGGTCTGATGACGGTGCCCCCATTCACCGATGATCCGGAGGGAGCGCGGCCGTTCTTTAGGAAGCTG
The DNA here is from genome assembly GCA_030038125.1 of Candidatus Sulfotelmatobacter sp. GTDB lineage: Bacteria > Acidobacteriota > Terriglobia > Terriglobales > Acidobacteriaceae > Sulfotelmatobacter. The sequence goes on from JASHPL010000428.1 coordinate 11,001, forward strand.
CGCGAGTTGCGCGATGCGATTGCCAAGCGCCGCCTGCCGGCGATCCACATGGACGTGCTTTCCATGGGGATGTCGCACGACTTCGAAGTGGCGATCGAGGAGGGTTCGACCTGTGTGCGCCTGGGAACGGCAATTTTTGGCGAGAGGGAAAGGGCTTAACTACGGAGACATAGAGGCAGGAGGCGAGCAAACAAAGAATCTGCACTTCTCTGCTACTCCGTACCTCTTGAAAACTCATGCAGGGATAGCCGCCGCCCCGGTTCTCCGACCGAGCCAAACTCGGCGGTGCCTTCTCTCATCTTCACTTAGTGAGCACCTACGCTCATGTCGAACTCCGAGGCGGAATTTATGCCTTTGATTGGTGAAACTCGCGATGGCATCAGCTTCGCAGTCCGGGTTCATCCCCGTGCGAAGAAGAACGCGATCACTGGCGAAGTTGGGGATGCGCTGAAGATCTCTCTGACCGCGCCGCCCATTGGAGGCCGCGCCAACGAAGCTTGCATCGAGTTTCTGGCTGAACTTTTGAATGTGCCACGGTCTTCCGTTACCATTGCGTCCGGCGCGTCCAGCCGGAATAAGATCGTTCGTGTGGCAGGAGCGACGGCTCAGTATGTGCGTGAGCGGCTGACTATCTGATCGCGGGCGGGGCGGCCTGCGCTTACACAATTGCAGGAGCCACTTTGAATCTTTCCCTACGCTGGGCCGAGATCCGCGCCGGATTTGAGCGGCCATTCTGGGTCGCAAACATCAGCGAATTATTTGAACGCCTTTCTTACTATGCCGCTTTTGCCTCTTTGGCGCGGTATCTGCATGAAACCCTGAATTTCGGGGTGGAGCGCGCCAGCAGCCTTACAGGTCTGTTTGGCGGTCTGGTGTGGTTCATGGCCGTATTCGGTGGGGCGGTGGCTGACCGACTGGGATTTCGGCGTGCGCTCTCCCTAGCCTATTTCATTCTGAGTATTTCGTATTTCTTGCTGGGCTCGATCGGCGCGTCCTGGCTGGCTCCGGTGCGCGATGCCATGCCGCTGGTTGTTCTGGTTTCCATCGTGCTGGCGCTTCCGGCTTTGGGCGTCGCCCTGGTGAAGCCGAGCGTCGTCGGCACCACGGCCCGGGCGTCAACAGAAAATGTTCGCTCGATTGGCTACTCCATCTATTACACGCTGGTGAACGTCGGCAGTTTTTTCGGACCGCTGCTTGCCTCTTGGGTGCATAAGCACATTAGCGTAGAGAACGTGTTCCGCGTAGCCGCGTTGAGCGTCTTCGTGATGTTTTTCCTTGTGCTCATCCTGTTCCAGGAGCCGCGGAAAGCCGAGGGCGCCAAAACGGCCAGTTTGGGAGAAGTCACGAAGAACTTTTTCACCGTGCTGTCCAATCCTCGGTTCATGCTCTTTTTGTTGATCTTCACCGGCTATTGGATCGTGTTCTGGCAGGAATTCATCGCGCTGCCGCTTTATATTTCCGCTTACATCGATCCTAAGGCGGACACAGAATTGATTCTCGTCACCGATCCGCTGGTGGTCATCTGCTTCACCATGCTGATCAGCTATTTGTTCAAGAAAATGCGTGCGTTTCATGCCATTACCCTGGGAACTCTGATTTCGAGCCTGGCGTGGATCATTCTGATCGTGCGTCCGACGGTGCTGATGGCAGTGGTCACGCTGGTAGGAGTCGCGATTGGCGAGATCATTCAACAACCGCGTTATTACGAATATATTTCGCGCCTCGCGCCCGCGGAACAACAGGGAACTTACATGGGGTTTGCGTTTCTGCCGCTCGGAATTGGATCGCTTGTCGGCGGAAAGTTCAGTGGGTGGCTGATGTATCACTACGGCGAGCAACTGCACCGGCCGAAAATGATCTGGTGGTCGGTGGTGGCCGTGGGAGTGGCCACGACGCTGCTGCTTTGGATTTACGATCGTCTGCTGCGTCTGGATGACGGCAACACTGCTTGACTTCGGCTGCAGCCGGTGGGATCATTCGCCCCCAGAATTGCATCACGAGGAGGAATCGATGCCACACTATCTGCAACAAGTCGCATATTCTCGAGAGGGGTGGGAGGCCGTGGTAGCGAACCCGCAAAATCGGATCGAAGCGGTACGCCCCGCGGTGGAGAAATTAGGAGGCAGGATCGAGTCTGCGTGGTTCTCGTTTGGGGACTATGACATCGTCGTAATCACCGAGATGCCGGACAACGTAAGCGCCGCTGCCATTGCCATGGCATTTGCCGCTGGTGGGGCATGCAAGTCGGTGCAGACCACGCCACTGATTTCCGCGGACGAAGCGATACAAGCTCTCAAGAAGGCGCGGGATTGCGGCTACCATCCCGCGATTGACTCTGCTCGCGCTGCGTAAGGACGAACCACAGGATGATGATTTCGAGGCGGCCTGCCAAGGCCGCCTCAGGTTGCAGTCAAAACCTTTCCGCAAATGCCTTCCTCTTACTCCAATCCATCGGTAGTTGCATCACAGATTCGGCGCGCGCTCCGAGACGGAGGTTCGGCGGAGCATGCCGCCGGCGTGCAGTGGTTCTTTAAGGAAAAAATCAACTCTCATGGGTGGTATACGGCGGATTTGCGGAGAGCGGTGCGGGGTTGTCGGCGCGAAATTCTACGCCACCACGATTTCGATTTTTTGCTCCGCGTGGCGGATCACTTGTTCTCAGGATCGGTTCTAGAAGAGAAAATAGCGGCTGTTTTTCTGCTGGAAAACTTGGCCGGGCAGTGTGGCGACAAAGAATTTCGCATGTTCGAAGAATGGCTCGACCGAATCAGCAGTTGGGCGGACCATGATGCGCTGGTGCATGATCTGATTGCGCCGATGGTGGTGGCGAAACCGCGGCGAGCGAAGGCTGTTTTCGGCTGGGCAAGATCGAAGGATCATTGGCATCGCCGTGCCGCATGTGTCGCGCTCATTCGCGGGGCGCGAGCGAGGATGTTTTTCGCGCAAGTTGTGAGATTGTCGAACCAGTTGCTTGATGACGACGACGATATGGTGCAGAAAGGCCTGGGCTGGCTGCTGCGGGAAACTGCGAAGTGCAATGCCAAGAGAACGGTGCCATATCTGATGGAAATTCGGGCAAGAGCCCCACGACTGGTGCTCAGGACGGCGTGCGAAACGGTGCCGTTATCGTGGAAGAAGAAGATCTTAGAGCTGCGCTGATTTCGCGAAGGCTAAGTCGTCAAGAGCTCGATGCGTACGTCTTTTCCGCACACCGCTCCAGGAATTACAGCTTTTCAAAAAACTCGCAGGCCGAGCACGAAATGTAAATTCCGCCTGGTGTTCCGCGTTCCCGGTCTTTTATGCGCTTGACGATGCGCGTCGGCTTGCCGCATTTAGGGCAATCCGTGCTCTTAGTTGTGTCCATGACCTTTTTTCGGTCGGCGGTTTTTGCGATCTTTGCGCCTACTGCCATAATTCCATTTCTCCCGAGGTATCTGAATTTTGCGCAGCACGATCCGCTTGGTTTTCAGCGGATGATTGTGGATGAGATGCCTTCGCCAGTCTCACGGGAAGGCTTTTCAGGTTGCGTCTTCACGCTCTTCCGTCGAATCTGATTTTACCGTAAGCCTGATACCGCTGTCTCGGCTCGCTCGTCACGGCTCTTGCTACATCGCGCAAACTGCGCCCGTCCTGAGGGGTGCAAGCGCCGCCGCTGCGGTTGACCGTCCCGATTACCCCTGCTACCGTCATATGTTTGCCCCCCGCGCTTGAATCATTTATGGATGGCAAACCTTCCCGGAAAATTGCATTCGGGCGCACTTCATCTCAGGAGATTCTCATGCCTGCCATCAAATTCCGCGGCGTCGATTTCATGCAATACGATTCTCTGCTCTCCGACGACGAGCGGCTGGTGCGCGATACCACGCGCCAGTTCATCGAAGACAATCTGATTCCCATCATCGAAGAGTGCAATCGCGCCGGACGCTTTCCCCGAGAACTGGTCAAGCCCATGGCCGATCTCGGCTTTTTCGGCGCGTCGCTCAAAGGCTACGGCTGCGCCGGAATGGGCAACGTCGAGTACGGGCTGATGACGCAGGAACTCGAGCGCGGCGATTCGGGTGTGCGCAGCTTCGTCAGCGTGCAGTCGGGCCTGTGCATGTATCCGATTTATGAATTCGGCACCGAAGAGCAAAAACAACACTGGCTGCCCGCCATGCAAAAAGGCGAAAAGCTTGGCTGTTTCGGTCTTACCGAGCCGGATTTCGGATCAAACCCCGGCGGCATGCGCACGCGCGCCCGCAAAGTCGGGAACGAATACGTCATCAACGGCGAAAAAATGTGGATCACCTCCGGCACCATCGCCGACGTGGCCATTATCTGGGCGAAAGTTGAAGATGAGAAGGACCGCATTCGTGGTTTCCTGGTTGAAACCGACCGTCCCGGATTTAAGGCTGACGATATTCACGGCAAGTGGTCGCTGCGGGCCTCCGTGACTTCGGGGTTGTCGCTGCAGGATGTTCGCATCCCCGAGTCGAATCTGCTTCCGAAAACCGGTGGCCTCAAATCTCCTCTAATGTGCCTGAATCAGGCGCGCTATGGAATTGCCTGGGGAGCGGTGGGCGCGGCTATGGCGTGTTATGACTGCGCTTTGCAATATTCGCTGCTGCGCAAACAATGGCGCGATCAGCCGATCGCCTCGCATCAGCTCGTGCAAGACAAGCTCACCTGGATGATCAGCGAGATCACAAAAGCCCAGTTGCTCGTGCTGCAGGTCGGGCGCCTGAAAGATGCGGGAAAAGCCCAGCCGCAGCATATCTCCATGGCCAAACGCAACAACGTTTGGATGGCGCTGGAATGCGCGCGACTCTCGCGCGACATACTAGGCGCGAACGGCGTTGCCGACGATTATCCCATCATGCGCCACTTGATGAATTTGGAGTCGGTGAAGACGTACGAGGGCACGCATGACGTGCATTCGTTGATCATCGGACAGAGCGTGACGGGGATTGACGCATTCTAGCGCTTGACCAAATTCAGTTCGAATTTTAACGATGAATGCGAACAAGAACTGGCGCGTGGCGAATGCGGTTGCATTTCTCTGTGGCGTGTACGCCTGCCTTTATCCGCTGCGCGACGCAAAAGTCGTTTGGCCGCCTGACTTACTCTGGCATTCATTGCGCAATCCACAGCGGCTTGAATTCGGCGGCGGGCTCGCCCTGATTGTTGTCACTATCGTGGTCACTGTCATTCGCGCTCCCCGGCGATCATGAACCAACGTTACATTTCGCTGGTACTGCGGATCGATACCATCGTGAGCAGGATGCCACTCGTATTTCTCATGGGGATCGTTGCCCTTGGCTGGTCGGGGTACAGCCTCTATACCGGGAAGGGCTATTACAAGAACTGCCCGCCGGGCGGATACGATCGCGAGCGCGATCCCTTTAACTTCTGGGCTCCAACCATTGTTATCTTTGCTATGGGAATGTTGGCGCTTCTAATCTCGCTAGGCGTGATTCCAGTGCACCCAAGACAATAGCACCAAGCTGATCTTAGTTGAAATGCAGGAAG
>JASHPL010000429.1 GCA_030038125.1 Candidatus Sulfotelmatobacter sp.
CATCCGTTTTGGTACAGCCCACTGCTGCCGGTCTTCTTCTTCCTCTCGGCGATTGCCGTGGGACTGGCCATGACCATCTTTGAATCGTCGCAGAGCGCAAAACATTTTGGGTTGCAACTGGAGTTGCCGGTCTTGCAGGAACTCGGCCGGGTGCTGGTCGTCGTGCTCTGGCTTTATGCCATCCTGCGCTTCGAGGATCTGGCCCACCGCGGCGTGCTCCGGCTGATGGTGCAGCCAGGATATGAAATGTATCTGTTCTGGCTGGAGTTGACCCTCGCCGTGATTCTGCCGCTGACTCTGCTTTCGCAACGCAGAGTGCGCACGAGTCCGAATGGTCTTTATTGGTCGGCGGTGCTGGTGATCTTGGGCTTTATCGCGAATCGCATGAACGTGAGTATCACGGGCATGGAGGCGGCGAGCGGAGTTCGCTATTTTCCCAAGTGGAGCGAACTGGTGGTAACGGGCATGATCATCGGAGCCGGCTTCGCTCTGTTCGGGCTGGCGGTGAAATATTTGCCGATCTTCCCCGCAGAACCTGCTGAAGAGTTCGAAGCCGAACCAAGCACCGCGGTCCTCGACGTCGAACCGGTGCTGGAGAATGCCGGAGACTGAACCAAGTCGCGGACGTTGGCATCGGCTGACGCATAGCCTAAGCGCCAAGCTGGATATGCTTTTGCTCGGCGCTATGGTGGTGATTTTCGCCCTGCTCGGCTATGTGAGCGTGCGGCTGCACCGCCAACATCTGGAGCAGAATACGCTGCTCAGCGCCGAACGCATCAGCGACGTCATCAAGCAAAGCACGACCGATTACATGCTGCGCAACGATCGCGCCGGACTCTACCGCACAATTCAAACCATCGCCAGCCAGCCGGGGATGGAGAAGATCCGAATTTTCGACCGCGACGGGAAGATCACGTACTCGAGCGACCCAGCTGAACGCAACCATGTGGTCGACAAGACGGCGGAAGCTTGTTATGGCTGTCACGCGCAGTCGGAACCTTTGGTGCGACTGAATCGCCCCGATCGCTTTCGTATCTATCGCAACGCGTCGAGCACGCGCGTCCTGGGCATCATCACTCCGATCGAGAACCGTGCCGCGTGCTCCAATGCCGATTGCCACGCGCATCCCGCGGAGCAGCAGATCCTTGGCGTCCTAGATACAAATCTCTCCCTCGCCCGCGCAGATATACAACTGGCGGAAAGTAGCCGTATGTTGGTTTTCTACACTGCATGCGCTCTGCTGCTAATCGCGTTTGCGAGCTGGTTCTTTATCTGGCGCGTGGTTGACATTCCGGTGAGCGCGCTGGATCGCGGCACCAGGCGATTGGCCGCCGGCGACCTCGGTTATCAGATCGAAGTCGAATCGAAAGATGAAATCGGCGAACTCGCACAATCTTTCAATGAAATGAGCCGGCAGTTGCAGGCGGAACGCAACGAGAACCTCGCCTGGACTCATACCCTCGAACAACGCGTCGAGCAGAAAACGAATGAGCTGAAACGCGCTCACGAGCACGCGCTGCACACAGAAAAAATGGCTTCCCTCGGCAAGATGGCGGCGGTGCTGGCGCATGAGATCAACAATCCGCTGTCGGGCATTCTTACTTACTCCAAACTCCTGCGAAAGTGGACCGAACGTGAGTGGAAAGACGGCACGCGGGGCGATTTCAAGGCGACCGAGGCTGACGCAACGTCGCGGCACAAGGAAATCTCCGAAGCGCTGGATCTGATCGCCAGTGAAAGCCGGCGCTGCGGCGACCTGGTAAAGAACCTGCTCACTTTTGCACGCGCGACACCAATGAACCTGCAAGCGACAAACGTAAACGAGGTGGTCGATCGTTCGCTGCGGCTGGTGCAGCATCAACTCGATCTCGCCAGCATCCAGGTCCAACTGGAACTCGATCCAGACCTGCCGCAGGTGCAATGCGATGCCGCGCAAATCGAACAGGTCTTGCTCGCCCTCATTATGAATGCGATCGACGCCATGCCACAGGGAGGGAATCTCAGGCTGACGACCAGCTTTGCCGGTCGGCTCGCTGGCGTACACATCGTAGTGCGCGATGACGGGAGCGGAATCCCCCGGGATATCCTGCCGCGCATTTTTGAGCCATTCCTCACGACGAAGGAAACCGGCCGCGGCGTTGGGTTAGGGCTCGCCATCAGCCGCAGCATTCTTGAGCGCCACAGCGGAACCATCGAAGTGCAATCCGAACTGGGGCGCGGCACACAATTCACATTGACCTTGCCCGCGCAGGCCGCATTGGAGGCGGCCGGCTCCGCGCCTATGAACGGCAGAGAAGTCGCTACAACCGGGAGGTGATTGAACGTGGAAACACAAGGCAAACTGCTGATTGTCGATGACGAGCTGAGCGTCCGCGATTCGCTGGGCAAGTGGTTCCGCGAAGAAGGCTATGAAATCGGCACCGCCGAAAGTGCCAGCGAGGCCCTCACCCGCATGGCAGAAAACAAATGGGATCTGGCATTGCTGGATATCAAGATGCGGGGCACTGACGGCATCGAATTGCAGCGGCGTCTGCACGAAATGGATCCGGCCCTGATCGTAATCATGATGACCGGCTACGCCTCGGTGGAAACAGCCGTCACTGCATTGAAGAATGGCGCTTACGATTACGTCAGCAAGCCGCTCGATCCCGACGAAATCGCGCATCTGGTGAAGAACGCGCTGGGGCATCGCCGGGCCGAGCAGGAAAACGTGCGGCTGCGCGAAACGGTCGCGGAGGCGACGCGTCCCGGAGATCTGGTGGGACAAAGCCCAGCAATGCGGAAGGTTTTTGAGGCCATCGAGACCGTGGCTCCCACAGATGCGAACGTGCTGATCACGGGCGAAAGCGGGACGGGGAAGGAATTAGTGGTTCGCGCGATTCATGCAGCCAGCATGCGGCGCTTTCATCCGCTGGTGGTGATTCACTGCGGGGCGCTGACCGAAACGCTGCTGGAAAGCGAACTCTTCGGCCACGAGAA
>JASHPL010000004.1 GCA_030038125.1 Candidatus Sulfotelmatobacter sp.
GCGCGTAATGCATCTGTGAGAAGTTGCCATCGCTATTGCACTCCTTGCGCCGCGCGATCCACTCGGCGCGCGGTTGGGGGACGGTGTAGCTGATGCCGTGATTGCCATTGGCCGGAGTCATAGGACGATCCTCGATCGAAAGCTCGACAAGGCTTGATTATACCCGCCTGCACGCCCCGGGTTTCCAATGCCCGCACGACGAATGATTAGATCGCTGGCGAACATTCCCCAGAAAACTCTAGCCCACTCCCGCCCGGGAGCCGGGCCCAGATAAGCTAGTATGCTAATGTGGTTAAATGAAGCATCTCGGGCAAAGAAGTTTTCATCTTTGATCCAAGGTGTCACAACCAATTCTGGCCAATTTCCTCCACCATCCGAGTGACGCGGTAAGGCGATGGATCAGACCCTCCAAGCTCAAATCGAAAACTACCTGTCCCAGCTTGACAGCCTGATTCGCCGCGGACGCGAGCTTCATGATCTGTTGGTGACCGATGCCTCGGACGCCTTCGCCGTCACGGCCAATCGCGTTTGGCAGCAGGAGGTTGGCGTCACCATCAATCAATTATCCGGCGGCAGCAAAGCGCATTGGCTGGCGCGGCTCTTAAGCCAGGCTTTTTTGGTCCGTGCCACCGATGGCGAAGCGGCCGAAGAAGCAGAGCCGGAGGAAATTGTCGCGCGGTTACTCGGGGTCCTGCAGCAAGCAGTTGCCTCGCTCTCGCGCAAGGATGCTGCCCCCGTTCTTTCCACATCGGCACAGCCGCCGGCACCGCGCCGCTTTGAGTTCGTGCACAAGAGTGAGCTTCGTACGCTGCTCGAACAGGCATACAGCGAAAGCCGGCGCGCATTGGAGCAGGGACATTTTGACTTGTCGCTGCGCACGTCCTGCGGAATTCTCGAAGCCATCATCACCGATGCCCTGGAAAACAAGGGGCTGGCTGCCCTCATGGTGTCGGGCGCTCCGGCGGGAAGCATTAGCGATTGGTCGTTCGATACACGGATTGCGGTCGCGGAGAAGGCAGGGCTGATTCGCAACGGCTGCGCGAGACTACCGGCAGTGAGCAGAACCTATCGAAACGAGACCGATCCTTCGCAGCCAGTTTCCGAGCGCGACGCGCAACGGGCTGCGCAAGTGCTGAATGTCATCATCAGGGATCTCGACCCAGGGCGGTAGGCCAGGGAAACGATATCACTCTTCCAGGTCCGCCCGGAACACGGGCTGCGACGGGTCCAGTCTTCCCCGGATGACGGACAGCATCAGCTCTCCATAGGCGCGTGTCGCGTCCTGCAGCTGCGCGTAGCCGCGTTCCCACTGTATCCCGCCGCCAGAGCCATAAATCAAAGTGAAGTAACGCCCGGAAGAGTATTGCAGTTCCAGCAGTGCGTCAGGCCGATCGGGATCACCTTTCTGTCCAAGGACGTCCATCAGCGCGATCGTCCATTTGCGGCCCCTTGGATCGATAACGATTTCGCGCTCCAGGTACTCCCATTCATCCATGCTCCACATACTGGAGACTCCACATCTGACATGCCCGAGGGCGACGTTTCTTTTCCGATTATGCTGCCAGCAGCTGGTTGATGGCGCGCGCGACCTGAGACGCCGTAAATGGCTTCGGGATCAGCAGCACTCTTTCTGCCTTGCGAGCTGCGAGGCTCTCGTCGGCCTTCTCAGGCGTGTCCGAGATAATCACGATGGGAAGCTCAGCGTGTTTGGCTTCCGCGCGCACCGCGTCGAACAGCGCTTCACTCATGTCATAGGTGGAGCAGTCGAGCACCAATGCATCCGCTCGTTTCTCCGCAATCAGGTCATTAACCGAGGTGGTATAGCCGCAGGCCGAGACCGTGTGGCCAAGGTCACGCAGCGCGAACGTCAGGAGTTCGGCAATTTCCGGAGTGTCGTCGATAAGCAGGATGCGGGCCAATCCTGCTCTTATCCTCTGGTGGCGCCGTCACCCGCCACCGGCAGCCGCGGCTTCTTGCCTCCGCACGGCTCCAGGTCGAGAACCCATACGCGCCCTCCGGCCGTGTAGTAGCCGCGATGATCGTTCTCGATCATCACTCCCCAGGCTTCGAGCGTTCGCATCACGAATGTGTAGCCCTCGAAATTATTGCGTGCGTGGCTCAGGACTTCATTCGTGTGCCAGTTGTCGGTGAGAATGCCGTCGCCGGGATGAACGCGCAAGACTGTGTAGTATTTGTCGAAGGCCGCTTCCGGTCGAACGTCGCGCGTTGCACCGCGTTTCTTACCTTCGGCAACAATGTAACTTTCCTGTGCTTCCGTTAGTGTAGCTGGAGCATTGGGTTGTGTGCTCATACGGTCTCCGCAATCGCTTCGGCTTCGGCTGCCGCAGCCATGTTCACCTGGTTTCTGGGATCGGCTGCCTGGACCAGCGCTTCTGGCAGCTCAACGCCTATCATCTTCCATTGCTGATTGGCGAACTGCTGCACGGTGGCAATGTGTTCGGCGTGCAGGTGCCCGAACCGTCCCTGCAGCTTCAGGTACTCCGATACGGGCCGAATACTCTGTGGACGGAAGCTGTAATCGAACTCACGCTTCTCTGGATTCCACTCCCAGATCGGATAAAGCCCGCACTCCACCACCACACGGGCGAGATCGATGGAGCGTGGTGTCTCGTAAACGAATCCCTTTTGGCACGGCGTGTAGACCATCAGATACGCAGCGCCCCTGTGGTTCAGACCCTTGCGGACCTTGTTCATGAGGTCGATTGGATAGCCAACGCTAGCGGTCGCGACATAGCAGTGGGGATGACCCGCCGCCATCATGCGTGCCAGATCCTTCGGGAAGAGTTTCTTGCCTTCGGGAACTTCTGGCCCTGGAGGCGAGAACGTGGTCATACCTCCGTAAGGCGTGCGCGAGGAGGCCTGAATACCGGTATTGGCGTACTGCTCGTTGTCGTAGCAGATGATCAGGCAGTCGTGGTTGCGATAGAGAGCGCCAGAGATCGATGCGAGGCCGATATCGGACGCGCTGCCATCGCCGGCCTCGCAAATAATATTCGGATATGGCCCCTTCCACTTGCCCTTGCGAATCATCGCTTCATATGCCGCCGCCACGCCCGCGGTGAAGCTCCCGGCGCTCCCAATCTGGGTGTGTGCCCACGGCACGTTGTAAGGCGTACACAGATAGGAGCTGTTGGCCACGTACATGCATCCGGTCGGTCCGACCAGGATCGTGTTGTCGCCCGCGGCCTTGCTGGTCATGCGGTATTGGATGGAAGGCCCGCAGCCCGCGCATGTGCGATGGCCGGGAACGAACGGCTCCGACGAGGGCAGCTCAGGATTGTAGAAGCGCGCACCCTGATTAGGGCTAGCGAGAATCGGCAGTATCTGCCGTTGAACTTCGATAGTTGCCATATCCGTTTCTCCGATCGCAGCGATCGCGAAACCACGCGCCGCCAAGTTAATTGCGAGCGTTCCGCTCGCGGTTGCAGATCTCTGCTTGCCCTTTCGTCTTTTGATTACGCCTATTCTTCGAATCCGACCCAATGCGTCCGCTTCTCGATCTTTCCGCGCTTCTGAGCTTGAATCATTTTTTCCGTCATCCAGTAAAACTCTTTCAGGACGATTGCCTCACCGCCCATGCCGGCCATGAACGAAATCACGAGCGGTCGCTCCGGGGCCTCGTAGAGTGCCGCGCATGCGTCAGCGTAAAGGGCGCCGCCGCTAGCGGGGCTGCCCAAGGCCATATTCGTTTCAATCACCCCGACCACTTTGAACTTGCTCAAAACTTCGCAAACCCGGTCAGTGGGATACGGGCGAATCGTTCGCAGCCGCACCATGCCAACCTTCAACCCCTTTTCGCGCATGTGCTGGATAGCAAAACGCGCTGTCACGCCATGCCCGCCCTGCAGGAAAAAGACGACCTCTGCGTCGTCAGTCTTGTACTCTTCGAGCCACGGGTCATAATGGCGGCCGAAGATTTCGCCGAACTCCTTGTGAACTTCTTCGATCACGGCCATGGAATCCTCCATGGCTCGCGCCCGTTCGAGTTGCAGCGGCGGACCCTGCTCCGGCATGATCTGTGGTCCATGAGATACCGGATGCCGCGGGTCGAGCGGATAAGGATGCTTGTAAGGCGGCAGGAATTCTCGCACCTGTCCTGAGTCCGGCAGCTCTACATCGGTGGTGATGTGCGAGACGAAGAAACCGTCCTGGCAGACCATCTGCGGCAGAAGCACGCGCTTGTCCTCGCCGATGCGATAGGCGATGAGGTGGTTGTCGAATGCCTCCTGCGCATCGCAGGCCCAGCCCATCAGCCAGCCCATATCACGCGTGGAGAGAGCATCGGTGTGCTCCGAGCCGAAATCGCCCGGAGGATCGAGCGTACGGTCGGCAATCATCATCTGGACAGGCATGCGGCTGCCGGAAATTGGCGAATACAGCTCGTAAGCGAACTGCACTCCCACGCCCGAGCTGCCAGTAAAGACCCGGGCCCCGCTTGAAGAAGCGCCGTGCGCGATGCTCAGTTGCGAGTGCTCGCTGTCGGCCACAATATACTCGGCGTCGAGTTCTCCGTTGGCGACCATCTGTGCCAGCGCCATCATCGTCGCCGTATAAGGTCGGATCGGATACGCGGCAATCACGTCCACGTCGGCGTACTTGGCAGCCTGCGCCGACGCAACGCAACCGTTGATCCGTACCGTTTTCTTTTTTGCTGCAGTAGCAGTTGGCATGTTCACTCCAATTCCGGATGTCTTGAACTAAATTTCCTTCGCCGGCCGGCTCGAGAGATTTACGAGTTCCTGCGCTTGCCGTCCGTGCAGTCCGGGGCTGATGGCAAAGGCGGTATCCATGCGCACCACTCCGGTGTCGAAGTCGAGTTCGGGCACGCCCTCGAGGCATCCGGTTGGACACTCCTCGATGCACACCCGGCATCCCTTGCAGTAATCGACGATGATTTTGTACAAGCCGTTCGACCGCGCCGGTCGGGTGATGCACGGCTCCGGACAGACCAGGTAACAGTTGTCGCAGGCATTGCACGTGCCACAGCTAAAGCAACGCGCTGCCTCTTCCACCGCCTGCTCTTCGGTGAACGACTGAATGACTTCGTCCTGCGTCTTCTTGCGTGTGAACGGATTCAGCATCCCCTGGTGCACGCGCGGGAAGTGCGGGAAATACGTCATATTCATGCGGTTCAAATCCATGATGACGTCGATCGCGATCGTGCGTGGCTGCAGCGGCTCTCCGCGCAGGGCCTTGTCCAGGTTGAACGCGACGCGCTTACCGTCGCCCACAGCGTTGACGACCATCAAGGGCTGGCCTGAACCGAACTGCGCGATGTCGCCGGCAGCAAAGAAGTTTGTATCGCCCAGGCGGCCGAAACGGTCGATCTTGATAGTGCCGCGCTCGTTTTTGAATTCGGCCGGCAGCCAGCTGAGTGAGGCGTGTTGTCCCACCGCGATGATCACGTGGTCGACGGCGAATTTTTCCGCCGGAGCGCCGCGCTCAATCGTGATTGGTGAAGCATTGATAGCGCCCGAGAATCGCGCCGGATGTAGCTGCAACGATTCGACCTTGCCGTTGCCCAGGACCGCGGTCATCGCCCGCCCGTGCCACAGGTCGACGCCTTCTTCGAGCATGTCGTGAAGATCTTCGGGCGAAGCCGGCATTTCCTGCTCGTTCGCCTCGATCGTGATCATGGTGACTTCGACCGCACCTTGCCGCAGCGCTTCGCGGGCGCAGTCAATGGCCGTATTGCCACCGCCAATCACGGCGACGCGCGGCCCAAGCTTCACCTTGGAGGTGCCCATGCCGATGTCGCGCAGGAAGGGAAGTCCGTAGAGCACGCCTTCTTTGTTTTCGCCTTCGGCGCGCACGCTGTTCGCCTCTGTCAAGCCAACCGCCAGCACGCAGGCGTCATAATTCTTTTTCAGATCGTCCCAGCTCACGTCCTTGCCAACTTCGGTGTTGGTTTTTATCGTGACGCCGAGCTCGATGAGCCGCTCGATCTCGCGATCGAGCACGTGGGGCGGCAGTACCCAGACGGGAATGCCACCGCGATTCAATCCTCCAGGTTTCGGAGATTTTTCTAGAATTGTCACTTTGTAACCCATGCGCGCCAGCTGATACGCGGCACTGTGACCGGCTGGGCCGGAACCCACAATGGCCACTTTCTTCCCGTTCGGCTTTCCAGGTTTGACGACGTCGTGCTTCAGAGCCTGCCCCAGATCGCCCAGAAAGCGCTCGACCGCACGAATCGAAATAGCTTCATCGTACTTGCCTCGATTGCAGGCCTGTTCGCAAGGGTGGTAACACACGCGTCCCGTCACGGAAGGGAAAGGCATATCTTCCTTGATGAGCGCGTACGCGTCCAGATACTTGCCGCGTTTCACCAGGTCGAGATATCCCTGAATTTTTTCGTTCGTGCCGCAGGCATTGTTACAAGGTGGCAGTTTGTCGCGGTAAACGGGCCGAATCGCGCGCCAATTGCCGGTGGGAAAGAGATTTTGTCCTTTGTCCTGCGAGGGAGCGGGCGTAATGCCCGCGAACGGGACGGTCAGCCAATCAGGAATTTTTGTGCCTTTTGTCGACATGAGTCCTTCCTACACCGCTACTGGGTTAAATTGCATGATCTTCATTTCACTGAGTGCCATTTCGAACGCGTTCTTGTTCGCAATCATGGGCAGGATCGTCTCCATCTTGACGATGCCGGTGGACTTGACCACTGCCGCTATCAGGGGAGCGGCGATATCGGGGGCGATCAGCTTACTGCGCTCGGCCGCGCCTTCGGTGGAAAGACGGTCGAGGCCCAGTTCGCCCAGCCGGTAATAGAGCCACTTGTGGTGCGCCAGGTGAGCTGCGTCCACACACACGAGCTGCGCCAGCCTCTCGGGCCCAGGCACGAAGCGAAGCATATATTCGGGAGAGTAGTGGGTGTTAATGATGAGTGTTCCGCCGGGAGGCATCCCACGCATGTAATCCCAACCTTTGACCATCGTCCCTTCCACCAACACGACAATGTTCGGGTGCTCGTTTTCGTAAGTCAGTTCGTTTTCGAGCACTTCGTCGCTTATGCGGCAATACTTGCGCGTGGGGGCATTCGTGCGGTCGGGATTGTCCACGTAGTTTTCCATCGCCTGCGCGTGTTTGCCTTCCCGGCGAGCCGACGCCGAGACCGAATTGACGATGTCGCGACCCTCCTTGTCCATGATGATGCCGCGCGTCCAAACCGTAAGTTCTGTGTAGCTCATGATTTACCCTCGTTGCTGTTGTGGTTATAGGTGTCCCGCGAGACATGTCTCCAGCAACCGTTGCGTCCACGTTCGCGCGTTAATTGTTTGTGACTTTCCGCGATCGGAGCTCTGTCCTGCAGAGTGTGACGTCTTGTTGTCCCGCCAAGTCGGCTTAATTCGCTGGCGGCGGATCGGCCTCCACGTCTTTGCGGAATGGAATTACACCGGGGATCAGCCACTTCTCCCACATGTCATCGACTTTGCTCTGGAAGTAATCGATATCATCGTTGGTAAAGTGCGCGAAACGCCCTTGCTTCAATAAATAATCCCGTACGGGCACACGTCGAATTTTACCCGCTGCGATCTGCTCGGTTCGGCCGGTAAGCCTGAGCACACCATTCTCCACCTCGTACAGCGGCCACACGCCGGAATTGACGGCCAGTTCCCCCATCTCGTGCGACAGGTAGGGGTCATAATCCCAGCCCTTCGGGCAGGGATCGAGCGAGTGAATGAAGGTCGGGCCTCCGATGGCGAGTGCTTTGCGAATCGAGTTCATGCCATGGAGTCCATACGACATGCAGATGGTCGCGACATACTTGCATTCCGGGTGACCGGCCGCCATCATGCCGGCCATGTTTTTCTTCCACCGGCGATGCATGATTCGCTTCATTTTGCCGGGGGAGCTGAAGGTGGTATTGGCTCCCCATGGGGTACTGCCGGAAAGTTGAATGTCGGTATTGGCGTAAGACTCATTGTCGTACATCAAGATCAGTGAGTTGTACTCAGCATGCGTCAGCGTCGCGGAGATTGCGCCCACTCCCATATCGGCGCCACCGCCATCGCCACAGAAGGCGATGACGTTGATTGGCTCGTTTTTGATCTTGCCCTTGCGCATGAGCACTTTTAAAGCGGCAGACGTACCCAGCGCGGCAGATCCGCTGCTCCCCAGCTGGGTGTGCATCCATGGAACGACCCACGATGTGCTGTAGTAGGTTGTGTTCGCCACGTACATACAGCCAGTACTGCCCAGAATGATCGACCTTGGCCCGGCAGCCTTGGCCATCATCTTCATTACCAGGGCCGACTCGCAGCCCTGGCAGGTGCGGTGACCAGAGGTGAAATACTCCTCCAACGGGAGCTTCTTGACAGACTTGAAGGGCTCCAGTTTCTGAGTCGGATCGATCTGAATGTAGGTCGCCATAATTCTTTTCCTTTCTGACGGTCGAAACATGTCAGCAAAAACCGACTATTCGCGCAAGCCGATCCATTGAGTTAAGGGTTGCGACTTTCCATCCGCGGCCTGATAGACCGAGTCAGCTACGCGTTGTACATCGGGAACGGTGACTTCGCGACCACCGAGGCCCGCAATAAACCCAAGCACCGGCGGCTTCGGTCCAGCGGCTGAATACAGCGCCGTGCGAACTTCCGTTGTAAGCACGCCGCTCATGTAAGGAGAACCAAACGAGTAGTCACGATCAATTACGCCCACAGCCTGGAAGCGCCCCAGCGATTTCGCCAGTTCGGCTGCGGCAAAGGGACGGAACCAGCGCATGCGGACAAAACCGACTCTCTTTCCCTCCTTGCGCATCTGCCGGATTGCAACTTTCACCGGCGTCGAAAGCGTACCCATTCCCATGAGCACGATGTCCGCGTCGTCCGTCTCATATTCCTCGAAGAAGGGATTGCCGTAGGAACGTCCAAAAATGCGGTCGAAGTCCGCGTAGGCTTCCTTCAGCACCAGCGATGAACGTTCCATGGCGGCATAGTTCTGGCGACGGATTTCCATGACCCAGTCTTCATTGCCCTGAGGGGCGACGGTAATCGGATTATCGGGGTGAAGCAACAGGTCGGCACGGTTGTAACGGGGCAGGAACTGATTCACTTTTTCCTGCGAGGGTATTTTTACCAGCGCCTGGGAGTGGGTGAGAAAGGCTCCATCGCAACTGATGGCACAAGGCAGAAAAATGCGCCTGTCTTCGGAGACGCGATATGCAATCAGGGCGGTATCCAGCGCTTCCTGCGCGTTGTCGACCCAGACCAGTTGCCAGCCAAGGTCCCGAACGGCCAGAGCATCGTTGTGCTCGACTCCAAAAGCTCCCGGATCGTCGAGTGCGCGGTTGCCGACCATGGCCACCATCGGAATGCGCAGTGCCGGCGTAACCGTCAGCGCCTCCATGGCGTACATCCAGCCGACACCGCTCGAGCCGCAGAAAACGCGCGCCCCGCAAGCGCAGGCATGCTTCACGATTTCAAATTGCGAGTGCTCGCCCTCGGCGACAATGTATTCACAATCCATTTCGCCATTCGCCACCAGCTTGCAAATGTATTGCATAACGGTGTCGTAGGGACGAATCGGGTAGGCTGTTATCACATCGACGTCGGCCAGCTTGCAGGCAACCGCAATCGCCTCGCTGCCGGTAATCAGTGCTGTCTTGTCGATACTGCGCTGTTCCTCGACGTATGTCGCCGTTGCCATGTTCAGCCTCCTCTTCAGCAATTACCCTTCCCGGGCGACTTCCAGCATCTCGGGAACTTGCTCCTCATACTGCCCGCGGTAGCGGAACCCGTGCGACCGCACCGGGTGCGACTTGATTTTCTCGGCCAGCCACGCTTCGTAGGCCTTCTGGTCTTTCCTCCATGCTTCCCATTGGCTGTCATTATTATCGAATGCAGTCTCATTCACCATCGTCACGCATTCCTTCACAGGGCACACGGCCTCGCACACGCCGCATCCACAACAGGCCTGCATGTTCGCGTCATACAGACCCTCGGGGGTGACGTCAAAACACGAATCGGGACACTGCAGCCAGCACAGCGTGCATTTAATGCAAGTGTCGAAGTTGACCACAGGCCGCATCGTGCGGGTGGTGTACTTCTTGAACGTGGGATTGCGATCCGGGCGGAACCCACCAGTAGCATGCGTGGTGGGATCCTCCACCTGCGCGCCTGCTGGAATGCACGGAATGGCGATGCCCTCGCCCATTTCATGCCATTTAGGGAGGTTGAATTTATACGGCGTCTCCGGATCGCCCTGGTCTGGTCTGACGGTAACGCTTGAGACGCGCTCGTAAGCGCGTGCCGCAGACTCTGCTTTTACCGGATCGTTCCACTGATCCACGATAACCTTCTGGACAGACTTCAAGGTGAACAGTCCGGGAAGAATTCTCGCAATGGCGCCGAGGATACGCACGTCAGTATGATCGTCCTTGTAAACCCACAATCCGGAAAAGCTGACCGTACCTTTCAAAACTGCAAGTTCATACGGCGTCTCCTTGCGATGTGCCATCTGCAAGATAGCTTCTGGCTGCTCTCGCGACGTGACCAGTAAAGTCCCACCGGACTTCAGCAATTTGTTAACGGGTTGCAACCCATACCACGCCCAAGACTCCACTCCTTTGCACAGCGTGTCGTCGACTGCAATGGTGATATCCACTTCCTTTGGCTCGTATTTCGCCATGCCCTCTTCGAGCGTTAGCTGATCATCTCCTACGATGGCAAAGCCCTTGGCAGGAATGCCGTTGCGCTCTGGACTGTCACCATAGCGGCCAAACGAAATGCCAAGTTTGCCTTCTTCATGCGCAGCCAGGACAATCGAACGCGTTATGCGCGTGGCCAGCGTCTTCTGGAAAATTCCCCGGTAAATAACCTCGATCGCATATAAGCGGCCCATATCGCCCTCCGGAATTTTCGCCAAAACGATGTTTAGCTCTCATGCAAAACCATTTCCTCAACATCTTCAATGTGCCGCCGCATTGCGGCTTTCGCAGACTCGGCATCGTGGCGTTTGATCGCCGCCAGTATCCGGCGGTGGCCCGCCAACGATTTCTGCGGGCGTCCCTCGACTTGCAGGGTGCGCTCTCGCGTATCGCGCAACAGGTCCATGAGGATATCCAAAACCTTGAGCACAACGCTATTGCCGGAAGCCATGGCGACCGCGTAATGAAACTCGGAGTCTTCCCCTATGGTGCCTTCCCCGTCGCGCAGCTTCTGTTCTTGCCGTCCAAGGATATCCTCCATCTCGGATATCTCGTCACTAGAAGCATGCGTGGCGGCGCGGGCGGCGAGCGGCGGTTCGAGTATCTTGCGAAAGTCCAGAAGCTCGCTAATCATTTCCTCTCGGCGCTTCAGGGCGTTCAGCAAGGGGTTCGCCACAGACTGAGAAGAAATCTCGCGGACCATGGTCCCCGCGCCCTGGCGCGGTTCCACCATGCCCATCAACTCCAGACTTCGAATCGCATCTCGTATCGAACTGCGGCTCACGGCGAGGGTTTCCGCCAGCTCGCGTTCGGAAGGCAATTTGTCGCCGGGGTGCAGTTTCTTTAGAATCAGGCGCTCGATTTGCCGCGCAACACCTTCGTACACTTTGTTGCGGCGTATGATCTCAAAGTCGGAATTCAACGCGGAGGGCATCGGAAACCAAAGTGGTCCGATAAGTGGACCAGACGAAGTATACTCCGCTTGTCAAGGGCTGGGCAAGTTCTTGTTGTCGGCGAGGAGCCGTCCTGAAAAAGCCGTTGCTTCAGGCCGGTTTTACAGTCGGAGCAGCAGCCAGGCTCGACTCGCCCAGTAACCTCGCGCAATTGTAGACCATTCGCGTATGAGGCATAGCCACGCCCACTCTCTCGCCCAACTCTACGACTGAACCGACCAAGGCTTCAAGTTCCATGGGCCGTCCAGCCTCGAGATCCTGCAGCATTGACGTTTTGTGCTCGCCAACTTTTTCTGCTCCCGCCATTCGTTGCTCAACCGAAACGGGCAATTCCATTCCCAGCTTCTTCGAGACTGCTTCCACTTCCAGCATGATGTTCTGGATCACCTCGGCCACGCCACGGTCGCGCAGCATTTGCGCAAGAGTGGCGCGGGTGAGTGCGCTGACAGGATTCAGCGAGGCATTGCCCAGAATCTTCACCCAGATCTCTTGCCGAAGCCGAGCGCTGACGGGGCAGCGCAAACCTGTTGCCACCAGTGTTTCCGCGATTTTGCGGCAACGCTCGGAGCGTCCGCCATCGGGCTCGCCCAGAGAAATACGGTTGCCTTCGGTATGTTGAATCACCCCGGGCGCGATAATTTCAGTAGAAAAGTAGACGATTGAGCCGACCACGCGGCGGGCATCGATCGCATTGGAAATTACGCCGCCAGGATCGATGCGCTCGAGACGCAGGCCATCCCACGGGCCGACAAAACCCTGAAAGTACCACCAGGGAATACCGTTCTGCGTGCTGACCACCGTCGTGTCCGGCCCGAGCACCAGCTTTAGCAGCGGCGCGAGCTGCGGAAGGCTGTGCGCCTTCACTCCCAGAAAAACCACATCCGCCAGCCCGGCTTCTTCAAGTGAGGCGACGACTCGAGGCCGCGCTTGAAAGTTTCCTTCGGTGCTCCGGACCTCAACGCCATGTTTCCGCATGGCCTCCAGGTGAGGCCCGCGCGCGAAGAGAGTTACGTCGAATCCGGCCCGGGCCATGCGCGCACCAATGTAGGCGCCGATCGCCCCCGCGCCAGCAATCAGGAACTTCATGCGTCAATATCCAGCAAAGCGGCGGCTACCGCACGCCGGCGAACCTTCCCGGTGGCTGTCGTGGGAATGCTAGCCAGCAAATAGATCTTCTTCGGACACTTATATTCCGCCAGACATTCTCCGCAATGCTTGAGGAGATCTTTTTCGGTTGCGCCGTTCCGATCATGCAGCACCACCGCCGCGGCCACTTCTTCGCCCAAGGTGGGATGAGCAAAGGGAAAAGTGACGGCTGCCGCGACCGCAGGGTGCTTGAGCAAAATCTCGTCGACTTCATGGGGCGCGACATTTTCTCCCCCGCGGATGATGATGTCTTTCATGCGGCCGGTCAGATGCAGATAGCAATCTTCGTCAAGAAATCCTTCATCTCCGGTACGAAACCAACCTCGGGTGATCGCCCTGGCATTGGCCTCGGGATTGTTCTCGTATCCGCGAAACACGCTTGCCCCTTGAATCGCAATCTCGCCGCGCTGATTCATGGCAAGTTCGTTCCCATCTTTATCCATGACGGTGATACGAATCCCGGTGCCGACTCCGACCGAGCCTGCCTTGCGATGGCGCGGGGGCAACGGGTTTGAAGTCATCTGATGCGACGCCTCCGTCATTCCGTATGCCTCGACGAAGGGGACGCCGAAAATGCCCTCAATTTTATGGATCAATTCAGACGAAAGCGGCGCGCTGCAGGAACGGATGAAGCGCAGGGTGGCCGCTTCCGGCAGCTTGTGGTGGGTACGCGCCAATAGCACCTGATGCATGGTGGGCACCCCCGAATACCAGGTCACGTGATGTTCGCGCACTGTTTTCCAGAACGTAAGAGCGTTGAACTTCGTAGGAACTACGAGCTTGCCCCCGGAAAGCAGCGTGGACAT
>JASHPL010000430.1 GCA_030038125.1 Candidatus Sulfotelmatobacter sp.
GGCCAGAAGATATTGGACTCGCCGATGTTGTTGTGATCCAGCCAATTTTCGGCACGGGTTTCGTAGTTATCGGCGCTGAAGATCCAGCCGTGGTAGGGGATGGTTACCCCGATTTGCCATTCGATATCGCGTTCTCCGTGCAGGGGGGAAAAGCCGAATCCCTGGCCACCAGCCAAAGTCTGAAGTTCATTCGTCGCGGTCGACAGCGGCGGAGCCTGGTAGTAGTAGCCGTAGAAGCCGCGGAAGACCCAATTCAGATGCGGAATCGTGATGGTGCCGCCAAGACGTGGGTCGGTCGCGTGCTCGGAGATAGTGGAAGTGAAGACCGTTTCGCGAAGGCCAGCGATCAGAGTCAGCCACGGAGTAACCTTGAATTTGTCGCTAGCGAAGAAAGCAGCGACGCCTCCGTTGACGCCGATGGAGGAAGGCGGAACGTTGGGAGTGCCGTCGGTGTACTCGTTGAAGAAACGGTTGTACTGGTGCTGGCCGAATCCGTAGACGCCGGCCTGAAAGTTGTTTTTCCCGATATCCTCATTGAGCGTGGCCTGCACACCGGCGTAGTTAGCGTTCTGCGTAACGCTTGAGATGACAGGAAAATCATTCGGTCCGCCGTGATAGTCCGCGCCGTTGTAGTGATAGAAGGGAGAAACGGTGAGCAGGCTATCGGGATTGAAGGTGTGAACCCAAGAGAAAGTAACGTAACCGTCGGGCTCGGTCTCGCTGTCTCTTAATCCATAACTGGGATAGACGCTGTTGCCGATAGAGTTGGGGTTGGGATCGATGGGAATCTGGTAATAGTCCCGGCGCAAAGAACCCACGACGCGGAACTGATTTTTCGCGTCGGCATTGAAAATGAGCGAAGCAAACCCTCCAAAACCGTTGCTTGCATCGTGAACAACCTGCGAAATGGGAGTTTGCAGACCGTAGTTGCTGCGATCTCCGTTGGCGCTGAGGTAATAAGCGAAGCGCTCGGTATGAGCCCCGCAACTAATCTGATCGTTGGTCTGATAGAAGTTTCCCAAGCTGTTGACGAGATCGCATTGCCTGTCGCGCTCAAAGCCAGTGCGAGGCACGATGTTGAAGATGCCGTAAGTGCGGTCGCCATAGTCGGCCTCGTAGCTGCCGCGCTGGACCTCGAGATAGTCAATGTCTTTGGGGTCGATCTGCGGGCCAAGATTGGTGGCAATGTTGGTGTTGGGGATGGGAACGCCATCGATAAGCCAATCCACCTGATGGCCGCCGCGCATGTGCAACATGTCGTGAGTCACGTAGGCGGCGGGAACGTAGTCGGTAATCATCGCCAGGCTGTTAGTACGATCGGCGCCGGGAGTCTCCTCAATGGCCGCGCGGTCAAGGAGCGTGGTGGGAGTTGCCGTGTCAGTCGGCACAACCACCGGGGAGCTCGCCACCGTAACGTTGACCTTTGCCGACTCCAGAGCGAGCTGATAGTGCAAAACAGGCTGTGTATCAGCTTCGACCACAACTTTCTGCGCGGTCTGTGCGAATCCAGGGCTGGCGACGCTGACGGTGTACTCGCCCAGCGGCACGGCGGTGAAGACGAACTCGCCGATCGCGTTCGTGTTGGTGGCCTGATTCCAATCCGACGAAGTGGATTTCAGCATGACCATGGCACCTTGGATTGGACGGTGCTGGGGGTCGTGCACGATACCGCGAACGCTTCCGAATACGGTAGCGAAAACGGGAGCCGCGGCAACGATAATAATAAATACAAAGACGCAAATCCGGCGCATTGAGCCTCCATCTGAAGAGCGTTCCGCAAAGGACAAATGCATTCCAGCGAACACGCTTGCTCCCGCAGCGATACGACCCAACCGCGCTCAGGCGAACGGGACCTCCGGGTCGCAAATCAAAACATCAAAATTCGGTCAGAGCACGGAGACGAGCGGAGGAGCGCGTGTGGAAGGCAGAGCGGAGGGTTCTGTGGCTGGCGCACCGGCATGGGATTCGGCGAAGTGAAGATCGACAATGCGGGCGAGGATTGGATTGGCTTTCGGTTGCGGATGCGCCCATTGCGGCGTGATTACGGCATGGACGCAATTGCGATTGCAGCAACTTGTGTCGAGCAGGTACTGCTGGTGCGGTTCCTCACCGACAGATCGTTGGCAATGGTGGGCCTTGCGCAAACAACACGCGTGCGGTTGCGCACAGGTAATTGCGAGCGCAAGTGGACCGAGGTTCCCAGCAAAGGCGAACAGCAGCAGAAGTCTGGCGATCGCGCGCTGCATAACTTTCGATAAAGCAGAACCCCGAGGATTGAAGCCAGCATAATACAGGGCTATGAGTTAGACAACTGGCCGACGCTTCGCGGAGGCCGCGAGTTACCTCCAGAGTACGTAGGCACCGCCATTCGAGGCCGCGATCACGAGATTCATCAGAATAAGCATCAGTTCATAGTGCCATCCGTAGGATTTTTGTCCCCAGAAACCGGTGTGCCAGGCAAAGATTTTTTTGGAGACGGCGCCGAGCATGATCAGAATGAGGCCGAAAGCGGCGATCTGTATCAAAACTCCGGCAGCAACGCCGAGTCCGCCGGCAACTTCGCCGATGCCGAGGAAGATGGTGAAACTCTTCGGCATTTCGATGCTTTTTGAGCGAGCTTCGGGATCTTTGAGATGGCTGCAGCCGCTGGTGACGAAGACGAGGCCGACCATGAGGCGGAGGAAAAGCAGGCTGAGGTTGAGGAACTGCGGCGAGGCCAGCGGCATTGGATCCTCAAGATTCGCGGACGAGGACGTACGCGCCACCGACAAGCCAAACTACGCGAACTAAGCCCGACCGTGGATTTTGGCCCACCACCAGCGAACGCCCACGAATAAGAATCTCCAGTCGCGCAAGAATTCCGGCGGCTTGCCTTCGAAAGCGTGGCCGACAAACTGGAAGATCCAGCCGACGACGAACAGGATGAGACCCGCAATCCAGAGGCCGTGGAAGAAAAATCCGCCGAGGAAGAAGGCGATCGAGGCCAGAATCAGAGGGATGCCAAGTGTATGGCAGACCCGATTGACTGGATGTTGATGACTGCGGGAGTAGCGCGCGACCCACTGTTCCTTGGTTAATCCTCCCATCATAGCGGTTGAATCATACACCTCCCGACGCAGAAGTACATACGGTACTGGTGGTAAGGTGCGGGGCGCGGGTTCTTAGGCGGGACGCGCGATGAATGTAACGGGAGAGAATCTTATGTCAGGCAAAATGGGTCGGGTAAGCCCGGTTCTGGCGAGCATCCCCAAGCTGTCGTAAAGAGCGCGATAAATGCGGGTCAATCCTGCCATATTTCCGGCGGAGCAGGCGTTTGTCATCCAAGATGGGTATTCGTTGGTTGAGAGGCTCGCTGGCCGCGTGTTAGCATCCTAAGTTTTGGCGGGTTTGTTTTCGGCGGATCAGTCGGGTGCGCCCCGATCCAGTCCTAATCTTCCCTGATTGACCCTACCTTCCGCCGCGTCCTGCCGGAGGAGCCCAAATTGAAAGTCTATTCTGGAGAAAACATACGGAATGTAGCTATGGTCGGGCACGGGCATGCGGGTAAGACCCAGCTCGTCTCCGCCATGCTGTATACCTCGGGAGCAAGCCCGCGCATGGGACACGTCGACGACGGTTCGACGATCACTGACTACGATGACGAAGAAATCGCCCGTCAGATGTCGATCTCAACCGGCGTGGCTTATGTGGAGTGGGGCAAGACGAAGATTAACATCCTGGACACGCCCGGGTTCAACATGTTCGTCCACGAGGCAAAAATGGCGCTGCCGGTGGTGGATGCCGCCATTGTCGTGGTGGATGGCGTTGCGGGCGTGGAGGTCGTGACCCAGCGCGTCTGGAATTATTGCGACGAATACAAGACCCCGCGTCTGATCGTGGTGAACCGCATGGACCGAGACCGGGCCGATGCGGCACGCGTGCTCGAGTCGGTGGAGAAGGCGTTTGGACGGAATGTGATTCCCATTGAGCTGCCGATCGGCGCGGAAAAGAACCTCTCGGGCGTCATCGATCTGGTACGGATGAAGGCGTACACGTACGAACTGGGGGGGAATGGCAAAGGGAAGGAAGGCGAGATTCCCGAGAACATGAAGGAACGGGCCCAGCAGGCGCACGAACGGCTGGTGGAACTCGTGGCCGAGGGCGACGACAGCCTGATGGAGAAATTTTTCGAGGCCGGGACGCTAGCCGAAGAAGATTTAGTTCCGGCGCTGCACAATGCCATCCGCGAGGACAAAATTTTCCCCGTGATCTTCAGCTCCGGACTGGGGAATATTGGAGCTGATCGCGTGATGGATTTCATTGTCGATTACACGCCGGCGCCTTCCGAACATGAATGGGTTTCGGGCGAGGCCAGCGGGAACGGGGACTCGCCACGGCGCCATGAAACCGATGCCGAGCCGGTCTCGCTGTATGTGTTCAGGACAGTGCAGGATCCGTTTGCCGGTAGGATTTCCTATTTCAAAGTTTTTTCGGGAGTGGTGAAGAACGAGTCGAGCGTGCAGAACTTTCGCGCGAATTCTCCGGAGAAGCTGTCGCATGTTTCCATCATGCAAGGGAAGACAGCGGTACCGATAACAGAATTGCACGCGGGAGATATTGGCGCGGTCGCAAAGTTGAAAGACACGCTGACCGGCGACACCCTGGGCGATAAGTCGGCGCCGATTCAGTATCCGAGGGTGAAACTGCCGGAGCCGGCGATTACGTTTGCGATTGAGCCCAAGACCCGCGCGGATGAAGATAAGCTTGGACCCGGTTTGCACAAGCTCATGGAAGAAGATGCGATGCTGCGCTTCTACCGCGATCCACAGACAAAAGAATTCCTGATTGCGGGCACCGGGCAGCAGCACATCGAAGTTACGGTTTCGAAGCTCAAGAAGCGTTACAACACGCAGGTGAATTTGAAAGCGCCGAAGGTGCCGTATCGGGAGACGATTCGCGGCAAGGCCGATGTGCAAGGGCGGCACAAGAAGCAGACCGGCGGACACGGCCAGTTCGGCGATTGCAAAATCAAGATGGAGCCGCTGCCGCGGGGCGGAGATTTCGAGTTCGTCAACGACATTTTTGGCGGCGCGATTCCGAGGAATTTCATTCCCGCAGTAGAAAAAGGAATCAAAGATGCGGCCGTGCGTGGATATCTGGCTGGCTATCCCGTCGTGGACTTCAAAGTCGTGCTCTACGACGGCTCATATCACGATGTTGACTCCAACGACTTGTCGTTTCAGCTGGCCGGCCGCATCGCATTCAAAAAAGCGATGGAGGTCGCCAAGCCGACGCTGCTCGAGCCGATTATGACCGTGGAGATCACCGTGCCCGACGATTTTGCGGGTTCGATCATGGGCGATCTTAACAGCCGCCGGGGACGCATTCAGGGCATGGACAACAAGGCGGGCAACACGATCGTCAAAGCCGAAGTTCCGATGGCGGAGATGCTGACCTACGGCGCCGATCTGACCTCGATGACCCAGGGGCGCGGCAGCTTCAACATGGAAATGCATCACTACGACATCGTTCCGGGGCAGTTGCAGGAGAAGATCATCGAGAAGGCGAAGGCGGAACGCGGAGAAGTGAAGGACGAAGAGGAGTAGTGGTACGGGAGACGGTCGAAAGCCCCAGCCGGATTGGCCAAGGCTTTCTGACCAGCGTTCCTGCCAACGAGCAAAGACTCGTCGATTAGCCTTGCACTGAGTGGTGGCAGCATTGCTGTGCTGTTTTTTCGGTTTTTCCCACACAGCAGTCCTTGCCACAGGTCTTGCTGCAATTCGATCCGCAGCAGGAACTGGCTGTCTTGCCAGTGCAATTGGAGCAGCATGCTTTGTCGCCTTTTATGCATTCCGCATTCTTGCTGCAGCACGACTTGTCATTCTTAGCGCAACAGGAGGGAGTATCTTTCGCATCTGCGCTTTGAGCCTTGTGCCGGGCGCAGCTTTGACCGCTTTTTGCGTCGGCCGAGGCCATTTTGTCACAACAAGTGCACTTTCCTTTGTCTCCCGCGGCGGGGCTCGATTGCGGGTTTGAATTGCTAATTTGGGCCCAGGCGCCAACCGTCAGGGCCAGGATTAACGCTATCGTTTTGTATCTCATTGTCGAGTCTCCATAGTAGTTTCGTCGAGTTCATGACGGGCTTGTAGCCCACGAGAAACACTCGGCCATTTGCCTGTGTTTCATGTTTGCGATAGGGGATTGCGCCTCTTGCGCGAGCGCGGAACTCAGATCCGAAGGACGACGGTTCGAATGAAGCAGGAGACGAGATTTGTTGGGGCGAAAATGGTCGCCGGACGTGCTACCGCTCTGGGATTGAGGACGAAAACCTGTGGTTGGGTAGCCATGTCTGGCCGCCGCAGCCGGTTCAACCTTGGCAAACTTGAACGGTCTTCGGGAGCCCGATGCGCACAGCACGGACGTTCATCGCTGCAGGGAATTCCAGGAGGTATGAAGTTTAGGAACCCCAGGAAAACGGGCGATTGGGAATGATGACAGCAAGCATGCTTGAAGGAAGGGTTCTGCCCGTCCGGGCGTACGGTGGATGCCCAGCCAGAGAAGGCGCTCCAACATAGGAGCGATCCGAGCACGCAGGCGGCGATGAATCTCCGTTTCATCTGCAATCCGACTATTCGTTAGTTTCATAAAGGCGATGATTTGCGGATGTGATCGCGGTCACACGGGGGTGTGCGGCTCAACTTTGCAGCATATTTTGCAGGGAAGCTCGAAGATCCTGGAAGCGGAACGGATAGCCAGTGCTGACGAGCCGGGCTGGCTCCACGCGCTGGCTGCCCAGCAAGAGGCTTTCGCCCATCTCGCCAAAGGCACTCTTGACCATGAACGTGGGGACTGGAAACATCGCCGGCCGCGATAGGACATGAGCGAGGGTCCGAGTGAAGACCGCGTTCGTAACCGGCTTGGGCGCGACCATGTTGACGGGACCTTGCAGGAGGTCGGTTTTGAGGATGTGGAGAATAGCGCCAACCATATCGCGGACGTCGATCCAACTCATCCATTGACGGCCGTCGCCGATGCGGCCGCCGAGGCCGAGCTTAAACGGCGTGAGCATTTTGCCCAGGGCGCCGCCCCTCGGGCTCAAGACAATTCCGGTGCGAATCTGGGCGGTGCGGATGCCGGCCTCGATGGTGGGCTTGGTCGCGGCCTCCCAGTCACGGCAAACTTCCGCTAGAAAACCGCTTCCGGGAGCGCTGTTCTCATTCAACAGCTCATCGCCGCGATTGCCGTAATACCCGATGGCCGAACTGCAGACGAATATTTGCGGTTTGCTCTTGGCCTCGGACAAAGCCTGGGCGAGATTGCGCGTTCCGACCACGCGACTATCGCGAATCTTTGTTTTTTTGGCCACGGTCCAGCGGCCAACGATGCTTTCGCCGGCGAGATGTATTACGGCGTCGAAACCGGAAACGGAATCGGGAGAAACCGGCTGCTGGGGGTCCCAGGAAATCTGCTCTTTCCCGGTGGATTGGCCGCGCGCGAGTCGAACCAGTTCATATCCGCGGGAGCGAAGCAAGGGAACCAGAGCAGCGCCAATCGGCCCGGATATACCGCTAACAAGGATACGAGAAATCATGGGACCCGAATTGCCAATGTATCAGCTTGTCGCATCGGGCGCCAAAAGCGGCTCCAGGCACAGCTCAACAATTTGAGCGGAGTGTCCTTAGGGTCACGTGACATCTCAGCTTAATTATTCCCCAAGACAGCCCATTCTTCGCCCTGTCGGAATTCCTCCCGGCGTTTGGCGCCCATGGAACTGTACCAGTTCTTCCACGTTGCCGGATCGTCCCCCAGATGTTCGTTCGTAATCTCACGCAGCGCCTGATAAACCCAAGACCGGGTTGTGGCGTCAAGTGCAGGATCGTATGCCAGATCAATCAGGCCGGGCACAGCGAGCATGCGCTGCTGGCGCGTCAGCATCCCAGACTTGGCCATGCTGCACCCCGCCCGCTCACGTACCTCAAGCGATGGATCGTTACGGAGGACGTCGAGGAAATCCGGGATGGTGTCGTCAGTTCCCAAATGGGCAAGACCTTCAACCACCCAGTGCCTCGTCTTTTCATTTGGATTGTGCAGATAACCGCGCAGAAAGTCGTGAATCTTCTCCGGTTCGACACCCCGATTCGCGAGCATACCCAATTCCCACATAGCAAAAGCGTGCCATGCCGTCGACTTTTGCGCATGTTCCATCAACCCTTCAGCCGTCTCCTCCGTTTTCGGCAAGTTGAAAACCGCCAAGTTTATTTCGATCGCGGCCGCCCGCACGCGCAGGTCGTTTGAGTAAAGCGCGGTCATGTCAAGATCATCAAATTTTTGGGTAAAACGGACTTTGCCATGCCAACCCTCGACCAGCTTGTTGATCCAATCGGTCGCGCCGTGATCGTGATTTACGGCCGCGCCCAGCAGAAATTCCATTTGTGTCTGTGCCGGCTGCATCAACATCCAGTCAATGTTGTGCTCCGAGAGCTGGCCGTAGTCAGCCGGGACAGGGCGGCCAGGAACAGAAATTTCCTCTCCGGAATTGACCGGAGGATGAGTCGGCGGGGCGCTCTGGGCAGCAACGGAAAAAGCAAAACTTATGACCGCAAAAATCCCCAACAGCCTCTTTGCTCTGCTTCCAAGGCCGTATCGAGCGAGAGTGATTGGCAGAACTTCGGACATATTGCCTTCCCTCACGTTGCCCATTCGCGAGGTTAGAAGTGCGCGGTAAGCGCCGCAAATTACGATCGTCATTGATGGAACGATGCTGAGTGGCGCTCATCGCTGCTTCTTGGGCGGGATATAATCAAATATGGCGAGCTTACGCCAACAGATCGCCACCACCGCTCTCACCCTGACCAAATACCGCGATCTGATGAAGCGGATGCAGGAGAACCGTCCGCACGACGATCTCACCATCGTCAAGAAAGCCTACGATTACTCGCTCAAGAACCATGAAGGGCAGACGCGTGCTTCTGGCGAACCCTACCTGGTGCATCCGCTGGAGGTCGCCCTCGTCCTCGCCGAAATGAAGATGGACCCGGTCGCAGTTGCGGCCGGGCTGCTACACGATTCGGTGGAAGATACCTCAGTGACGGTGGTCGACATTCGCAAAGAGTTCGGCGAGCAGGTGGCGCACATCGTCGAGGGCGTGACCAAGATCAGCAAAATTGATTTTGCCACGCGCGAAGAGCAGCAGGCCGAAAATCTGCGCAAGATGATGTTGGCCATGGTCGACGACATTCGGGTCGTCCTGATCAAGCTCGCCGATCGCCTGCACAACATGCGTACATTGGAGCACTTACCTCCGGAGCGCCAGCACAAGATTGCCGAAGAAACGCTGGAGATCTATGCGCCCATTGCCCACCGGCTGGGGATGGGCAAAATCCGCGGCGAACTCGAAGACCTTGGCTTTCTGTTTCTGGATCCGGTTGGTTATGAGCAAGTGGAGAGTGCGGTCAATGCTCGCCGCAAACAGGGCGAGGCATTTCTCAGCAAGATGCAGCAGATCATTACCGACAAGCTGAAAGAGGCCGGAATCCAGGCACGCGTCGAGAGCCGCATCAAGCGGCTATACAGCATCCACAAGAAGCTGCAGCGGCAGCGCATCTCGGTGGACCAGGTTTACGACCTCTACGCTATGCGGGTGATCACGCGATCACTGCAGGACTGTTATGCGGTGCTCGGCATCATCCACAACCTGTGGCGGCCGGTTCCGGGGCGGATCAAAGACTTCATTGCCATGCCACGGCCGAATTTTTATCAGTCGCTGCATACCTCGGTGATTGCCGATGACGGTACGCCCTTCGAAATTCAAATCCGCACCGAAGAGATGCATAAGATGGCCGAAGAAGGCATCGCGGCGCACTGGAAGTACAAAGACGGTCCGGTTTCGGCGCAGGACGAGCAGCGGTTGGCGTGGCTGCGGCAAGTGGTGGAGTGGCAGCGGGATGTCAGCGATCCCAACGAATTTCTTTCCACGCTCAAGGTCGATCTCTACCCGGAAGAGGTCTACACGTTCACGCCGAAAGGGAAAGTGGTCGTGCTGCCGCGCGATGCTACGCCGATCGATTTTGCTTACACGATTCATACCGAAGTCGGGCACACGTGTGTGGGTGCGAAGGTCAACGGCAGGATGGTGCCGCTGCGTTACAAGCTGCATTCCGGCGATATTGTCGAAATCCTCACGCAACCCGGTCATAAGCCGAGCCGCGACTGGCTGGGGCTGGTCAAGTCGTCGCGCTCGCGGAACAAAATCAAGCACTGGCTCAACGTGCACCAGCGCGAACGTGCGATCGAAATTGGCCGCAAGCTGATCGAGAAAGAAGCGCGCAAATACCGCATCGCGCTGAAAGAAATCAAAGACGAAGACCTGATGAAGGTCGCGTCCGGTTATGGTCTTGGGCGCGCCGACGATCTCATGGCGGGAATCGGATATGGAAAGTATTCGGCGCGGCAGGTGCTGGCTCGCCTGCTTCCGGCGGGCGCGACCCCGACGATTGCCGGCGACATCGAGGCTGAGGGCCTTACGTCGGAGCCGGGAGCGATCGCCAGCGTCGTCCGCCGCGTCTTCGGGGATCACAACGCAATCACGGTGCGCGGCCAGGGCGACATGCTGGTTTATCGTGCGCGATGTTGCAATCCCATCCGCGGCGAAAACATTGTCGGATATATCACGCGCGGCAAAGGCGTGGCTGTGCACTCGGTAAACTGTCCAAACGTCACAAATCTCCTCTACGAACCCGAACGAAAGATCGATGTGGAATGGGCGCGCGACGACAGCACGCCCACCGCGTATCCCGTCAAACTGACCGTCTATTGCGACGACCGTTTTGGCATGCTGAAGAACATTACCGGCGTGATTGGAGACGCTAAGAGCAACATCCGCAACATCGCTGCCCACACGGCCAACAGCCAAGCCAGCGTGGATATCGTGCTCGATATCGCGGATCTGAAGCACCTCGAGCAGATCATTGTCGGATTGCGGAAGATTCCCGGTGTTCACGAAGTGCAAAGACTGCAGAAAATCTAAAGAGCAGCGCCGGGGCTGGAGATTGGCGATCAGGGCATCAAAGAACCGAGTCTCAGTTTTGGCGGGTTCCCGCGCCGCGACCAGAGACTCAGCCGACGATATTGCCCGCCGAGGCTCGGTACTCGCACTTCGGTACTCTCTCTGTGCTAGTCTTTTATTCCTTGCTCTGTTCGCAGCGCCAACTTAATAATGACAACCGAGAGCTGACTCATGCGCGATGTCATTTGCACCAAGCACGCTCCTGAAGCGATCGGGCCCTATTCCCAAGCCATCAAAGCCAATGGATTTGTTTTTGTTTCCGGGCAAGTGGCCATCGATCCGGCCACGCAGGAGGTGATCTCTGGAGACGTGGCCGCGCAGACGGATCGCATCCTGCGAAATGTCTGGCATATTCTGGAAGCGGCGGGCAGCGGCCTGGACAAAGTCGTGCGCTCTACAGTCTTCCTCAAGAATATGACTGACTTCGCCGCCATGAACGCAGTTTATGGCAGATTTTTCAATGCTGCTCCGCCCGCACGTTCCACCGTTGAAGTGGCGCGGTTGCCGAAGGATGTTTTGGTCGAGATTGATGTGATTGCGCTCGGTTGAGGTCAAAAGGAGCTGCTCATGAAAAGGCACCCTATTCCGATTGCGGCAGTTCTGGTTGTGGCGGGTTCATTGCTGTGGGCGCAGACAACCCAGAAGCCCGCGCAAGCCGTGCCCAACACCAAAGCTCCGACAAGAGTGACCGGCGAAGGCACAACGACCCCGTCGGGCCTGAAATATTGGGATATCAAGGTCGGCACGGGCCAGGAAGCCAAAGACGGCGATCACGTGAAAGTGCACTACACTGGCTGGCTGACGTCGGGGAAGAAATTCGATAGCTCAGTCGACGCGCACCAACCCTACGAGTTCACGCTGGGCAAGGGAGAAGTCATTAAGGGTTGGGATGAAGGCGTCGCCGGCATGAAGGTCGGCGGCAAGCGTCAGTTGCGAATTCCGCCGGACTTGGGGTACGGAGAAAAAGGCTACCCTGGCGTCATACCAGCCAACGCGACCTTGATCTTTGACGTGCAGTTACTGGCTGTTAAGTAACTTGCTGGTTTTCGCAACCGCATTCGGACAGAGAAACGCGTGCGCCTACCCTGCGGATCCCATGCCCTCTGTTTGAAAGCTTTACGCTTTGACGACTTTCCCGCTGCGCAGGCAGGAGGTGCAGACGCGGATGCGCTTGCCCTGGCCGTTGACCTTGGCGTGAACGGAACGGAGATTGATGTTCCACCGCCGCTTGGTCACGTTGTGGGCGTGGCTGATGCGGTTTCCGGCTTGCGGCTTCTTGCCACAGATATCACATTGTTGTGCCATGACTACTCCCAGGAATGATCACATGTATAGAGGCAAACCTTTATTCTACAGGGAGATTGGCCGATTCAGCAATTCCGGTACGCAAAGCAAGGGCTCAGCGTGATCAGATGCGTGAGATTCAGACTCAGTCACGATCATCGCCCGCGTGCTTCTACTCGAGTCAGGTAGCGTGCGATACTGAATTCATGCAGTCTCCGCTTCAATCGCCCACTGCGGCGACGGATCCGAAGTCGGTCAAAGTGAATATCACCACCGGCACCGGCGTCGAAATCGAATGGAGAGACGGTCACGTCTCGCATTACGGCTTCGTCTATCTGCGTGACGCCTGTCCCTGCGCGATGTGCGAAGAGGAACGCGGCAAAAGCGGACGCCTTCCCGGAGAGGCACCGAAACTCGCGCCCGCAGCGTTGCCCATGTTCAAACCAGCCGCCAAGCCGGTGTCGGCTGAACCGGTGGGCAAGTACGCCATCAGATTCTCGTGGAACGACAATCACGATCTGGGAATCTACTCCTGGCGCTTCCTGCGGGAAATCTGCCCATGCCAGGAGTGCAAAGCGGAACGCGCTCAGTAGCGCTCGATTCACTCCACGTTAATTGATCATTCGCCGAAGGGGCCGGCCCCTCACTGTCGCCGCCTGCAGAACCGCACTCTTCATTCGAGTGACGATTGGAATCCTGCACTCGGATTTCCTCTTGACATTTCGCTCATTGTCTCTAAGATAAAAAAATAAATATTCACGATAGTGAATATTTATTCATCATGAATAAAACCTTGCGGCAACGGGCTATTTTGGATGCCCTGAAGCACGGAACTTTCGCCAGCCAGGACGACCTGCAGCGGGTGATGCGCAAACGCGGGTTTCGGGTGGGGCAAGCGACCTTGTCGCGGGACATCCGCGATCTGAATCTGAGCAAGACCGCGCGTGGGTACGCCGCGCCCCAGGGCGATAACGGCGTCGGCCTGGCGTTGCCACCCGTCTCGCGGCTGGTGCGCGAATTTGTGCTCGATATTCGCAGCGCACAGAATCAGCTCGTGGTGAAAACCATTGTGGGGAGCGCGCAGCCGGTCGCGGCGGCACTCGATGAAGCGGAGTGGCCGGAAATTGTGGGCACGATCGCTGGCGACGACACGATTCTGATTGTTTGTCCCGATAAAGAGGAGGCGCGCAAACTGGCGGTTCGAATCGAGGAAATGCTGGGGTAATGGCGGCAGAACTCAAAACAGCGGTTCTGGGAGCGACCGGATATTCCGGCCTCGAACTGACGCGCATTCTCGTGCGGCATCCGCGCGTGGAGAAGCCGGTTCTGCTCAAGCGGTCACAAAACCATGGCAGCGCAGCAGATCTGGCTGAGGTTTTTCCGGTCCTTTCTGGTAACGGGGGATATCCGCTGCAGGCGCTCTCGTGGCCGGAGTTAAAGCGGCAAGGGGTCGAA
>JASHPL010000431.1 GCA_030038125.1 Candidatus Sulfotelmatobacter sp.
GAAGACCTGCAGGGAGCGATGAAGGGGCTCGCTGTCAGCGCTCTGGATCAGGCGCACATGCTGCAAACCAGGGGGTGGTGATGGTGCCAGTCTGCCCAAGATGCCCCGTGTAGATCAAAAGGTTTGGATGAGCAGATAGGCTGGTGGCGCACTCAAGGTGCTTTTGGCTTGAGTGCGAGTCCCTCGGCCGCTTGCCTCACTTTTGCTGTACTTTCCTCACAAGAACGCGAGCAATGGTGAGGGGATGAGTTAAAAGAGTGCAAACTTGTCCCAATGCGCTTTGCGGCTCATGAAAAACCCCGAGTTGCCTCAGTACGGTCGCGCGATCGTAGTAGATTCTTTCGCCGGCGAGGCGATCTTGCGAGTCGAAGGTGTATAGGCCACAAAGTGGGAAGTCAACACGCCGACCCGTGGGCGGCAGACCGCGCCACGGACCGAGATGCGTGCCGCGGATCACGACTTCAAGAACAACGGCGTCGTCGGTGACGTGGCGGCGTTGCACGTCGATTTTCAGGTCCGGCATCGCCTGCATCAGCTGCTCATAGAATTGGCGCACGCCGTTTGCTCCCTCGAAGTGTTCCTCCCAGGCCTGATCGTCGTAGTGCGCGCTCTCGCCGAAGGTGCCGAGAACGCCTTCGAGATCGTGCTCGTTCTCCAGTCGCACATGTCGTTCCACGATTGAGATGCGGGCAGAACGCCTGTCAGCAGAGATCGGTGCAGTCGCCACGTTTGCCTCCGCCGGAGAAGTCGATGCTGATAGAACCTATCACCGCTCGCCGGCGCCGCTCAACCCCGGTTTCTGGCGTGCGTAGGAAGTAGAAGCTGGCCCTCACATGAAACTCCAGTCGAACAATCTACACGTCGCCGGACTTTTTTGCTCAGCCCTGCTTTTTCTTCTCTCGCGATTTCAGCAACATACAATCGGCAAACCGCCTGCGTTCTCTCTGGTGAGAACGTGAACCAGGAGGCCTCGATGCGGACCGTATGTCGTTCTGACTCGCCACAGTTCTGGATCTACGTGATTATCACTGCGATGGCTTTTTTACTCTTTCCGGTTGTGGCTTACGCCGAAAACCAGGTTATGGGCGAAATTCAGTTTGAGGGAAAATCCAAGATAGAGAAGACATCCGGGGTATGGGTCGACGGACAATATGTCGGATACCTCAAGGAATTGAAAGGCGCTAAGAAAGTGCTCCTGCTGCCTGGGGAACATACGATCAACGTGCGTCAAAATGGCTATCAGGATTTCACTCAGAGCGTGCTTGTGCGCCCCGGCGAGAAACAGGTCGTGCAAGTCGCCATGATGAAAGCTCCGAGCGGACAGATGCCGACTGTCTGGTCAGAAGTAAAGATCGCGGTAAATCCCTCACGCGCTGCCGTTTTCCTGGATGGGCGCTTTGTCGGACATGTTGGAGAGTTTGAAGGCGCTGGGCATGCTCTTTTAGTGGCCCCGGGAGATCATAAAATCAAAATCGCTTTGCCAGGATTCAAAACCTTCGAAACCGAAATTAATCCGTCACCAAAGCAAAAAGTGGAGGTAAAAACCGATCTACTAAAAACTGCGACTCCGATTGAGGATCCATCTCTCAACGGCGGCGCAAACAACCAGTCATCTCCCTCTCCGTAACTTGAGCGAGCGAACAGGTTCGGCCGTTTTCAGCGTACTCGCGGCACGCGGATCACATTCGCGCGGCAATCGCGCAGATTCTGACAGGCGGTCGGCTTCAGGTCTTTGGTCATGCAAAACGAAACTGCGGTTAAGTAATTGTTGCCGCAACCGATGGTCATCTCGTCGGCACTGAATTCAGGGTTGACCTGCAAGAACTCTCGTTTCACTTCCTGCGGTGGAATGGAAAAGTTGTCGCGCGACGCCACAAAACGCTCGGGCATAATAACTGACGTGAACGCCCGGCGCAGCAGTTGAAAATAATGCTCAGCATCCAACCCACTGCAAGTTCCGTGCGTGATCCACTCGTGAGCCACCAAATTGGCATCCGGCATAAGGTCCGACATCTCCATAGGATTCGCCAAGCCTGGAGCGGTCGAGCAAAGCTCGGGATAACCATCCGCATACTGCGGCCACAACCCGTGCACCACGAAGCCGTGATGTCCCGATTGGCACTGGGGCTTGTCTGGATGCGAGTAACAGAACTCCGGCAACCACGAGAGTGCCAGCACATAGTAGTCGAACACTCCAGGTGCGCCTTGGCTGGTCTGCCCCGAGTTGCGATGTCTTGAATATCCGGCTGCTACGGCCATCAGCAGCAGCGGAATGATAAACAGCGTTAGTTTTTTCAAGATGGGATGTCGCATGGATAAAACACAGGATACAGAACTCGATCATATGCCTTGCGCTCTCTAAAGCGGCAACACTTGTCAGCTTTTTATCTCTTTTGCGTCAAACGCACTGTAGAAGACCTTCATCGGTTAGACTGGGGCCGCCATGCCTGCCGACGTCTCCATTCATGTCGTTCCCGCCCGAATGCTCGCAGCTGTCCGGCGACGGATTCGGATCAGCCAAGTCGGCGTCGTGTGGCGACCTGCTCTAGACCAAGTGTGGGACTTCCTCCGGCAACATCCCGGACTGCGTACCGATGGCCACAATGTGTTCCTCTATCACCATCCGGCAGATCGAGAGTCGCCGACAGACGTGGATTTTGGAGTCGAAGTGACAGGGTCATTCGAGCAATCGGAACAAGTCTTCTCAACCGAAACCCCTGCGGGAAGAGTCGCGAGCGCTTTGCACGTCGGTCCGTACGAGCGACTGAGTCATACCCACGAGGCGATTCATTCTTGGGCCAAAGCCAACACGATGATATTTGGCGGGTCATCGTGGGAAATTTCCGGTGATTGGACGGAGGATGCAGCGAAATTAGAGACGCGTGTTGAATATTTATTGTTGTAAGCCGGCAATTTTCGTTCTCTCTTGTGTCCGCCGCTACAGCCTTCTCGTCACTACCGCATTCGATGTGGGCAGCTCGTCAGGGCCTGACTGGCCCGCCCGATTTTACTTTTGTACTCCCTAGGAAAGGGTCGTAGAGAAAACTCGCTCGTGTGGCCATCCAAGCCCGTCATTGCTTTTCAGTACAATGAACACCCTATGGCCCATAGGGCGAGACATTTCGTGCTCAGCCGTGAAAGCCTCGTCAGCTCAGTTCGAACTGCGATTGCCAGCACGGCTTCACTGCTTCTAGCGCGCAGCTTGAAGCTGCCAGAGTTCTATTGGGCGCCGATTTCCACCATCGTGGTCCTGCTTTCGACCATCAACCCGCTCACGCTCGGGTGGCAGCGCTTCGCAGGCACGGCGATTGGCGCGGTGATCGGAGCGGGCATCGCCAGCCTGCCCCAGCACAACTGGCTCGTTTATGGATTAGGTATTTTCTTCTGCGGAATTTTAAGCTCAGCTTCTCGTCTCGGTGCCGCTTATCGTTTTGCAGCGATTACTTTGAGCATCATTTTGTTAATCGCCCACAACCGTCCGCCTTGGCTCGTCGCGGTCGATCGCTTCATTGAAGTCTCCCTCGGAATAGCCGTGGCCTTGCTGGTCACCATCGCTTGGCCTGTAGCAGTTCAGGAGCCGCGGTAATACTTAGAGCCGCCGATTTCTACCGTCGTCCAGGGGCGAAAGCGAGAGCCTTGGCTTCGTCTGGGGTCTGCAGGCTGTAAAATACGTGGTATGTTCTGTGGGAACCTACTGCGCGGCGCTCTGCTCGTGGGTAGCTCGCTGCTCCTCACATCGGTGTCCATTGCCCAGGCGCGAGATCTCCACAACGACAGCAAAGCAGCAGTGGTGCCCAGCCCTCAGCCGATTCTCATTGAACTGTTCACATCTGAGGGATGCTCTAGTTGTCCTCCCGCAGATATCCTCATCCAAAAACTAGATACTTATCAGCCAATCGCTGGAGCCCAGTTGATCGTGATGAGTGAGCACGTCACTTACTGGGATCATGACGGTTGGAAAGATCCGAACTCTTCGGCCGCTCTCACCGATCGCCAGAGCGCTTACGAAGGCGCTCTCGGAGAAAAGGAATCGTTCACTCCCCAACTTATTGTGGACGGGTTACGCCAGCTCAATATCACAAATCCGCAGCAGATGGAACAGATTCTCAACCAGGCGAAAGACGCAGCAAAGATTCCCGTGACTATCGGTGAGGTGAGCCTTGGGCCGGGAGACCCGACAACGTTACACGCACATATCGAAACGGCCACCAATCTCGGCAAGCACAACGCCGACGTTTATGTCGCGCTCGCGCTCGATCACGTGGAATCACAGGTTCTGCGGGGAGAAAATGGCGGTAAACATCTGGTCCACGTTGCGGTCGTAAAGCAACTCATACGAATCGGGAAGTTGCCGAAGGGCAAAGCCTTTGCTACCGATTTTCAAGAGAAACTTGCTCCCGGAGAAGATGCGAAGAATCTCAGACTCATCGCTTTTATCCAGGAATCTGGGCCCAGTGACGTGCTCGGCGCCGCCATGCGAAAGCCCGGCAACTAGACGTGCCGCACAAAAACCCACGACCCCTACGAATGGATTATTGATAATTAGAAGCAGAGCCCGTTTGCGCGGCGGAAGCGTAATACCCTTTCCGCGCATACACCTTTAGCGGATGGCCATCCTTCGTAGCTTTGATGTTTATGCTTCGGTACCGTCCGTCTCGCTGGAAGGAGGCAGGTTTATAGGAGACGAGGTAGCGCCCGCGAATGACTTGCTGTAGATCCGTTAAACTGCCCTTGAGTCGGTGCATAGAACCTGGTGAAAACGCAGCACCACCAGTAAGTTCGGAAAGTGTCCGAAGCGCGTGCTCGCCAAGGAGTGCGCCTGCTTCTTCGTCCAACCCATCCCGCGTGCTAACAGTGTACACGGCGACCTCGCCGCGCTGAGCATGTGAAATCGCCTCTTTCAGAGTGATGCTGCTTGAATTATCCTGGCCATCGCTGATGAGCACCAGCACTCGCGCGACTGGCTCCGTCTCCTTGTGACTGGCTAATTTGTCAGCCGCGAATGC
>JASHPL010000432.1 GCA_030038125.1 Candidatus Sulfotelmatobacter sp.
TGGGAAGGAATGGTTCACGGTTTCCAGGGCAGTGTGGGCCTCCTGAACGCCTCCACGCAGGCGTTCCAGCAGATTGGATCGTTCCTCTCCCAACGCATCGCTGAATCTGCAAAAGAGCGATAAACGTCGGAACAGAATCACGGCGTCGGCGGGAGTTTGTATGGCAGACACTAAGACCCTTATTAAGCAGGCGTACTCAGCATTCAACAAGCGGGACATTGACGGTGCATTAGCACTGATGACCGAAGACGTGAGCTGGCCTAAGGCTTCGGAGGGCGGCAGTGTTGTCGGAAAGGAAGAGATCCGCGCCTATTGGACTCGACAATGGGCCGAGTTCGATCCCCGTGTCGAACCTCTGGCAGTCACGGAGGGAGACGGGGGCAAGGTCCGCGTCAGGGTGCACCAACTCGTTAAGAGTCTTCAAGGGGATGTTCTGTCGGACAGCGAAGTTCTCCACGTATTCACCGTGAAGAGAGGTCTCATCGCAGCGATGGACCTTGGGGATGAGGCCGATGCAACTGCTGGTCCGTCTGCCGCTTTCGCACATCACAAGGACACTGTTTCACATAGAAAGTCCGTGCATCCTACTCGCCCCACTTCACCGGTCAATTTGCAGGGCTCACCTGGTGCCTCGCCAGTCGTTGAAATTCGATCACTTGCACCCGACGATGACGCTACTGCATTCCGGACGCTAAATGAAGAGTGGATCAGGCGGTATTTCACTCTTGAGGCCAAAGACCGCGAGACCCTCAACGACCCTGTAAACTCTATTCTCGTGAAAGGCGGTCATATCTTTATGGCGTACGCCGGAGCCGAAGCCATCGGATGCGTTGCGCTGATCCCCATGAAAGATGCCGTCTACGAGCTTTCCAAGATGGCAGTTTCTCCGGATCTGCGCGGTAGAGGAATCGGCCGCCGCCTGCTTCAGCACGCCATTGCGCAGGCCAGAAACATGGGCGCCAAGTCTCTATTTCTTGGCAGCAATAGGCGCCTCAAGGATGCTGTTCACTTATACGAATCGGTCGGCTTTCGCCGCGTGAAACCTGAGAGTCTTCCGCCAATGCCCTACAGCCGTGCCGATGTCTTCATGGAGATGCCGCTGGGGTGAGGCACACGTGAACAGGATAAGAGAGTTTATCAACGTACGCGATTTTAATTTGGTTAACAGAATGAAAATGAGAACAAAGAGTATTTCTGCACTCCTGCTCGCAACCATCGCTATGGCGCCCGCCGCCGTGATTCCTGCAACTAGTTATAACGATACAGTCAAAACCAACTTCTCTCGCCCCATCTCGAATCTTCCCGGCAACTCGCTCGTTGCTGTGGAAGTGTCTTATCCACCTGGTGGCGCCTCTGCACTGCACCGTCATTCGGCGTTCGTCTATGCGTACGTCGTCTCGGGTCAGATCGCGAGCCAGGTAGAGGGTCAGCCCGAACGCATCTACCGCGCGGGCGAGAGCTGGTATGAGACGCCTAGAGCACATCATTTGATCGGTCGCAATGCGAGCAATACTGAACCGGCCAAGCGGCTCGCCGTATTCGTTGCCGATACCGGAGACAATGCCCTGACGATCCCTGATCAGGCGGGAGGTGCGAGATGAGAGTTCTGCTGGCGGGAGCAACTGGAGCTATTGGGCGTCCATTGATTCGCGGTTTGAAACAACAAGGGCACAGCGTGTTTGGTTTGGTGCGTTCGGCGGAATCGACCCGCATCCTGAATGAGATCGGCGCCGAGGCTGTGATCGGCGATGCGCTCGACGCGCCATCGCTCCGGGCCGCCATTGCGCGCGTTCGCCCTGATGCCGTCATCAATGAGCTGACCTCACTTCCGCGGCATTACACTGCAGCTGAGATGAAGGCTGCCGCGGAACGTGACAGCAAGGTCCGCAGGGAAGGAAACGTCCACCTCCTTGCAGGCATGCGCGAGAGCGGTGTGCGCCGCTACGTCGTGCAGTCTTCGGGATTCTGGTATGCGCCCGGTCCAG
The DNA here is from genome assembly GCA_030038125.1 of Candidatus Sulfotelmatobacter sp. Taxonomy (GTDB): domain Bacteria; phylum Acidobacteriota; class Terriglobia; order Terriglobales; family Acidobacteriaceae; genus Sulfotelmatobacter. The sequence goes on from JASHPL010000432.1 coordinate 1,986, forward strand.
GGTTGGCTGACGAATCGTCGTCGCTGGCGGTTGATGCTTCACCCGGCGTCGCCGCTGGCTCTCGCATCTACGTTGACCTCGAGTCAACAGCCTTTCGGACATCAGAAATAGACTGCGTCGCCATGCGTTACGGATTCTTTTACGGACCGGGCACCTGGTATACGAACGCCGGTGATATGGGCGAGCAGGTTCGCCGGCAGCAAGTGCCGATCATCGGCGCCGGCCAGGGCGTGGCGAGTTTCGTCCACATTGAGGACGCCGCTTCCGTTACGGTCACGGCACTCGAATGTGCTCCAGGCCCCTACAACATCGTTGACGACAACCCGAGCCAGCAGCGCGTATGGCTGCGGGCGTTCGCACGCGCTTGCGGGGCGCCGGAGCCGATTCAAATCACCGAGCAGGAAGCTCTGGCGACTTCTGGCGCCGACAGCGTCTATTACGCCACGCGCCTGCGCGGCGCGTCCAACGAGAAGGCTCGACACGAACTCAATTTCCGCCCGCGTCCGCTCGAGTGGCTCCAATCATGAGCAGTCCCGCGTCTACCCTGGATGAACGAAATCTCGCTCAACTCGCGAAGGGCTGAACCGGCGACGCCAACCTTCAGTAACCCAGATGGCGAAGGGCCATCTGGGCGGTCCGCTTGAGTTCTGCTTTTGTCGAACCGTTTGCTGCCTGGATGGAGAGACCCGCGATGATCGTCGACAGGTACCTTGTGTAATCATCCACATTAACGTCCTTCGGCAACTCTCCGCTCTTCCGCGCTTTAATAAAGCGCTCCCTCATGACCGCTTCATTCTGTTTACGTATTTCGGTCATGACATCCCTCGCCGGGGTAGCGTCTACACTGCAGCCCACCGCTCCCGACAGCGTCATACACCTCGCCGGATGGCCGGGCGTGGTGAGAAACGCAACCGTGCTGTCGAAGAGTGCGCGAACAACCTTTTCGAGAGTCGGTTCCTCCAGGGCCTTACCTGAGTATTGCGCTCGCATTTCCATATAGCGCTTGACCGCGAGCTGAAACAACGCGTCCTTGTCCCCAAACGCTGCATAGATGCTCGACGGGTTCAGACCCATTGCCTGGGTAAGATCGGCCATAGAAGTTCCTTCAAAGCCCCGTTCCCAAAAAAGCAGCATCGCAGCCTCTAGTGCTGCGTCTTTATCGAAGCCGATTGGTCGGCCAGTCTTTCCGTTCCCTGTTTTCATAATCTTTTTCGCCACGCCAATATTAGAGTCCCAAATCGTGAATCCGATGCGCCACCCGTTACATCTGTAGTGAGTGTTACATATGTAGCACTGACCAGTCAAATAAAGAGCGGCAAGGTGCCGCGGAAGGAGAAAGCAATGAAGGTCTTTGCTACAGGTTCAAGGGGTAGGGTAGTGAGGTGGTTAAGGCACCGCGTCAGCGCGGAGCGGAAGTGCAGGCTTTGCCCCGCAAGCAGCCCAAGCCGGGTGCGTTTCCTGACGCGGTAGAGGTCGTTGTCGGCGACCTCGGTGATCCGGTCTCGATTGAGGAAGCGATCAAGAGGATCGACAAGCTGTTCCTGCTGATCGGCGAAGAGAATGTCCCCGTCGAGTTGACGCAGGCCCTTTTTGCTTATGGCCTGGCAAAAAAGGCCGGCCTGAAACATGTCACGTACATCTCAGTCTAGAAGGCGGATCAGTTTCTCGAGGTGCCGCATTTCGCTAACAAGTATGCCGTCGAGGAAGCGATTCGTGCAGGCGGGATGCCTTATACGATTCTGCGCCCAGTGTACTTCGCTCAGAATGAGCGCCGGCTCAAGCCAGAGTTAACCGAACTCGGCGTATATCCGATTCCCGCAGGGAACCAGGGCCTGGCAGTGGTGGATATTCGCGACCTTGGGGCGATGGCCGCGATATCACTGACAGAAGAGGGCCACAACGGAAAGACGTACGATCTGGTTTCCTCAGAGATGTTGCGTGGTCCGGATGCGGCAGCTACATGGTCGAAGCTGCTGCGCAAAGAAATCGCTTTCGCGGGACACACAGATTTCGACGGCTTTGAAGCGAAGCTGCGGGAAAGGGGAAGTCCGAGTTGGCTGGCCTATGACGTTCGGGTCATGTACCAGGGTTTCGTCGAGCGTGGATTCAGCAACACAGAGGACCAGACGGCGCAATTTGCTGCCTTACTTGGGCACGAGCCGAGAACGTACAGCAGCTTCGCTGAAGAACTAGCCAGGGAGTAGGCTGCAGCGTAAGCCACAGCCTAGTGGTCGGCGACTGCACGTGGTGTTACCGCGACGTTTCCACACCGCTACGTTCCGACTAAGTAAGTTCAACTTCAAAACTGGAAAAAGAGGTTCTATGAGCTACGCAATTTCGCAAACCCGCAAGGCGCCGATATCTCTACCACCCTTTCCGCGCCATGAAGCAGCTTCCGCTTCCCGGCAGATTCACCGGACGCGCCAAAGCTCGCCGCTCATGACCGCCCAGGAACTTGGGGTCGCTCTGGAAGCTCGTGGGTGTGAAGTCAAGGAGGTCAAACGGCTGGATACGCCGAGCACATTGCCTCCGCCGGAAAGCTTCATGGACGCGCTGGATCCGATTTACAGCGTCTTTCCCCCTTATCGTTTACTCGATGAAACCGTGCGTGGCAAGTTGCGCGTTCTACTCGCGCGGGAAGCCCGACGGTGGGTTGAAGAAAATGTCCCGGCGGGTCGCACAGCCAAAGTCCACTTGGCGATCGCACGTCGCTTTGGCTTTTGTTTCTAGTGAATTTCGCGGTCGCACTATTCATTCGATTCCAATCGGCGTAACAACGCTGGCACAACAGCTGACACACTAGAGCCAGTGGCACTATCACGCCACTGACCGGTACCAAGAGTTAATGATGCAGTCATCTCCAAGAACCCGAGACTGCGTTTGACTTTGTGTCCGCCTGCTTCGCGATTGCCTCTTCCTTCATTGAGATAGTCGGTGCGCGAAAGGTTTGGAACTGTACCAAGTCCTTACCAAAGATCAGATCCAAGGTCCAGTCCAGAGCCACGCGTAATTTCTTTTCGAAGCGCGGCAGCTTACTTAAATAGATGGTTCGCCACAACCACCACGCAATGAAGCCAGAGAAGTTCACGCCGAAAATGCGGGCCACTCCTGCTCTTTGTCCGATTGCCGCCAGTTGCCCGATGGTGGAAAAGGAAAACGGCTTCATTACGCCACCTTCGACAGATGCCATCAGGTTATGGGCAAGCACCTTGCCTTCACGCAATGCGTGCTGCGCAGTGGGCGGATGATAGTTGCCGGTTTTACTGTCCGGTATCAGCGCACAGTCGCCGAGCGCCCAAACCCCAGGCCAGTTCGGCACTTGAAGATTTTCATTCACTTTCAATCGCCCACGATCTTTCTCGCAGGGAAGGTTCAGAAGAACCGGGTTGGGAGATGTACCAGCGGTCCAAATCAGAGCGCGCGTCTCGATCATCTCGCCCGTGCTGAGCTCGACGCCGCGTTCGGTCAGACCGGAAACCCGCGTTTTAACCCTAATCTCAACATTTTTTTTCGCGAGTTCCTTCTGCGCATATTCCCCGAGTTGATCGCCGAGTTCGGGAAGGATCACCGGCCCCGGATGGACCAAGACGACGCGTAACATCTCTTTACATAAGTTTCCGTAGAAGCGAACCGCATGCTGGACGAAATCGTTGATGGCGGCGACTGTCTCGACCCCAGCGAAACCGCCACCTGCGACGACGAAGGTCAGGAGCGGCCCACGAATGTCGACGCAGCATTCTGTGTCCGCCTCTTCCAGCAGGGCAATAAGGTGATTCCGCACATGAATGGCGTCCCCGAGAGACTTCATCGTGAACGCGCGATCCGCCAGTCCGGGAAGGTTGAAGAAGTTCGTGATCGACCCGAGGCCGATGACGACGTGGTCGTAAGGTAGGTCGTGGTGATGATGATCGAAGCCGTGCGAGACCTTAACCTGCTTGCCCTCCAGGTCAATGGACTCGACTTCACCGGCGAAGAAGCTCACGCGCCGGAGTAACTGGCGCACAGGATTGACAATATTGGTGAGATCGAGATCGCTGGCCGCAACCTCGTGCAGCATAGGGGTAAACAGAAAGAAGTTGTCGCGATTGACGAGTGTAATTTCGACGCTCGGATCGCGGGCGAGAGTGTCGTCAAGATGCATTGCGGCATGCAGGCCCGCGAAGCCGCCGCCCAGAATCAATATTTTCGTTTTATGGCTAACGCACATAAAAGTACCTTTTCCTCGCGTTCGAGCTGGTAGATTTGTAGATTTGCCATCTCGCACAAAGTTTGGGTCGCGTCTTTCGCGGTGGTTAACCTGCAGAACGGTTCCTCGCACGCTCAAATGCGTGGCCGTGGCCACCATAGTTCAATTATTCGTTCGGCACGGCGGTGCTTCGCTACCTTCCCGCAACCGCAGTGAACCTGGCCTTCTTTAAGAGGGAGCGGAGCACAAGTTTCAAAACCGCTCCAACTCAGCTACGCCAAATACCGCGTGAAAGCGTTCGCAGTAGATAACAACCGCGTTGTATTTTTGTAAGTCGATCGATGTGGGAAGGTCATAATTCTGATCTCCCTGATTCGCCTTCAGTTGGCCAACCTCGATTCCCTTCAAGTTGCCCGTCACAACGTCTTTCTTCAGGTTCTCGTCGTCGCTCTGTGCAAGAAGGACGTGGACGTCGGGCCCATTCGAGGTGGCGAAATCGGTGAGTCGAAGATACTTTCCACGATCAGCGGTTTCATAGATCGACGCTCGCCCGCTCGTCTGGTGTGCCTTGCCTTGCAACAATCCTGTATAAATTGGCTGAAGTTCCGTGGCCGAAGCAAATGGAACAGGCTCGTCGACCCTTTTGTTGATCCAGAGCTTCTCCGGCCGGAAGGCCCACCAGGTGGCTATAAGGATCGGCGTGCCGATGGCTATCAAAACCCACTTTCTGCGCAAGACCCAAGAGTGTGTGCCGTTAATCATCGTTTATCTCCTCAATAAAAGTAATCGGGCAGATTGAGGCTGCCCGATCAGCTAAAGCGCCGAGCGAGTCCTTCAGAACTTTTCCAGAGGTGCGGCGCCAAAATTGGCGTTGAAACGTTCGCAATAAATCGATACCGTTCGGAATTTGGAAAGATCGGTACCGGCCGGTATCTCGTAGTTCTGGTCGCCTTCATTACCCTTCAGAGTGCCCAGTTCCACCCGCTCAGTGTCGCTCTTCAAAAAATTCGCATTGTCGTCCGCGTCCTTGGCCGCGATCAAAATCACATGAACGTCGGGTCCGTTGGATGTTTTGAAATTTGTCAGGCGAAGAAGCAGCTTTCCAGCTTCATCCTGGTAGATCGTGGCGCGGCCTGATGTCTTGTGCACGTCCCCGTGGAAGGTGCCAGTCTCCAGTGGCTTAGCACCGTCTTGATGTTTCATATTGCCCTGTGCATATGCGGAGAAGGTCAGCCCAAACGCCAATGCCACTGCGACGAACACCAATCCCTTGTTGATCTTTCGAACCATAACGATTTCTCCTTTGTGCTTTGTTGTTCAGCGAGTGCCTTCAGGCACTCGATTTTCACCGGCCATGGGATTCGCTTGTCGGGGAAAGGATTCGTGGGTAAATGTGAGCATTCTTGGCGCGCCCCTCACTCAAGAGGATCTATCCAAGCAGCAAGCTTCAAATGCCACTTTCTTCGAATCCCTGCATCTCACCAGCAGGCAGATCGGGCCTACACTCTATTGGAGTCGGGTACCGGCGCGTGGCCAGCAAAGGTAGGAACTACAGCCGATGTGCGCTCAGGATCTGGTGCCGACTGGCGCTGGTGCTTGCTGCTGGAGGGCACGGGCCTTCCCCAACTCCTCTGCGACGCGTCGGTTCTGAAAGTCGGGGAGGGTCCCGAGACCGAACGCGACCGTGTTGGCAAACTTGGCCCAAGCCACAATGAGGACCGCTTCAAGGATTTGTTGCTCGCTGAAGCCGTAAGTACGCAGGACTTCAATATCACGTGCTGAGATTTTGGGTCCGTGGCTGTTCAGCTTGGCGCAAAAGTTCAGGAGAGCCTTGTCAGTCATTGGGATCTTGGCATGAGAATGATCAATCGCAATCTGCTCTGGCTCTGGACCTTCGACATGCAGCATACGGATCATTTCGCAATGGGCGGTGACGCAATAGGTGCTGAGGTTCGCGGCCGAGCATACCAAGAAAATGTATTCTCGCTGCTGGCGTGTAAGCGCACCATCCTTCATCAGCAAATTGTCAGTCAAAACCTTCTCGGCATCGATCAGGTCCGGACGAGACGTTTGCGCCAGGAAAAAATTGGGCAAGAAGCCAAACTGCTCTCGTATGGTGGTGAATATGGGCCAGTCCTTCTCGTCAAACGGAGGGTTATTCAGGAATGTCATGCGTCGACCCCAGTAAGCTTAGTTTACACCTCTAAATTGATAAGAGATCGAAACGAGTCCGCCCGCCTCGGGGACACCCTTCTACGATGCTTAATCCCTCAGGTCCGACTCGAGCTGGGTGGGGATGCTGCGAGAGCTGGCAAATGCGGGCGAGCGCGGCGCTATACTGACCGTCTTTGACTTTATGAGCGACATCCTGCAGGCATGGAATGAAGCCCTACCGCGAGATATGAAGGCTGCCGCCGTTTACGGCTTTGTTCCGAACTTGTTTCTTTGCCAGAGGCAACTGCCACGGGCGGTTGAAGCCGAGGAGTGTCTTATCAACGCTGTCGTGGTGTGCGGGAATGAAATGTCACGCAGCCACAAGGAAGCCATTCTGCGGTGTGTAGCGGAAGTGCAGAAGAATGACTATTGTCGGACTCTTTACGGGAATGCGCTTCCTGCTGCCTCGGTCGGCGACTCGGCCCTATTTATCTTCGCGATCAAGCTCGCGAGGTTTGCGCCGTGGTTTTCCAAGGGCGACACTTCGGCACTTAAGGAGTGGGGCTTTAACGATGAATCACTGCTGGAAGCTGTCGCTACAATCGCCCTCGGCCACATGCTTTGCACTTTGGCCGACGGTCTTTCTCCGGTCAGTGACCCACGCTTAGCCTTGGCCTGCTCCGCTGAGTTTCCCTTAGTCCCCGAGCCCACCGATTGGGTCGAGACCCAAGGACCCTATCTTTCATTTCCGGCCGAGCCCTCGGAGAAGTCTCCATCCTACATATTTTTCAGGCAGGAATATGGGTTCCTTCCGAATCTCTTTCTTGTGCAGAGCGTCAGGCCTGATCTAGTGGAGGCAGAAGCACGCGCGCTGGAAAACCTCATGCTTCCTGAAGATCATCTGAGCCGTATTCAGAAAGAGCAGATCCTAGTCACACTCTCGGCTGCGAACCTGAACACATATTGTTTTACGATGGGTTGTCAGGTCCTTAGCGTTCTCGGTGCCCTGCCCGGTGAGTCCGATGAAATCATTGCGGGCCAGTACCTCGGCCAGTTATCACCTCAAGATAAGACATTGCTGGATGAGGCCGTGAAGCTAGGTGCTTTTGTGAAAGGGTCGCGCGGCCGCTTCGATCGAGAACGGCTCCGGACAGTGGGCTTCACGGAGGCACAGATCGTTGAGGCCGTCGCGGTCGCGGGTCTAGCCAACTTTCTGAATACCCTACAGGCAGGAGTTGGGGTAGTGCCCGACTTCCCGCCACCTAGAACTTTTAGTCCAAAAGATTTGTATCCTTCGGATGAGAAATCCCGTCCCATCTCCGATGCGACGCGTCCCGAAGATCCGGACGCCGAGATTGTGACGTGTGTCCAGAGCGGAGAGATCGACGCCTTCGAGGAGCTTGTGCGTCGGCACTCTCGACGCGTTTATGGAATTTTGGCTGGGGTCGTCGGAAATATGGACGATGTGCAGGATCTCACACAGGATGTCTTCTTGAAGGCGTTCGAACACATCGGTGCCTTTCAGAGGCGATCGAAGTTTTCGACCTGGCTGACGAGCATCGCGATAAATACGGGGACTCAGCTTCTTCGGGATCGCAAACCTTCGGAGTCACTATCGGAGAGTGACGAGGATGAAGGCTTTTGTCCCAGACAGATTCAGGATTGGGCAGAAAACCCTGAGCGGCTCGTCGCCGCATCCCAGCGGGACGAACTAGTAAGAGCAGCAGTCCTGCGGTTGCCTGAGAAATATCGGTTTGCTCTGCTGCTGCGCGACATCGAACAGCTTTCAACCGAAGAGGCTGCAACTGTTCTGAGTATCAGCATTCCTGCAATGAAGGCACGTTTATTGCGTGGTCGACTAATGCTGCGGGAAAGCCTTACACCTTATTTCGTCCGCAGGGCACGGGAGTCCTGATGCTTACTTGCGCTGAGTTTCTTGCCGAGTTTGGAGATTATGTAGAGAACGCAGCCAGCCCAGACGTTCGGGCGAAACTCGAGGAACACCTCCATGAGTGCAAGTCCTGCCAAGTCATTGTGGACAGTACGCGCAAAACCATTCGCATTGTCACAGACAGCGCTTCCTTCACGCTAGCGGCCGACAAAGTGGAGCCGATCGTAAGAGACGTCATGGCACGAATTCGAACTAAGAAGCGTTAGGTCCAACCAACCTGTCGTGGTCTGCCGCCCAAGCCCCTAGTCCCTCTGCTATCTCTGACGAAAATGCCGTGCATTCCCTTGACCTACTCAAACAGCAAAATTTCTTGCATCTTTACGCAAAGGTATCCGTCCTACTTTTCGGATGCCAGCGATGGGCTTACAGCGTGGAGAGTGGGGGCTTCTGATGACGATGTTGCATGGAAACGACGCTGAGCGTGTTACTGTCCGCCCGGGGAAGGTGCGATGCGAAGTTCAGCGCTTGGCTCAGCCGCGAGACGCTGTTCAGAGAACATCGACTGAAAGACGAGAAGCCGGCGTCATTGCACGCGTGATCGGAGGGGAGTCCGAAGCATTCTATGAACTGGTCAGCCCGTATGAGCGGCAGGTTTTTCTCGTCGCTCTTTCATTGCTCAAGAATTATGCGGATGCAGAGGACGTAGCCCAAGAGACCATCCTGAAAGCCTTCAAGAGCCTTTCCCGGTTTCGCCATGAAGCTAAGTTTAGTACTTGGCTCGTTCAGATCACCATCAACGAAGCAAAGATGAGGCTCCGTAAGAACCGACCTCATCTTTACGACTCCCTGGACCCGCACCACGAGAACGAGGAAGGCCGCCATATCCCGAGGGACTTTGCAGATTGGCGAGAGATTCCCTCAGACGCATTGGAGAGAAGCGAGCTCAGACAAGCTCTCACACAAACAATGATGTCTCTTTCTGAAAAATACCGCACGGTTATGATTTTGCGAGATGTGCAGCACCTCAGCACCAAGGAAACGGCGCAAATCCTTGACCTGACGGTGGAGGCTGTCAAGACCAGACTGAACCGCGCACGATTGATGATGCGCGATGCCTTGGCTCTGGGCTTCTATGGATGCTGGAGTCGGAGAACGGCGGATGGGAAGGTTCGATCACTTTGACTCTCAACAAATTGCGGAGTGCGATAAAGTGAAACCCTTTTTGAGTTGGCTAATCTCACCAATGTGAAAGGGAGTCGCACTGTGTGCCGCGGGTGGCATGCCCAAAGCCCATCAGGGCCAGATCTTCAACAAGAGACGGATATGACTAAGTATCTGTACGCGACTAGAAAGGATGAGATGCGCCATGACTGACCATTCGCAGTTCAACACCGACCGCTCCCATCCGGGCCGGTGGACGATCACCTTCAACAACCCGCCGATCAATATGTTTGTTCCCGAAACGATCGTCGAATTGGGAGCGCTGATGACCGAGCTTGAGACGGACCCGTCGGTGAAGGTCGCTGTGCTCCAGTCGGCGGACCCCGATTTTTTCACCGCTCATCTCGACGTCGCCAAGGCTGCTGAACGGCCAGAGACGCTGAGCCGTTGGCGCGAGTTTGTGCTGCGCCTCTCGTCCACGCCAGTCGTGAGTATCGCCAAGATTCGCGGTCGCACGCGCGGCATTGGTAACGAATTCGTGCTGGCCTGCGACATGCGCTTTGCCAGCCGGCAAAGCGCCCTATTCGGCCAACCCGAGATCGGCGTCGGACTGGTCCCGGGCGGCGGCGCACTGGAATGGCTCCCACGTTTGGTGGGCCGGTCGCGGGCACTTGAGATCGTGCTTAGCGGTGACGACTTCGATGCTGATATCGCCGAACGCTATGGCTGGGTCAACCGCACGCTGGAGGATGACGATCTCGACTCGTTTGTCGATACTCTCGCCGGACGCCTGGCCTCGTTCGACCGTGAAACGCTGGCTGCGGCGAAGGCTCAGCTCAATCGCTTCGGGACCCCGACAGCTACCGAGCTTCAGTCGAGCAATGACCTGTTCTTCCCACTTCTGGCTTTGCCAGGTGCGCAGGCGCGCCGTGCGAAGATTCGTAATCTCGGCTACGGCGTTCGGAGCGACTTCGAATTGAACTTCGGCCGCTACCTCCCTTCGTTCGGGCGGAACGACGACGATGAGACCAACACACACCGTGCAAAGGCTAGTTGACCCTTTTCACTCGAGACCACATAGACACCGGTTCAGATCTTTAAAAGGAGATGGCATGAATAGAACCTGAAGCTTCTGAGGCGATACGCTCCACGGCAGGAGCTGTGGAGCAGGCAGGTTGCGGGCTGCATATTCGGAGTGAGGCCGATGGACCTCGTAAAGGAGATTAGTCAGACCTGCAACCGAAGCGTCACCGTAAGGCCGCGAGGACCTTGAATGGGAGAGTGGTGATCGCCGCAG
>JASHPL010000433.1 GCA_030038125.1 Candidatus Sulfotelmatobacter sp.
GCATTCGCGGCAGTTCCCGGAGCTGACCTCGCCATATCGGTTCGCATCATCACCCGCGCCGCCGCCCACAAGATTTGCCGCGCCGCTTTCGAGTGGGCGAAGAAATACGGCTACAAATCCGTGACCATCTGCGAAAAGCCCAATGTGCTTCGCGAAACTTCGGGAATGATGGAAGAAGAAGCCAAGGCCGTCGCCAAAGATTATCCCGGCATTGCGCTCTGGTCGACCAACATCGACGCGCAAACCATGTGGCTGACGAAGAATCCCGAAGATTACGGGGTGGTTGTCGCTTCGAACCTATTTGGCGACGTAATCTCCGATGCCTTCGCCGGCCTGGTCGGAGGATTGGGATTCGCCGCCTCCGGCAACATCGGCGATGAAGTCGCGGTGTTCGAGCCGACACATGGCTCCGCTCCCAAGTATGCCGAGCTCTACCCGCCCATCGTGAATCCGATTGCGATGTTTCTTTCGGCGGTAATGATGCTGGAGCATGTTGGCGAACTGGAAAAAGCTCGCCGCATCCGCGAAGCCATTGCCGCGGTGGTGAAAGAAGGCAAAGTCCGCACCTACGACATGATGCGCATTGCGGGCGGAGCGAAAGCTATCAGCGCGGGTGCGGCCAGCACAGTGCAAATGACCGATGCCGTTCTATCAAGGCTGGATCGAACTATGGCTGCAGGTTCCCATGGCGAGCCGGCAATGGCTGGAGTCGGCGGGCGCAGATAAAAGATAAACGGTGACTTTATGACAGTCGCAACCGAAACTCGTACTGGTGAGGCCGGGCATTGTGGACCCGAAATTCGCTCCGACCTTCAGGTTCGCATCGAACCCCGCGGTCGTGGTGGAATCGAGATTGATCTCGAGTCGCGCGTCCAGGCGTATTACGGAGACTCGATTCGCAGGCAGGCGGAAGAAGTTCTCGAAGCACTGGGTGTGCGGCACGCGCTGATTCAGATTCGCGATGAAGGCGCCTTGCCCTTCGTAATCGCCGCTCGCGTTGAGGCCGCAGTTCGCCGCGCCGGACTGGGCGAGGGTACTCGCGTGCTCCCTGACCAGATCGCGCTTCCAGAACCGTCTGCGCGTGATCGCCTGCGGCGTTCGCGTCTTTATCTTCCCGGCAGTGCGCCCAAATACTTCATCAACGCTGCGCTGCATGCGCCCGACGCGATCATTCTCGACCTCGAAGACTCCGTGCATCCCAGCGAAAAAGATGCGGCCCGTTTGCTGGTGCGCAACACGCTGCGCGCGGTCGATTTCCTGAATTGCGAGCGCATGGTGCGGATCAACCAATTGCCGGTCGGATTAGCCGACCTCGACGAAATTGTCCCCGAATCTCCAGACCTGGTATTGATACCCAAAGTCGAGAGTGCGGGTCAGGTCGTCGAGATCAGCCGCCGGATGGAAAAGGTCAAAGCCGATTACGGCATTACGCGTCCAATCTGGCTCATGCCAATTCTCGAATCCGCTCTCGGCATCGAGAATGCCTTCAACATCGCCAAGGCTAGCGATCAAATCGTCGCTTTGACGATCGGCCTCGAGGACTACACGGCCGATCTAGGAGTGGTGAAAACTTCGACCGGAGGGGAGTCTCTTTACGCCCGGCAGCGCCTGATCAATGCGGCGCACGCAGCAGGTCTCGACGCGATCGACTCGGTTTTCGGTAATGTCGGCGATATAGAGGGGCTCCGCGCCTGGGCGCTAAACTCGCGTTCTCTCGGCTTCGAAGGCATGGGCTGCGTGCATCCTTCGCAAATCGCGGTCATTCACCAGGCCTTCGCTCCCACTGCAGCGGAGATCGAGAAAGCGCGACGAATCGTCGCCGCTTTCAATGAAGCGCAGGAAAAAGGCTTGGGCGTGGTCAGTCTGGGATCAAAGATGATCGATCCCCCGGTCGTGCAGAGAGCTCTCCAGCTGATGGCGCGAGCTCGGGCCATGGGATGCGTAGCCCGGGACGCCCTCGTCCAGGCGGGCGAGCAAAGCTCGCCACTTTTAAGCCGGTAACCAGCCGCGAAGTGAGGGATTTTCATGGCCATTCTCGAAAAGACTGCAATGATCACAAACCTGGCCGGCCGCATGGTCCCCGAGATCGTCAACGGCCGTTCAGAGACACCGTATATGGGAGTCGGCAAATATCGGCCTGCCGTCCCGAAAGCGTCGCCTCCGATTCGTACCGCTGCCGATTATCCTGCCAATGGAGACAAGCGCGTCCCCGATCTCGAAACCGCTCTGCGAAAGTGCGGGCTGCACGATGGCATGGTGATTTCCTCTCATCATCATTTGCGCGACGGTGACCGGGTTGCCTTGATGGCTTTGCAAACCGCGGCCAGAATGGGCATAAAAGATCTCATGTGGTTTCCTAGCGCATCGTTTCCTTCGCAGAGCGCTGCGCTTGAACTGATGGAAGCTGGCGTCATCGATCACATCGAAGGCAGCATGAACGGCCCTCTGGGCGATTACTGCACGCAAGGAAAAATGCGCGGCATGGGCGTGCTGCGCTCTCACGGCGGACGTTGGCAAGCGATTCAGGATGGCGAAGTGCACATCGACATTGCCGTCATCGCCGCGCCCAGCGCCGATCCCTTCGGCAACTGCGACGGTTCGCATGGCAGGTCCGCATGTGGATCGCTCGGATTCGCGCTCGCCGATTCGATCTATGCCGATCACGTCATCGTCGTCACTGATAATCTGGTTCCCTTTCCGTGCGTCCCATGGCAGATCCAGGGCAACAATGTCGATTACGTCGTGGAACTCGATTCCATCGGCGATCCTGCAAAGATCGTGTCGGGCACAACTCTGATCACGCGTTCGCCCGATCGCCTGCGCATCGCCGAAGTCGTCGCTTGCTTTCTCCGCGACGCAGGAATCATGCGCGACGGCTTCTCATTGCAAGCCGGCTCAGGCGGAATTGCGCTCGCTTTCGTCAGCTATCTCAAGCAGATGATGAAGCAGGCTGGAGTGAAAGCCCGGTTTGTGCGCGGCGGCTCGACGAAATATCTTGTCGAGTTGCTGGAAGAAGGCCTGACCGACTATATCCTCGACGGACAAACTTTCGATCTTGATGGCGTGAAATCTCTGGCCGCGAATCCGCGCCACGTGGCGACTTCGCCCTTCACGTCATACAACTACCACGGCAAGGGAAATTTCGCGTCGATGGTCGATGCCGTCGTGCTCGGCGCGACCGAGGTCGACACGAACTTCAATGCCAACGTCGTCACCCATTCCGACGGTCGGCTCCTTCACGGCATTGGTGGATGGCAGAACTGCCTGGCAGCTCGATGCACGATTCTCGCCGTACCCTCGTTTCGCGATCGCATTCCCGTAATCGTCGATGACGTGACCACCCTCTGCGGGCCGGGCGAATTGATCGACGTGGTTGCCACCGAGCGAGGCATCGCCATCAACCCGCGGCGGCAGGATTTGATCGACGCCGTCAGAGGCGCGAAATTGCCCATTCGTCCTATCGGGGAGATTCAGAAGGAAGTCGAGCGTATCTGCGGCGGCAAGCCGCAGCGGCCGAAACGAAGCGACCGGCCCGTGGCCATTGTCAAGTGGGTCGATGGCACTGTGCTTGACACAGTCTGGCAGGTAACGTAAAGAATTTTTGGCGTGAACAGCCCTGAGTAGCCAACGGCCGCCGCAAAGCTATGCAAACAAAAACGTGTTGCCGCACCCTTCTCGCGTTCTTTGCGAGAGGGTGGGATTTCGACAAAGCCAGTTGAAGCCCCTTCCACCGAACAATGCCAAGCCGCTCGCGAGGATGCCTGATCAGAGTTCGTCACACAAGGTCCGTCACACAAGCTCGAGGGCCTTTTCCTCTTCTTTCTGTCCCTTTTCCCGAGCCTGCGTAATCAAGCTTTCAAATTGACCATGTTCCAGACAAATCGCGTGCTGACCGTATCTGGCTTCCTTGCCGGTCACATGCCAGTAGGGCATCCAGCAGAATTGCTTGCCGTCGGCACCCTGCAAAGTCACCAGAAACGGATAGAACGTCACTTCCTCTTCATCCTCGCCAAGCCAGGATTCCAGCCTGTCGGGAAGATGCGCGGATACAACCTTGAAATTGCCATCCCCCGTGCCCAGTTGAAAGTCGAGGCTCAAATGCAACTCGCGTGCTCCGCCGCATGCCGGGCAGCTTTCAGGAGCCATTTTCTGGAAATTGTAAAGAGTATCGAACAGCTTTTGATGCGTGGGAAATTTCTTATGACATTCTGTGCAGAAATAATATTGCGCAGCCATGACACCGTCTCCTCGTCATTGGAGATTCTGGATATCCAGGCGGTCCCTTGGAAACTGATCTCAAAGAGGCTTGAATACCACCGCCTGGTTCTATGGCGTGGATTTTAGAAGAACTTCTTTGCAGAAAATGTGACGAAACTCACACAATGCAGAGCGGAGAAACCTGAACCCGACCGCAGCTAATTCCCAATTTGGGAATACACGCCGATCCGTGGCCATCCTCGTCGATCCCCGGTTGCGGCCTCCAATTGCTCTGGATATGATCGAAGCAACGCCTCCCGGCGTGGGGAATGGGGTAAGTGTCCAGTGGGTAGTCCAGACCGTAACAATCCGTCTGCCCAATTGGCTGAGACTCTACTGTCTCACTCTATTGTTGAGGCTATTCCTGATGCAGTCGCGGCTGTAAACCAGCAGGGCGTGATCATCCAAGTTAATTCCCAGGCGGAATCGATGTTTTCGTACACCCGTGACGAACTTATCGGCCAAAGCATCGAGATTCTCGTCCCAGAACGTCAACGAGGCGATCATCATCGCCATCGGGACGAATTCCATGCCAAGCCGAAGGTTCGCCGCATGGGTTCTGGGCTCGATCTCTATGGCAGACGGCGCGATGGTTCGGAATTTCCCGTGGAAATAAGTCTTAGTCCTGTATCGATGGGCGAGACTTCTGCGGGAGATGGAATGATCGTTCTGAGCGTTATTCGAGATATCAGCGACCGGAAACGGATTGAAGATGAACTAAGACGGACGAGCGAAGAACTCGATCGGCGCAAGAGCCGCGAGCTGCGGGATGCGCAGAATCGCATGGCGCTGATTGTCGATTCGTCGCAGGATGCGATTATCGGCAAGAACCTCGACGGCATCATCACCCACTGGAATAAAGGCGCGCAGCACATGTATGGCTACACGCCGCAGGAAATCATCGGGCGGAACATCAGCATCTTATGTCCGAAGGATCGAGTGGACGAAATCCCCGGAATTTTAGAGAAAATCCGCCACGGCGAGCGCGTGGAATACTTTGAGTCCGTTCGTGTGACCAAAGATGGGCGTCGGCTGAATGTCTCAGTTTCGGTTTCTCCGATTCACGACCAGGATGGAAGAATAGTCGGCGCCTCGGCGATTGCCCGCAACATCACCGGGCAGAAGAAAATTGAAGACCAGCTGCGGCAATCGCAAAAAATGGAGGCGGTCGGGCGGCTGGCTGGCGGCGTGGCACACGACTTCAATAATCTATTGGGAATCGTGACTGCCTGCACCGAACTGCTGCGCAGCCGCGTGGATAACGAAAGCCTGGAGTACATCGAAAACATTCAGGAAGCGGCCAAACGCGGCGCGTCCTTAACCCGGCAGTTGCTGGCGTTCAGCCGCAAGCAGCAGGTCCAGCACCAGGTGCTCGATTTGAATGAGCGTTTGCGGGAGGTCACAAAGCTCTTGCATCCTCTGATGGGAGACGACGTCGAGGTTCTCCTGTTGCCCCGATCGCCCAGCGCTATTGTGGAGCTGGATGCAGGGCATCTCGATCAGGTCGTCATGAACCTGGCGGTGAACTCGCGCGATGCCATGCCGCGCGGCGGAAAGCTGGTCATCGAAACCGGGGTGTTCGATTTCGATGAAGCCTTTGCTCGTGAGCACCGCACAATGCCTGCCGGACGTTACGTTATGCTCGCCATCAGCGATAACGGCACCGGCATGGACGAACAGACGCAGCTTCGCATTTTCGAACCGTTCTTCACCACCAAAGAGATGGGCAAAGGTACCGGGCTTGGCCTGGCTACGGTCTACGGGATCGTGAAACAGAGCGGTGGTGATATCTGGGTTTACAGCGAGCCGGATCGCGGAACGACATTCAAAATCTATTTTCCGAGCGCGGAAGACAAATTGGGGGCTGCTCCGCAAAAACAGGCGGAGCAGTTGCCGGCGCGGCGCGAGGGGATAACCATTCTGCTGGCGGAGGACGACAAGATCATGCGCCGCCTGACGAGAAAAATGCTGGAGGAACATGGCTACACAGTGCTGGAAGGCGAAGACGGCCAGACTGCCCTGGATACGATCGCGGCCAACCATACGCGCATCGATCTTTTGCTGACGGATGTGGTGATGAAGGGAATGAGCGGGCCAGAACTGGTGTTGAAGCTGATGGATTCGCATCCGGAAATGAAAGTCGTATACATGTCGGGTTATACCGGGGAGTTAGTGGCCAGTCAGGGACTGGAGAGCGGCATTCGCCTGCTGGAAAAACCGTTCACGCGAGCATCTCTGCTGGGAGTGCTTGACGCGGCGTTGGGATAAACCGTAACCAATCCCAATCATTGATCCGCGAGTGCGGTTTTGCGATACTCTCTGGTCGCAAAGAAGGGGGCGTTGATGAAGGGAAATCCAAAAGTTCTCTCTGAGCTGAACAAAGCGCTCCGGGAGGAGTTAACTGCAATCAACCAATATTTTCTCCATGCGGAAATGTGTGAGAACTGGGGATATCACAAGCTTTCCGAGTACATCAAAAAACAATCGATCGGTGAGATGAAGCATGCGGAAGTGCTGATTGAACGAATCCTTTTTCTTGACGGCAGCCCTTCGATGATGCCGCTGGACCTGAAAGTAGGAGGCACGGTCAAGGGGATGATCGAAAGCGATCTTGCCCTGGAGCTCGGCGCCGTGAAGCAGTACAACGATGCCGTTGCGGTCGCCACGAAAGAGGGCGACAACGGATCGCGCGACCTGCTGGTCGAGCTCCTCAAAGACGAAGAAGACCATGTGGATTTTCTCGAAGCGCAAATACATCAGATCAAAGAACTCGGCTACGAGCGCTATCTGGCGCAGCAGATGGGCGAAGACGAAGAAGAGTAGAGTGCCTGCGCGCATTCCTGTTGCGGACCCTGTTTCCATTTAATCATTGATAGTAAATACATCAGTGCGTCGGCCTGCCACAGTCAGTTGGCCGGGAGACTTTCCAGCTGCTTTGATTTTTTGTGACGCAGGCGGTCATGCACATCGGGCCAAAACTCCTTCAGGAGATTGAACGCCGAATCTTCTAAGAGCAAAATGCTTCCGCGCTGCACGGTTTGTCCATAGGTGTGGTCGGCCGCCGGATAGTAGAGATTCGAGAGAGCCGCAGCGGAATAATCGCCGAACACAGCCGAACCATTAAACTCCAATTCCCCAATATCGTCCTTGGTCCAGACCGAACGGGTCAGGGCATATAGGCCGCGCTTCCAGATGCTTCCGTGTTCCATGCGGAAATAGCGAGGGTCTTGATGAAAAAGGGCAGGGTAAACGCCGCCGCCCAAAAGCTCGGAAGTTGCTTCGTCTGCGAAGTCCGCTCCGTACCGTTTGCCGAAGCCCGCCATTCCCTGCCCATATTGTGGGTGATCGTTAGCCGCTTGTTCGACTCCGGCATTGACTCCTGCTGAGGCGAATCCATATGGATCCAAAGCGTCCTCCGCCGAAAGCTTGAATTTCGTGCGCATGTTGATCCGAGCGAAACTCTTTTGGTGTTCAACCGTGCGATTGTTCGGAATCACGTAGACAAGACGCTCGGGACTCTTGTCCGGAGGAGATGAGGCCGTTGACTGAGCCGCTGCCTGAACGAGAAGCAGCGCCAAGACCCCGGTGACAGTAAAGACCGCCCGCATTCGCGAAAGTATATAAAACCTATCTTAAGTTTTGATGAAACCTGGGTATCGCAACCTTGCTACTGCGTCAACTGTTGTAGCATCCCAACTTCGTTCAGAATCCCACGATAGGTGACTTGAGTGTAACCGCCGATTGCATCAACTACAGAATGGGCGAGGGCGGGCCAAACGATTGTCGACAACGCAGATCCGCGAGTTGGTGCAAATAGCGATTACGGCGGTATAATCCCCAGCCAAGATTGCATGCGCACTCCGTCGGGCTCCCTCGGCGAAGCCTTCCCAGCCGGCATTGGTCGCGTGGGGAGCTACGAATGATGCGTTGCGCGTCGCACCCCCGAGCGACAAATCCGAAAGGAGAACGACATGAGCGTCCGATTCACCATTCTCAGCGTCGCCGCCCTCATTGGATTCTCTTCTCTTGTATACGCCGACGACATTCAAACGCACGTGACGTATGTGTGCAATGGCGAGCATTTATTCATCGAAAACTGCAACATTCGCGACCTCTCGGATAATTCCAACTGCATGGTGGCGCACCCCGACAAGATGAGACCCAACGGGTTCCCCACCTATACCTATGAAACCCGCGGCACGCTGAAGAAGCTGCTCCCCACCTGCCAGCAGCCGTCGGCGAAATCGATAGCCCGCGTCCAGGCGGCGCAGAAAAAAGCTGACGATGCCTACAATGCTGCAGTCAATCCCCCGAAACCCCCGACGCCGCCGGCAAACATCGTGCAAAATGCCCCGCAGAGCTCCTCGTCGAACCTCAGTCTGAGTGGAGTCTCGGGCAACAGCCTCACCGAGGCCCGCTGCGTCGTCTCTGGGCGCGATGCGAAGCTTTGCGGCGAGAATGAGCTCGGCAACTGGTTTGAAGGCGCGATCGCCAATGGTGTCAACATGGCTAATGCCATGGTCCCCGGCTCCGCCGACACGCTGAAAAGAGCGACCAACAAGCTGCCCCCGGGTTTGGAAATATCGGGTCGATACGTCGGCGCCGGCAACTGGGTGCTACAGTTCGACGATCGCTCGGCCATGACCAGTTGCGGTACACTCGCGCCGCAACAACGTTTCTACACCATCGAAACTGTCAACGGACAGTTCGCCATCAAGCTTGAGATGACACCCAAGCCGCTGGTTCTTTCCCTGCGGCCAGACGGCACACTGGCCAACGCCGGCCCCATCGTTGTCAACGGTGTAGTTGTCGCTGGATCTTCGGGTGGCAGCTCTACTCCGGGGAAAATGGTTACGTCCACAGCTACGACTACGGAACACATTACGCCGCTGGAAGCGCAAACCCATGCCGGAGACTCGAACCTCCATTACAACGGCGGCGCGTACTACGATCTCGACCATACAACAACCACCACCACTTACCAGCCGGGAACTTACACCGCTCCAACCATCAACTACGCTCCGAAAACCGAGACCTGCACCCAGGCCGTCTTGAAAAGCTCCGGCAAAACTCAGGTCGATGCGATGAAAGGGATCGCGGAAAACATGCTCTTGGGCAGTCAGACCCCGGCTGCTCCGGCTGGTCTGCGCATGCATGGCGCCTACATTGCTTCAACTGGATTGAGCGTCGAATTTTTCCCTGAATCGGCGATCCTCGAATGCGGCGCCGCCATCAGGGCGTATCCCTATAGCGTTCAGGCCCCCGGCGGTCAACCGGCCGTCCGCGTCGATGCACCCAAGCCGCTGGTCATGGCGATAAAGTCCGACAACACGCTCGACCCTGGTTCCGGATCCTACGCAGTGCAGGGCAATAGAATCGTGGGCAAAACTCAGGACGGCGATTTCGCTGCAGCCCCGGCAAATGAGACCTGCAGTTTGGCGGTTCTGAAGCCAGGAACGATTACAGCAGCGAACATGACTTCGGCTAACAACTCGAGTTCGATGGCGCCGCAGCCCGGTGCTCCGGCCGGCAACGGCGTTTTATCTCTCGCCGCGTTTCCATCACAGACTGGCGCAGGCAATCCTCTGGCCGGACATCTTGTCTTTCTATTGAAAGACAGCATGAACAACCTGCTGATGAAACAGGGAATGCAGCCTCCTGCGGGCAAGAATGCCGTGCAAGCCTGGGATGCAGCCTGCGTGCAGAAAGCTCCTCTTTGTCAGCAGATGGTCGCGGGAATGAAGCCCTATGTCGAGCGGATGGCCAAGGCCGACGACTCGGGCAAGGCCACCTTCTCAAATCTGCCCGACGGCTCTTATTACCTCTTCACCACCAGCCATAACGCAAATCCGCCCCTTGCCTGGGACCTGCGCGTCGAGGTGAAGTCGGGCACAAATTCCGTGGTGCTGGATCAGAAAAACGCGGGACCTCTGCGATAACGCACCTTGGGAATCTTCGGGCTTCGCCGAGTGAAACTTTCACTCGATGCTGTCTTCTCAGTGCAAGTCGATCATTTGCTAAGTCTCGAAGTAATAGGCAAAGAAGGCGACAGCCCTGACTGTCCCAAAATTTCACTTCATCCGCGTTTCGGCAGCGCCTTCAACGGTCGTGGGGTTTGCCAAAGTTCGTACAAGAAGCCGTCAGGGCCGCGAAAATACGTCCAAGCCTCGGAGTCATCGCCTTCAACATCTGTTTCGAACTCTATACCCCGCGACGCCAGTTCCAATTTTGCCTGCCTCACGTCTTCCACTTCGAAAGCCAGAACCGGGCAAGCATGCAGTCGATAATAGCGGCTCTCCGAACCGAAGACCTCGAACAATTGTCCTGAAGGCAGCTCGAACTGGACCAGGCCCTTTCCCCGATAGCTGATGGACAACCCCAAGTCCTCTTCAAAAAAACGTGCCGTTGATTTCAGGTCGGACGTTCGCACCCCAGCCCAGGTATAGCCAAGCACGCGCATTGAATCTCCCTTCAATAGATTCCGACCAGAGTGTACGCCGCGCGTCCAATAGTTCGATCAAAATTTCGCTTACGCTCATCTTCCTCGTTGCGGTGTAATTTGACTGTAATGGCCTGGTAACAACACTTGAATCCAATCCCGGACTTTCGGGTTTCTTCTTGACACAGACAAGCCGCCAGCACACAATTTTGGTCGTTCGTCTCTCCTAGGGCGGCTCCTAGGAACTGCTCCCATCATCACCTCGTCAGGCAACAAATTATCTCCTGACATACGGCTCTATCGAGCCTCGGCCGAACGAATCCTAGGAAGCACGTCGCTATCACCGGCGGTTGCGCACGTTGTCTGCGCGGGCCCGAATCCACCCACTGAAAAGGAGGAAGACCATGACGCAAAAGGCCGCTTCACCATCACCCAGTAAGCAGGTGTCTGACAATAATGCGGTTCGTCCGTTCCCCAAGGTGAATGTTCCAGAAGCCGAATTGACTGAATTGCGCAGGCGCATCCACGAAACGCGATGGCCGGATCGGGAAACAGTCTCGGATCCAACCCAAGGCGTGCAGCTGGCGACGACTCAGGCGCTCGCGAACTATTGGGCAAACCAATACGATTGGCGGAAAGTTGAAGCGCGCCTGAACGACCTACCCCAATTCATCACCGAGATCGATGGACTGGACATTCATTTCATTCACGTCCGTTCCAACCACGAAAATGCACTGCCCCTGATCGTCACTCATGGATGGCCGGGCTCCATCGTTGAGCAGATGAAGATCATCGATCCACTTACCAATCCCACGGCGCATGGCGCGAGTGCGTCAGACGCTTTCGATGTAGTGGTCCCGTCAATTCCGGGCTATGGATACTCAGGCAAACCGACCACGACCGGCTGGGCCCCCGATCGCATCGCGCGCGCCTGGGTCACGCTGATGAAGCGGCTCGGATACACCAGATTTGTTGCGCAAGGCGGCGACTGGGGCGCAGTCATCGTCGATCTGATGGGGGTGCAAGCGCCCCCGGAACTGCTCGGCATTCACACCAACATGCCCGGCATCTTTCCCGCCGAGATTGACCAGGCAGCTTTTTCCGGCGCGCCGGCGCCATCGGGTCTCTCCGCCGACGAGAAGGTTGCCTACGAGCGTTTGCAGTTCGTATATCAAAAGGGAATTGCCTACGGGTTCCAAATGGGGCTGCGACCGCAGACCTTGTACGGAATCGCGGATTCACCCGTCGGCCTTGCAGCCTATTTCCTGGATCATGACGCACGCAGCTACGAGCTGATCGCACGCGTCTTTCAGGGACAAGCCGAGGGCCTCACCCGCGATGACGTCCTCGACAACATCACGATCACCTGGTTGACGAACACGGCGCTTTCTGGCGCCCGTCTCTATTGGGAGTATTTTGGCAAAGGGTATTTCAATGTGAAGGGCGTCTCGATCCCGGTTGCCGTAAGCGTCTTCCCTGACGAGCTCTACCCTGCACCACGGAGTTGGGCGGAGAAAGCATACCCCAACCTGATTCATTACAACCGGCTCCCGAAAGGTGGGCACTTTGCTGCATGGGAACAGCCAAAACTCTTTTCAGAGGAACTGCGCGCTGGCTTCCGATTGCTGCGGTCGGGCGTCGCGAGAGCAGCATGATGTCACCTGCCGCATGCTTCGTAACGGCTAGAGGAGAGCTTCGAGTGTAGAAGCTCTCCTTCTTGACTCGGTGCAGATAGAGGAGACTTGCCATGCCTGACCATTCGCAGTTCAATACCGACCGCACCCATTCGGGCCAGTGGACGATCACCTTCAACAACCCGCCGATCAATATGTTTGTTCCCGAAACGATCGTCGAATTGGGAGCGCTGATGACCGACCTTGAGACGGATCCGTCCGTGAAGGTCATTGTGTTCCAGTCGGCGGACCCCGATTTTTTCACCGCCCATCTCGACGTCGCCAAGGCTGCTGAACGGCCAGAGACGCTGAGCCGTTGGCGCGAGTTTGTGCTGCGCCTCTCGTCCACGCCAGTCGTGAGTATCGCCAAGATTCGCGGTCGCACGCGCGGCATTGGTAACGAATTCGTGCTGGCCTGCGACATGCGCTTTGCCAGCCGGCAAAGCGCCGTGTTCGGCCAACCCGAGATCGGCGTCGGACTGGTCCCGGGCGGCGGCGCACTGGAATGGCTCCCGCGTTTGGTCGGCCGCTCGCGGGCGCTTGAGATCGTACTTAGTGGCGACGATTTCGACGCTGACATCGCCGAGCGCTATGGCTGGGTAAACCGCTCACTGGAGGATGACGATCTCGACTCGTTTGTCGATACTCTCGCCGGACGCCTGGCCTCGTTCGACCGTGAAACTGTCGCTGCGGCGAAGGCTCAGGTCAATCGGTTCGGGACCCCGACAGCTACCGAGCTTCAGTCGAGCAATGACCTG
>JASHPL010000434.1 GCA_030038125.1 Candidatus Sulfotelmatobacter sp.
CAACTGTTGTGGCATCGGCACCGCCTGGTGCAGATGCGCACGCGGGTGATGAATCAGTTGCATGTCGTGGCTCTGAACGAAGGAGTGCGACGGAAGAAGGGGTTGTGGCGGCCGGCGGGTCGTGCGGAACTGGAGTCGATCGCATTAGCTCCGTGGGCAACGCGGCGACGCCAGGACTTGCTCGATCTGCTTGACCAACTAACGCCGAAGATCCAAGAACTGAACTGACGTGAGCTCTGGAGCAGGAAGTGGAGAAGCGTGCGGTGACCCGGCTTCTGATGACACATCCGGGAGTGGATGCCCTGACCGCCCTAGCGTTCGAGTTGGTGATCGGAACTCGCGAGCGTTTTCAGTGTGGGAAGCAGATCGCCAGTTATATCGGGCTGGTTCCGGAAGTGAAATCCAGTGGAGATCGGCGGCGACTCGGACACATCAGTAAGCAAGGCAACGTGCTGCTGCGGTTTCTGTCAGTCGAAGCAGCGCAGGTAAAACCCCTTCTTAGTCATGGCTGCTGTTCCACCGCCCAGTAGCTCGAACGTGCGAGTACAGTCGCGTCTCGCGGCTCATTGATTTTCACACTTAGCCGATGGAGCCCGGGATGCGGCTTTGACGGCTGGAAGCTCAGGAGATACCGGCTGTGCAAATGATTGGAGAAGTTGGTGATCTGCGAATCGAAGGCTTTCCTCGACGAAAACATTACGTACTCGCCGCCGCTCTGTGCGGCAATCGCCTTCGTCGTGTTCCTGCGCATCGCCTGTGCGGCCAGGACGAATGGTGCGAGCAGATCTGGATTGGGCTTCATCTCAGTTTGCTCGGGATGCAGATTCCAATTGTTGTTGCCGCGCAGCGTGTCGAGCACGTTGGATTTCGATGGCGAAAATGGCAGCGCGTACACCACGACGTTGCGGTTGCCGATAGCCTTAATCACGCCATCAATCGTCGCCACCTGGCTGCCATGGTCGCGCGTTTCGCTGATGAGCAGGAGCACCCGCTTGCGGTTTTGGGTACACGATCAAGCAGATTTATGGCTCCATTAATCGCGTCGAGAACAGCGGCTCCGTGATCGCCGGAGTGCAGTGTCCCTAACTCGTGCGCAATCGCGGCGTCATCACTAGTGAAAGTTTCGAGCAGATGCACTTTGCTGTCGAAGGTAAGCAGGGCGACTTCGCTTCCCGGCTGCTCGAACACTGGGTCCAGCATTGTGCTGAGTCCCCGCATGCGCGGCAGTTCAAAGTCGGCACGCCGTCCCACTAGTACGGCGACGACGAGCGATATCGGTTCCGATTCCGCCGACTCGTCCAGATACAACGTCTGCGGCACGCCGTGGTCCTCAATGATGAAGTCGTCGGGTTTGAGGCCATAGACGATACTCCCAGACTTGTCGCGAACCAGCACCGGAACCAAGACAACATTCGACTGGGTGCGAAACGTCGGTTCTTCTTGCGCAGGCGACAGCACGCTGAAAGTGAAGACTAGAACAAATAGGGAAACAGAACGCCGCCAGTGTCAGATCGGCAGAGGGCATAGCATTTTGTCAGCTCTCGGCGAGCCTTGATGTGCGTCGCATGTGAGAATCCTAGAACATAGCCGGACCACATTTGCTGAAAACAGTCGATCTCACAACTTTGCGCTGTTGGTTCGCCTCTCCGGGGGATTTTGAGTGCTAAGGCGATTTTGCGACAGCTACGGCTCTCCGATAACAAGGACGTGGTTGTCTTTCAAGTTCTCGTGGACCGTCTGCATCTGTCCCGAGGGCCACTGCACTTCTACACGATCAATTTTCGTGGCCTCTCCTAAGCCGAAATACAGTGGCAGCGCGCTTTGAGATAAGTAACCCGACTTCCCATCATTGTATTTTGTGTAGGTTTGGCCGCCCGCTGTGACACGCACGACAGCGCCCAACCCCTCCCGATTGGACTTGCTCCCGACCAACAGCACCTTCAGCCAATGAATCTTTTTCCGCTGGGCGAGATTGCTCAATAGAACTTGCGGTTCGGAATTAAAGTCGTTGGTTACGATGTCCAGCGCACCGTCATTATCCAGATCGAAAATGACCGAAGAGCGGCTGGCCTTGGGCGCCATGACCATGATCCTGGTGTTGTAACCCTCGCAGATCTTTCGTTCCGACGGACGGAGGGATTCGCTGCAATTCATAACAAACCACTTGGTGTAGGGTACGCGGCGAGGCTCAATGCCCAGCAAAAACTCTGAATCGAGAAACTTCGTGCCACGATTGTTGAGAAGCATGGAATTAATGCCGTAACGGAAGGGAAAGTTCATTCCGCCAGTAACAAATATGTCATCCCAGCCATCGGCGTTTACGTCACCGACGCTGACTCCCCAGGGCCAGTAGGTCTCCACACCAATTTTGTCGGAAATCTCCTCGAACTTTCCACCCCCAAGATTGTGATAGAACGCGTCTCCAAAAATGTAATTACTGGCTGGTCCGCCTAGTATTCTCTCTGGAGGCGGCTGCGTCACCAGTTTTTCCTTCTCCCGCTCTGGTGGGACGTCTACCGCCATCATGTCTGAGTGCATGTCGCTGACGTACAGATCCATGAGGCCATCATTGTCATAGTCGAAAAACTTGATGCCCATCGCTCCCCAGGGGGTCTTGGGAAAATAGGTGGAGGTCCTATCCACAAATTTCTTGCCGCCTTCATTTTCAAAGTAATGATTCGCTCCCTGCATGTTCAGGAAATAAATGTCGGGCCAGCCGTCTCGGTTTAAGTCCACAACATCCGCGTCTCCACCCCAAATCTTGGGATCCAGTCCCACTTCCGCGGTCACGTCCTCGAAGCGGTAGTTCCCTAGGTTCTTGTAAAGCCTCGGTCCCTCGAATCGCTCCGGATGCAAGTGTCCGAGGAACGCGTCCGGCAATCCTACATACTCGCCTGCGGGTCCCTTCTCCTCGGTGGTATAAACGCCGACGTTGCAGACCAGCAAATCCAATAAGCCGTCGCGGTCGTAATCAAAGAACACGGCGCCTGACGAGTGTGCTGCCGGACTGAGCCCGGAGTGCTCGGTCACGTCTGTGAAGTGTCCGTTGCCGTCGTTCCGAAATAACACGTTGCCTTGGTCCACGGTGGTCACGAACAGGTCTGGACGGCCGGTGTTGTTGACGTCCGCAAACGAAGCCCCGACGCTGATGCGGTCCCTCAGTCCTACACCAGCTTCGTCGGTAATGTTCTTGAATTTTCCATTGCCCAGATTCTTCCACAGCTCATTGCCACCAACCTGATTTACGAAATAAATGTCATAGAGTCCATCACCGTCGACATCGGCAACCGCTACGCCCGTGCCGTGATCGTAATGTACGCGCATGTAGTTGTAGGTTGCGTCGGGGACCGCATGATGCACGAATGTAATGCCACTTTCCTTCAGCTTGTCGGTGAATTGAAAATCGTAGAACACCTTGAACTGCTGGATCGTTTCGCGTTGCGCTTTAACTCGGGCTTCCATCGTGTCCAGCGCGATGTCCACTCTCGGATACCGCACTTCTGGCACATTCGGTTCGTTCGCGGCTTGCATGCTCCCAAGAACAGATATACATCCCGCGCAAGCCAGAACCGCCGTCCGCATAGCTACCCGCCTCGATTTGCCTCATGAATCTCCACGGATGCGGTCCCGGCCCTCGATACGTCCTGCAACCTGCCCGTGTCCATGCAAATCCTCATTCGCGGTAGGGTACATCGGCCTTCGAAGAGGGGTTGCAACCAGTTTGTCTGCGAAATGTCATTTAAGTGTCAATTTTGTTGCTGCCGGGATGGGAAATGCAGACGCTTACAAAGTAGAGGGCGTTCACGCAAGAACCGTACTCTTGTTAACGCATTATAAAAAGGCGCCCCTGTAGGAGTAGGTTGTCATCGTTCGCATGACGACTTACAAAAGAGCACCCTCGTGAACGGTGAAAAGTATATTGGGCTCGATGTTCATCAAGCAACGATCTCGGTCGCAG
>JASHPL010000435.1 GCA_030038125.1 Candidatus Sulfotelmatobacter sp.
GGAGCGCCGTTCGGGCAGCGGCCAGCCCCGAGAAATTCGCTGCCGTCGTCCCCGTTACAAAACCTCCGGCTGAACTCAAGGGCAACACGAGCAGATCCGCCATCCAACCGATGACGATCTCTTCCAGCAGCGCAGCCACCGGCGACATGACATACATCGAAGCGTTCTGATCCCACGCGCTTGCGAGCCAATTCGCGGCGAGCGCGGCAGGCAAGGTGCCTCCGTTGACGAATCCGTAGTATCGGCCGCCCGTGGTGGTTACGGTCGCTCGCGAGCCAATCTCGTCGAGGAGCGCCACGACTTCTGCTGGATCGGACGGGCTCCGCGGCACAGGTCCGCCGAGCCTTGCGAGGTGCTCCACGTCCTCGGGAAGAGGTGCGACGCGCCGATCGCCAACTTCGGCTATGTATCGCCCAGCACGAGCCGCCACATCGGCCAGCAAGTCTTTCATCTGGAATTTCCTGTTTGCACTCGAACCCGCAGCATTGTAATGCCGCGAGTCCGTTGACAGCTAACTGATGACCTTCGGACCTGAATAGATTCACAAGCTGAGTTGACTTCGATTGGCGCAAAGCTGTGCGTGGATCGGGCAACACCGAGTCGATTCGCGATGGCTGACCAGCTCAGTTTTTCGGTTCGAATTTGACGGACAATTCCGCCGCGTCATCACCGTGCGTGTCATCGAGCGTAATAACCTTCCCTGGTTGTGACGACCGAATGACGGTCCCGGGTAGTGAGTTTGATTTTATGAAATTTTCCATCCGGAGATGGTCGACTGGGCGTATAGCCGATGCTGTATTGGTTGCGAAGCGCTTCTTCGATCTCTGAGTAGATCGCTTCAATGGAGCGGTTTTTCGAGACCCCGTAGGAAACTCCGCCGGTTTCCTTTGCCATCCGTTCGAGTTCCAGTTTGCCGTGCTCTTTCATGCTGGCCACAAAGGCAGCGCGCAGGGGGCGAATCGGAACGGGGTCGGAGAAACGAATGGAATAAATGATCGAGTCTGCTCGCTGCGCAAACTCGATGGCGGTGTCGATCGTCGTGGGATCCCTGTACGCCACGCCGTCGGTAAGCAGAATCAGAGCTTTCCGGCCAGTCTGATCTTGCATAGGATTTTGTGACGAATCCCTGACCGCACTGTACAAGAACGTCGCTGCCTCGCCCGGAATGCTCAACCCTTGAAGGGCAGATGCTAGCTTGACGCGCGAAGAGGTCAGTCCTTGAAGGGTCTCAACGCGGGTATCGAAGTGAACGATAAATGCCTGATCTTTGCCCTCGCGCAGAACTTGATCGAGAAACTTGTAACTCGCGGAGCTTTCTTCGTCTAACACGCCTGTCTGGCTCCGGCTGGTGTCTACCAAAAGTCCAATCGTGAGAGGAAGGTCTGATTCCCGCACAAAATAGCGGATCTTCTGCGGGATGCCATCTTCCGTGAGCACAAAATCGCCGGCCGTTAGGTTATTGAGAATGCGGCCGTCACGATCCCGGACTGTCGCCAGCAGGGTGACAACATTCACTCTCGCGGAAAACGTAGGTACTTCTTGTGCGCAAGCTGATGCTGCAATACTGAAGATCAGAATATGAAGTGCGATTTTCATAAGCCTGCTGCGACCTCCGATCCCGCGACCAGAGACCATTTATCCGTGATGGTGCGCGTGCGCTTGCTGGCATGTACCACCAGTTCCTGATCCCCGGAAAGCGACTGAAGCCTACCGTCGGCCAGCTTACCCTCAATGTGCAAGCTGACATCCGCCGGCTGAGGACCTGAGTGACGCGACCGCACGAGACTTACCACTAAAGACGTGGCGCTGATCGAGATTCCAACGATTCGTCCGGGCGTGCCTCCGATTGCTCCGCCAATGAATCCTGCACCGATGCCTAGGCCAAGTGGCATGAAGAGTCGCCGATTCGTCTGAGAGGAGCTAACGGAAGTCGTATCGCTGGCGTCTGCGACAAGCTCTTCTGGTTGGGTGAGCTTGATCACGAGAGTCGGATTCACCGGGCAACTTGCTCCGGGTACAGTGATTTTTGTCTGGAAGGATGTTTCTTGAGTTGGTTGTGTACTGATGCGAGAAGCCAGGGAAATTCGGGATACAAACGCCTGGATAGCAGCTGCCTGTTGAGCCTGGTCACTGTTGTGTCGCGTGTTCGTCGACTTGCTTTCCCCTTCGGGCATGGATGTTGGCTGCAACGTGCCACTGTCATCCACGAAGAAATCTATGTTGTGCGGTTCCTTGCCGTTGATTGCAATTCCTGCCTCAACTTCTTTAGCACTGACCGATGTGAGCCTAAGAGTTGCTGTGAATCTTCTGCTGCCCTTTGGACTCGTAATCGTGTCGGAATACTCATATTGTTTGCTTTGACCAACTCTGGGTAGGAAAGCAGACGAAGCGGTGGGCATGGCTGGCTCGCCTGACGGTTGTTGGGCTCGGGCAGAAAGAAATGCCACAAGCACGAATGCAAAAGCAGTTAGACCTTTTCGCATCATAGAACTCCTCTTTCAATCGTTTGAGTACCCTCGAATCCCGTCTGCACTTGAGATAACACGCGGGTGAGGAGTTCGTGTGTAAGGAAGTGTCAGGGCTGGCAGCTAAATGCTACCGTGAGGAATGAGCAAGCCGTTCGAATCGGGGCTGCACTGTCAGAGTGGTGCGAGCAATATTCCGCAACAAAGTATGTTCTCATTTGTGGACCGGTTCCGAGCTAGATGGTTCAACGAAAGCCGATGGCTGGACACACTCTTTGAGAGGTAACTCGATTTTCATCTGCAAGCCGCCAGCATCGAGGTTTTGCGCCGTTATGGTTCCACCGTACAGAAGAGCTACGCGCTGCGCAATAGCCAAGCCAAGACCAAAACCATCTGCTCTTGAGTCGCCTGCTTCGGAAACACGGTAGAACGGCTCGAACAGTCGAGACAGGGACTGCGGTGGGACGCCATTGCCGTGGTCCGAGACCGTGATATGCGCCCAGGACGTTCCTGCCACTGAAACTTTGTTCAGAGCAATGGCGACGGCCGTATTCTGCTTCGTGTGGCGAATTGCATTCCGCACCACATTTTCAACACAGCTTCGCAACAGTGCCGGATCGCTGGCTAGCCAGCAATCATCCGCGTGCGTGCTTGCGACCGACTTCCCGTCCCTCTGGCCTTCGAAGCAGGCATCTTCCGCAACGCTTTGCACGATTGACCGCAAGTTGACGCTGGTCACTACCTTTTGACCTTCGCCCATCTGGAGGCGGGTAAGCGTAAGCACCTGCCCGATCAACCCGTCCAGCCGATTGATGTCAGTCTGCATGTGTTCAATCGCGTCTCTTTCACCATGGCGCAGGAGTTCGAGTGAAACATTCAGTCGTGTGAGCGGTGACCGCAGTTCATGCGAGATGTTTCCGAGAAGTTCTTTTTGCTTATGAAGAAGGCCCTGAATGCGTTCAGCCATGCGATCAAAATCGTGAGCGAGCGTCGCCAGTTCATCCTTCCGTGGGGCAATGGCCGGCAGTGCGCGAACCGATAGGTCTCCATCGGCGATCCGTGCCGCCGATCTCTGAAGAACACGAATTGGTGCAGCGATGTGCCGGGCGAGAATCAGGCAGAGCAAGCCAGTACACAGCAAGGCAACCAGAAACTTCAAAGCCATGC
>JASHPL010000436.1 GCA_030038125.1 Candidatus Sulfotelmatobacter sp.
TGATCTGCTCGATCTTTATGTCCCCGATGCTCTGGTGCTGCGTTCGAATTGTCCCCCGGTACGAGGCGCGGCCGCGGTGCGCGAGTTCTTTTTC
Organism: Candidatus Sulfotelmatobacter sp.; assembly: GCA_030038125.1. Classification (GTDB taxonomy): domain Bacteria; phylum Acidobacteriota; class Terriglobia; order Terriglobales; family Acidobacteriaceae; genus Sulfotelmatobacter. The sequence goes on from JASHPL010000436.1 coordinate 95, forward strand.
GGCGCGCTGGACGCGGGACTGGGAGAAGCGGAACTGGAACCGCTGCGCGTAGAAGTCGTGGGCGATCTCGCCTACGAAGCGGGGCGCTGCAAGGCTCTGGTTCCGAGCGCGACCGGCAAACGGCGCGAGGAGCGCGGAAAATACCTGTGGGTCTGCTCGCGGCAGAGTGGGGGCGATTGGAAGCTGACCGCCGATTGCTGGTCGAGCGATCTCTCGCTCAGCATGATGGAATCTGACGTTCCGCCGAGCGCCGTCGTGAAGACCACCCAACCCAGAAAAAGTTCCTGAGCGGTTTCCTCAGGGGTTTACGCCCAACTGTGCCAGACTCGCCCGTAACTCGGCTAATCCCTTCATCTGGATCGAGGGCATGCCTAATTTTCGAGCGCATTCCAGGTTCAGCGCGCGGTCGTCGATAAAGCAGCATTCCTCTGGCGGAATCTGTGTCGTCTCCAGCGCCAGCCGATAGATATCCGCCTCAGGTTTACGCAGGCCAACAAAGCAGGAGCTGATGAACAGGCGGAAAATCTTGCGCAAACCAAATTGATCGATGCGGTAATCGTTCAATTCGCGGGATTCGTTGTTGATGGTGCTCATAAAATATTTGCCGGAGTCGGCGAGAGACTGCGCGAATGCCAGGGCTTCGGGGAACGGCTGCGACAGCGAAATCATGAAATCGCGGAAGGTTGCTGGAGTGAATGAACGCGCCGTATAGAAGACGGTGCGGTCGAGGTACTCGTCCAGGGTGATCTTGCCGCGTTCAAAGGATGAAACGACCAATTCGTGACGCGACTGAAATTCCTTTTCATCCAGATGAAAATGTTCCAATGCGATTCTGCGTTCGTTGTGATCCCAGGCATTGGTGAGCAGCACACCGCCGATGTCCCAAAAAATGGCGCGAATCGCGGGCAAGGGAACCTCCTCATGCAATCGAGAATGTAGTTACAGCTAGGTGTTGTGCCGAAAACCAGGATTCTTCTGAAAAACGCTGCTTTGGCCGAATCTTGGCGATCTTCTTCCTTCGAAGCCTATTGGATCAACCTAGCCGAATGTCGAGCCATAGTCTATGGGGCACGATCGGTTACAGGCAAAATCTTGAGTTGCCTCTACTCGCCCCGATGTCGCCAGTGTCAGGCTGCTATCAAATCATGGTCCAACATCGATGCTCGAGACTATTGCTATGCAAATGCTGGATGAAGTGATTTGCGCATTCCGGGAGCCATAACTCTTTTCAACTAGATATGTCGTGACACGATATATATCTACATAAAAGTCAACCTCGCCAAACCGCCGCACCATCCAACTGATTAGGAGGAGGAAGTATGGCAGCAGCAACCTATGGGAACGAAAATTTGACAGTTGGCCGCCGTGTGGTGAAATGGGGAGCGGTCTGGGCAGGCGCATTTACATTTGTCGCGATTGAGTCGGTATTTGGCATGCTAGCCGTGGCGATTTTCGTAAGCCCGGTCAACCCAGTTGCGGTGCATCCGATCACGGGACTTAGCGTGGGCGCGAGCATCTGGGCCATCGTGCTGACGGTGATCGCAATGTATGTCGCCGGATTGATAACCGGGCGCCTGGCGGACGTCTCAACTAGAAATGAAGGCGCGGCTCACGGCCAGGCGATGTTCGGATTGTCGGTTCTGGGCGTTCTGATTCTCACGCTTCTGGCGGGGGTTGGAATGACGACCGCAACCGCGGGAGTGTCGTCACCTGTTGCCCATGTGGTGAACACGCTGGCTGGAATCGGCTGGGCGACCTTTATTGCCCTGCTGCTCGGCTGGCTGGGCGCAATCTTTGGCGGCTCGATGGCTGTTCGTCGAAAGCGGGAAGTGGCAGTACAACCGATTCGCAACGTAGCGGCATAAAGGGCACGCAGTTGGCAGGATCACCGTAAGAGCCTCTGGTTTGCACTGCTGAGACCGATATGCTCTCAGCGGGGCGTCCAAGGCGCCTAACCTCTTTCGGGATGGTTCCTTTCCATTTCAACGGATAACTTCTGTCTCCGAGGGCGCATCCTAGCGGCTTGACCCGTGGTAATCTCAACATCACGGGACACGGTTGTCCGTGGAGGTGAGTATGCGCGCACTATTGGCGCTGCTACTGGTTCCGGGAATCGCATGGGCGCAGTCGGCCGACACCGCGAAATCGAGCGCGAATTCTGCTCAGTCCACCGCGTCAAGTCAGGCGAACGCAGGCGGGTCGGTTCAAGGGAGTTCTTCGACTCCGGCGCGGGAATCAACCGGCACACCAAATGGGGCAAAGCTGGTCGAGCAGCCGGATGCAAATCACTTGGTCATTCCCGCTGGGGCTAAGATTCCACTGACACTCACCCAGGCAATCTCGACCAAAAATGCCCGTGAAGGGGACGCGGTCTACGCACAGACGGCGTTTCCGTTCGTGCTGAATGATCGCATCCTGATCCCAGCCGGAACGTATATTCAAGGCCGGATTTCGCACGTCGAGCATCCGGGGCGTATGAAAGGCAGAGCAGAAATGCTCATCCATTTCACGTCGCTGATCTACCCGAGCGGCTACACCGTGATGCTACCCGCTTCGATTGAGAATACGCCGGGTGCTGAGGACAAAGGCGTGAAGGATAAGGAAGGAACGATTCAACAGGATAAAGATACCGGGAAGAAGGTCGAAGAAGCCGCGAAGGATGCGGCTGTGGCCGGGACGGCCGGGAGCATTGCGGGAGTCGCTGCCGGGGGCCTGAACGGGGCGCGTATCGGCGGCGGGGCAGGACTGGCGGGCGGACTGGCTTGGGCCTTGCTGAAACATGGTCCGGACCTGCGATTGGAAGTGGGAACGTCTCTTGAAATGGTGGTGCAGCGGGATATTTCCGTCGATGGCAACCGAATCCAGATAGCGAAAGCAGGAGGATAGCCCGAGTCGTAAGGATCTGCTTTCGAAAGCCAAGGAGAAAGTAAGTATGCAACGAACAAAAGGAAAGACGAGAGTCGTGCGGAGGCGCATATGAAGACACCCTCGATCGTGTCGCAGCAGGAATGGGAGGCTGCACGGCAGCAACTTCTGGTGAAGGAGAAGGCCTTCACCCGCTCCCGCGATGCGCTAGCCGCCGAGCGTCGACGGATGCCGTGGATGCTGGTGGAGAAGAAATACGAATTCGAAGGGCCCAAGGGCAAGGTTAGCCTGCTTGATCTATTCGAGGGCCGCAGGCAGTTGATTGTCTATCGCGCCTTCTTCAAGCCCGGGGTGTTCGGCTGGCCTGAGCACGCCTGCCGCGGCTGCTCCCTAGGCGCGGATCAGGTGTCGCATCTGGCCCATCTGAACGCTCGCGACACCACCCTCGCTTGGGCCTCACGCGCGCCACAGGCGGACATCGCGCGCGTCAAGACGCGGATGGGCTGGGAGATGCCCTGGTACACCATGACCGATAGCTTCGACAAAGATTTCGGCGTCGATGAATGGCACGGTCACAACGTCTTCTTCCGCGAGGGCAACAAGGTGTTCCGCACATACTTCATCAACAGCCGTGGCGATGAGGCGATGGGGAGCACCTGGAGCTACCTCGATATCACGCCCCTCGGTCGGCAGGAGACCTGGGAGGACTCGCCAGAGGGTTATCCCCAGACTCCGCCATATAAGTGGTGGAATTGGCACGACAACTACGATGCGGAGCCCACACCGCATCCGATGTGGGCCGATATCCTGACGGACCCTAAAGGAGCCGCGGAACGAAGGCGCGAGGCAGAGAAGAAAGCGAGCTAGAAACCAGCGCCACCCCGGAGTTTTGAGCACCCGTTCTTTTGACACAGCAATGCGCGACCGCTTCCCCAAATGGCGCCGTGCAATGCCCTGAAGTCACTTTTTCAAAGTCGCCTTTGCCAGCTTACGCGAGTTGGCGTTCTTTCTTGATTTATCGAGCCGTTCGAAAACGGCGGCAACGATGATTGGCAGACCGACGGTCGCGTCTACGAAAACCTCACCAAACCTGCCGCCTTCTGAGGGTGGAACAAACTTACCCCAGGAAATCGCTTCACTGTAAGGACTGCCGGATAACCCTCCCCAAAAGACGGGTTCGGGACAGATGCGCAGGCCGTAGTGATAACGCTTGAGCGGAACATTTTCCCCGAGGCGGCGATGGCGAAGTTCAATGAACGGCCCAAATTGTTGCGACCAGTTGCGCGGCACGCCGCCGCCGATCGTGAAAATTCCTAGTTTTCTTTGCCGCAGCAGGGTCGCGGCGAAGTGTTCGAGATCCTCGAAAGGATCGAAACGAATCTTGTGGCGCCCGGTTGACTCGCGCAGGCGATTGTTGAGAGCGGTATCGAGGCCGAGTTCGGAATCTGTAAATGCGGGAACAAACACCGGCACACCTTGCTCGAATGCGGATTTCAGAATGCCGCGTTGTCCCTGTGCGTGTTTTGCCAGATACGCGCCGATGGCGTGATTCAGCTTGTAGGAGCACATGACTTCGTTGTGGTCCCAGGCTTCGAGAATGGCCGACATCACCTCTTCG